>NZ_CP022336.1:1200000-1530000 GCF_002218195.1 Sphingorhabdus sp. SMR4y | reverse complement strand
CAGCTGGGAGAGCACCTGCTTTGCAAGCAGGGGGTCATCGGTTCGATCCCGATAGGCTCCACCAGTTTTTGCGACTAGAAATCATGCGGGGCATGATTTCAGCAAAAACTCCCCAAGCGAAGCGCAGGGTACGCAGGCCGTCAGGTCGCACCCGGCATTCGTCATTTCTCCAGAGATGAAGACAAAAGTTTCCTGCAGGTTCCGATCTGCAGGCGAATGAGGTTTCGACCTCTCTTTGACATTGTGAATGGGTTTTTTTAATCGATGCCGTGGCAATTTTGCGGTTTCGGTTCGGCGGTTTTTCGCTGGATTGGAGCATCATAATTGGCACAAGTATTCATATTTATGAATTACTAAAGGCTGAGTAATTAATTGTCCGCATCATACAGACAAGGCCGAATTGGTCATCTGAAGCGCTTTTTTATGCAAGGAGCGTGGGAGGATTGTTCCAATCTTGTTGTTGGTGGTGTGGATTCTCAAGCGTGAGGTAAGAGCATTTGGTGGATGCCTTGGCACATACAGGCGATGAAGGACGTGGCACGCTGCGATAAGCGTTGGGGAGATGTGAGCAATCTTTGATCCAGCGATTTCCGAATGGGGGAACCCATCCTCACCATTTACTTTTGTCTTGAAGGGCTTCTGTCCGACAAGGTGAGGGTAAATGGGGAAGGATATCACCGAGTTGAATAAAATAGACTTGGTGAAGCGAACCCGGCGAACTGAAACATCTCAGTAACCGGAGGAAAAGACATCAACCGAGATTCCGTTAGTAGTGGCGAGCGAACGCGGACCAGGCCAGTGCCTGATTGTAAATTAGCAGAACATTCTGGAAAGTTTGACCATAGTGGGTGACAGTCCCGTATGCGAAAATGATCAATCAGGACTCGAGTAGGGCGGAACACGTGAAATTCTGTCTGAACATGGGGGGACCACCCTCCAAGCCTAAATACTCGTATGTGACCGATAGCGAACAAGTACCGTGAGGGAAAGGTGAAAAGCACCCCGATTAGGGGAGTGAAACAGTACCTGAAACCGAATGCTTACAAGCAGTGGGAGCCCCCTTGTGGGGTGACCGCGTACCTCTTGCATAATGGGTCAGTGACTTAATCTATCTAGCAAGCTTAAGCCGTTAGGTGTAGGCGCAGCGAAAGCGAGTCTGAATAGGGCGAATGAGTTAGATGGATTAGACCCGAAACCCGGCGATCTAGGCATGACCAGGTTGAAGGTGCGGTAACACGCACTGGAGGACCGAACCATTTAATGTTGAAAAATTATTGGATGAGTTGTGTTTAGGGGTGAAAGGCCAATCAAGCCGGGAAATAGCTGGTTCTCCGCGAAAACTATTGAGGTAGTGCCTCGGACGTTTTCCTATGGGGGTAGAGCACTGGATGGGCTAGGGGGTCGCGAGACCTACCAAACCTAACCAAACTCCGAATACCATAGAGACAAGTCCGGGAGACAGACGGCGGGTGCTAAGGTCCGTCGTCAAAAGGGAAACAGCCCTAACCTACAGCTAAGGTCCCCAAGTCATATCTAAGTGGGAAAGCATGTGGGAATCCCAAAACAACCAGGAGGTTGGCTTAGAAGCAGCCATCCTTTAAAGAAAGCGTAACAGCTCACTGGTCTAAATAAGGGTTCCTGCGGCGAAGATGTAACGGGGCTAAAGATATGCACCGAAGCTTAGGGTTCAGAATTTATTCTGAGCGGTAGCGGAGCGTTCCGTAAGCGGATGAAGCCGAAGGGTAACCGACGGTGGACGTATCGGAAGTGCGAATGCTGACATGAGTAGCGACAAACAGTGTGAGATGCACTGTCGCCGAAAGCCCAAGGGTTCCTGCTTAAAGCTAATCTGAGCAGGGTGAGTCGGCCCCTAAGACGAGCCCGAAGGGGGTAGTCGATGGGAACACGGTTAATATTCCGTGACCTGGTGGAATGTGACGGATCTCGTGTGTTGTCTGATCTTATTGGATTGATCAGGCTTCGAAGAGGTTCCAGGAAATAGCTCCACCATATAGACCGTACCCGAAACCGACACAGGTGGGCAGGTAGAGTATACCAAGGCGCTTGAGAGAAGTATCCTGAAGGAACTCGGCAAATTACCTCCGTAACTTCGGGAGAAGGAGGCCCTGCCAGAAGGCAACTTTTGGCAGGGGGCACAAGCTGGGGGGTAGCGACTGTTTAGCAAAAACACAGGACTCTGCTAAGTCGGCTTCAAGACGACGTATAGGGTCTGACGCCTGCCCGGTGCTCGAAGGTTAAGAGGAGAGATGAAAGTCTTGAATTGAAGCCCGAGTAAACGGCGGCCGTAACTATAACGGTCCTAAGGTAGCGAAATTCCTTGTCGGGTAAGTTCCGACCTGCACGAATGGCGTAACGACTTCCCCACTGTCTCCAGGATATGCTCAGCGAAATTGAATTCTCCGTGAAGATGCGGAGTACCCGCGGTTAGACGGAAAGACCCCGTGCACCTTTACTGCAGCTTCAGAGTGGCATTAGGAAAGAATTGTGTAGAATAGGTGGGAGGCTTTGAAACTTGGGCGCCAGTCCGAGTGGAGCCATAATGTGAAATACCACCCTATTGTTTTCTGGTGTCTAACCTAGATCCGTTATCCGGATCAGGGACCCTCTGTGGCGGGTAGTTTGACTGGGGCGGTCGCCTCCTAAAGAGTAACGGAGGCGCGCGATGGTTGGCTCAGGACGGTTGGAAACCGTCTGTTAGAGTGCAATGGCATAAGCCAGCCTGACTGCGAGACTGACAAGTCGAGCAGAGACGAAAGTCGGTCATAGTGATCCGGTGGTCCCTCGTGGAAGGGCCATCGCTCAACGGATAAAAGGTACGCCGGGGATAACAGGCTGATGATTCCCAAGAGCTCATATCGACGGAATCGTTTGGCACCTCGATGTCGGCTCATCACATCCTGGGGCTGGAGCAGGTCCCAAGGGTTTGGCTGTTCGCCAATTAAAGTGGTACGTGAGCTGGGTTCAGAACGTCGCGAGACAGTTTGGTCCCTATCTGCCGTGGGCGTCGATAATTGAGAGGAGTTGACCCTAGTACGAGAGGACCGGGTTGAACATACCTCTGGTGTACCAGTCATGCCGCCAGGCGTGCTGCTGGGTAGCTATGTATGGACGGGATAACCGCTGAAAGCATCTAAGCGGGAAGCCTCCCTCGAGATAAGTTATCATAGAGTCGTGGAAGACCACCACGTTGATAGGCTGGGTGTGGAAGTGCGGTAACGCATGAAGCTAACCAGTCCTAATTACTCAATTCGCGCTTGTAGAATCCCGCCATCAACAACAATGTTGGAAACAGCATGTTGCCGGATGAACGGACAATTAAGCTCGGCCCATGGTCAATATGCACGGCTTCAAAAAACCGTGCATCATCTTGCCACATCGATTAAATAACCCGTGATTACAGCTTATGCGCCTGCTTCATTGCTTGGTGGCCATAGCGCCTGTGCCCCACCCGATCCCATCTCGAACTCGGCCGTGAAACCAGGTTGCGCCGATGGTACTTTGTCTCAAGGCATGGAAGAGTAGGTCGTCGCCAGGCATTGCAGCAGGCGCATGAACAATAGTCACGCGGAAATAACCCATTCACCTTTTCAAAAGCGGCCTGTCCCTCAAAGGGCCGGCCGCTTTTTTGATTCTCTGGTCCGGCTCTATAGCCCATCCAGAAACGTTGGCGCGGGATGGAGCAGTCCGGTAGCTCGTCAGGCTCATAACCTGAAGGTCGTAGGTTCAAATCCTACTCCCGCAACCAACATTCCCCACTCCCTAATTATAAAGCCCGCCAAGGCTGAATCCCGGTTGCTTTGCCTATGCTGACCTCGCTGCGGCATCATTGCTGCACGATGCGCCGCGGTCCGCGATCAATGCCATCTCCATTCTGCCAAAAAAAAGCCTCGCTGGCATCCAGCGAGGCTTTTTTTGTGGGTTGGGAAACGGGGAACGGCAGCTGTTCCGGCCACGCTCAGCGTGGTAGCTTGCTTTCGCCCATCAACTGAAGATCCACGGCTCGCGCGCATTGGCGGCCTTCGCGGATCGCCCATACGACAAGGCTCTGGCCCCGACGCATGTCTCCGCAGGCAAACACGCCGTCCTTGCTGGTGGTATAGTCCACAACATTGGCCGCGACATTGCCGCGCGCGTCCAGTTCGACCTCCGACTGGTCGACCAGTCCCATCTGGCGCGGACCGACAAAGCCCATGGCCAGCAGGATCAGGTCGGCCTTCAAAGTGAATTCACTGCCTTCAATCTCCTGCATCTGGCCGTCTACCCATTCAAGCCGAACGCATTCCAGCCCTTCGACATTGCCATTGGTCCCGACGACCCGTTTGGCGAGTATCGCCCAGTCGCGTTCGCAGCCTTCCAGGTGGCTGGACGAGGTGCGGAGCTTCAGGGGCCAGTCCGGCCAGGAGAATGTCTTGTCTTCCTTCTCCGGCGGCTTGGGCATGATCTCGATCTGTGTGACCGACGCGGCCCCCTGGCGATTGGATGTGCCGACGCAGTCGGATCCGGTATCGCCTCCGCCAATGACGATGACATGCTTGCCGGTCGCACTGATTGTGCCGCGCGGCGCGGCACGCATTTCATCATCGCCTGCATTGCGCTTGTTCTGCTGGGTCAGAAATTCCATTGCGAGACGGACCCCGGACATTTCATAGCCCGGAATATCCAGCATGCGCGGTTTTTCGGCACCCCCGGACATGACCACTGCATCGTAATTTTCCTGCAGAGATTCGACCGAAACGGACACGCCGACCTCGGTGCTGGTGCGGAATTCGACGCCCTCGGCTTCCATCTGAACGAGACGCCGGTTAATCAGATGCTTTTCCATCTTGAAATCGGGAATGCCGTAACGCAGCAGTCCGCCCATCCGGTCATTTTTCTCGAATAGAGTGACATTGTGGCCGGCGCGCGCGAGTTGCTGGGCGCAAGCCATGCCTGCGGGACCAGAGCCGACAACGGCGACCGACTTGCCGGATTTCTTTTCCGCTATCTGGGGCGCTATCCAGCCTTCTTCCCAGCCGCGATCGACAATCGCGCATTCTATTGATTTGATATTCACCGGTACGTCGTCGATATTCAGCGTGCAGGCCGCTTCGCAAGGGGCCGGGCAGATCCGTCCGGTAAATTCTGGAAAATTATTGGTCGAATGCAGCGTTTCGAGCGCCGTTTTCCAATCATCTTCATAGACCAGATTGTTCCAGTCGGGGATGATATTGTTCACCGGACAGCCATTATGGCAATAGGGAATACCACAATCCATGCAGCGGGCCGCCTGGTCCCTGATTTCCGATTCCGGCAGCGGAATCGTGAATTCCTTATAATGTGTCAGCCGCTCCTTGGGATCGGCATATGCCGCTTCCTTGCGGTCTATCTCGAGAAAGCCTGTTACTTTACCCACGGTCTACTCCAATTTCTTCGTTCATTCTGCAGCGACGATCGTCTCAAGACGCTCGGCTTCGAGTTGTTTCAGGGCCGACGCGTAATCGCGCGGCATGACCTTCACGAAACGGCCGAGGGCTTCATCCCAATTGTCGAGAATTTCGCTCGCCCTCGCGCTGCCGGTATAAAGCTTGTGACGCTCCAGCAGAATCCGCAGCCGTGCTGCATCGTGATAGAGCATGTCGCCCATGCCATAGTCGTTCACATCGACGGGAAGCTGCTGCGGCAATGCCGTGTCTTCTCCGTCCTCGGCGTCGGCTTCGATCGTCTCGATGTCGACCATTGCCATGTTGCAACGCTGACGGAACAGACCGTCCTCGTCATAGACATAGGCGACACCACCGGACATGCCGGCCGCGAAATTGCGACCGGTTTTGCCGAGCACGGCAACCACGCCACCGGTCATATATTCACAGCCATGATCGCCGGTGCCTTCGACAACCGCGACCGCGCCGGAGTTGCGGACAGCAAAACGCTCGCCGGCCACGCCGTTGAAATAGGCTTCGCCAGCCACGGCACCATAGAGCACGGTATTGCCGACGATGATATTCTCGGTCGGATTGCGATCGACATGAGTGGGCTGTTTGACAACCACGCGGCCACCGGACAGTCCCTTGCCGACATAGTCATTGGCATCGCCGACCAGTTCGGCGGTCACGCCATGAGCGAGAAAGGCCCCGAAGCTTTGCCCCGCAACACCTTCGAATTGCAGCTGGATCGTATTGTTGGGCAGGCCGGCATGGCCGTATTTTTTAGCGACCTCGCCCGACAGCATCGCGCCGACGGTCCGGTTGACGTTTTTGACCTTGCGTTCGATCTTGACGGTCTGGCCATTGTCGAGAGCCGGCGCTGCGGCCGCGATCAGATCCTTGTCAAGCGCGGCATCCAGGCCATGGTCCTGCGTCATCGTCTGATAGAGGGTTTCACCTTCCGGCAGCACGACTTCGTGCAGCAGGCGAGACAGGTCGACGCCTTCGGCTTTCCAGTGACGCAGAGCCTTGTTCATGTTGATCCGGTCGACGCGGCCGACCATTTCCTCGATCGTGCGGAAGCCCATTTCGGCCATGATCTGGCGCAGTTCTTCCGCCACGAAGAAGAAATAGTTGATCACATATTCCGGCTGCCCGGTAAATTTCTTGCGCAATTCCGGATTCTGGGTCGCAACCCCGACGGGGCAGGTGTTGAGATGGCATTTGCGCATCATGATGCAGCCTGCAGCAATCAGGGGCGCGGTGGCAAATCCGAATTCGTCGGCGCCGAGAAGCGCGCCGATCGCGACATCGCGACCGGTCCGCAGGCCGCCATCGACCTGCACAGAAATCCGCGAACGCAGTCCGTTCAGCAACAAGGTCTGCTGGGTTTCTGCCAAGCCGATTTCCCATGGCGATCCGGCATGGGTCAGCGAGGTCAGCGGCGATGCTCCGGTACCGCCGTCATAACCGGAAATCGTCAGATGATCGGCGCGCGCCTTGGACACGCCGGCGGCAACCGTGCCGACACCCACTTCGGAAACCAGTTTCACCGAAACACGGGCACCGGTGTTCACATTTTTCAGATCGTGGATCAGCTGCGCCAAATCCTCGATCGAGTAGATGTCATGATGCGGTGGCGGCGAGATCAGTCCGACGCCCGGTGTCGAGTGGCGGACCTTGCCGATATTCTTGTCGACCTTGCTGCCCGGCAGCTGGCCTCCTTCACCGGGCTTGGCGCCCTGGGCCATCTTGATCTGGATATCGTCGGCATTGACCAGATATTCGGCGGTCACACCAAAACGGCCGCTGGCCACTTGCTTGATCGCCGAGCGCATGCTGTCGCCATTGGCCATGGGCAGGAAGCGATCCGGCTCTTCGCCGCCTTCACCGGTATTGGATTTGCCGCCAATCCGGTTCATCGCGATGGCAAGCGTCGTATGTGCTTCGCGGCTGATAGAACCGAAGCTCATCGCCCCTGTGGCAAACCGTTTCACAATTTCAGAGGCCGGTTCCACTTCGGAAATGTCGAGCGGTTCATCGGCCTTGGTCAATTCCATCAGTCCGCGGATGGTCAGCAGATGCTCGCTCTGTTCGTTGACCGATCGCGCGAATTCCGCATAATTTTTCGGGTCGTTTCCGCGCACAGCATGCTGAAGATTGGCGACATTGGCCGGCGTCCAGGCATGATCTTCGCCGCGAATCCGGTAGCCGTAGATACCGCCGACATCGAGCATGTTCCGATAGATCGGATTGTCGCCATAGGCTTCGCTGTGGCGGGACACGGTTTCTTCGGCGATTTCCGCCAGACCGACGCCTTCGATCATCGTCGCCGTGCCGGTGAAATATTTCTCGATAAATTCGCTGCAGAGGCCGACCGCATCAAAAATCTGCGCGCCGCAATAGCTCTGATAGGTCGAGATGCCCATTTTCGACATGACCTTCAAAATGCCCTTGCCGATCGCCTTGATATAATTCTGCTCGACCTGCTGCTGGGTCAGCGGCAGTTCGCGACGAACGCGGATTTCTTCCAGCGTTTCAAAAGCCAGATATGGATTGATCGCCTCCGCACCATAACCCGCAAGCACGCAGAAATGATGCACTTCGCGCGCCTCGCCTGTTTCGACCACGAGACCGGTTTGCATACGCAGGCCCTGACGGACCAGGTGATGGTGCACAGCGGCGGTGGCGAGCAAGGCGGGCATCGCGATTCGGTCGGGGCCTTTGGCCCGGTCGGACAGAATGAGAATATTGCGGTCTGCAAGCACGGCTTCCGTCGCCGCCCAGCACATTTCCTTCAGCGCCATTTCCAGGCCGGCGGCACCGGTCGCTGCATCCCATGTAATGTCGATAGTCTCTGTCCGGAAAGCGCCATCGAGCGCTTCTTCAACCGAACGGATTTTCAGCAAATCCGCATTGGTGAGGACCGGCTGGTCAACCTCGAGACGCTTGTGCGTGCCGGCGTCATGACCCAGCAAATTGGGGCGGGGGCCGATCATCGAGACCAGCGACATCACCAGCTCTTCACGGATCGGATCGATCGGCGGGTTGGTGACCTGGGCGAAATTCTGTTTGAAATAATCATACAACAGGCGGGGCTTGCCGGACAGAACGGCAATCGGTGTGTCGGTACCCATCGACCCGATCGGATCGATCCCGTCGCTCGCCATGGGCTCGAGGAATTTTGTGATATCTTCCTGAGTATAGCCGAACGCCTGCTGCCGATCGAGCAGTGCGGCGGGATCTTCAAGCCCGTTGCTCTTTGGCGCATCGACGTCGTCGAGATCGTCGAGGTCGAGATCTTTCAGGTTATATTGTGTTGATTCCAGCCATTTCGCATAAGGCTTGGCCTGGGCGAGATCAGCCTTGATCTCTTCATCCTCGATGATCCGGCCCTGTTCCATATCAATGAGCAACATCTTGCCCGGCTGCAAGCGCCACTTGCGGACGATATTGTCTTCCTTGACGGGTAGGACACCGGATTCCGACGCCATGATCACATGGCCGTCATCGGTGACGCAGAAGCGGGCAGGGCGCAGGCCGTTGCGGTCCAGCGTCGCGCCA
Source organism: Sphingorhabdus sp. SMR4y (assembly GCF_002218195.1). Classification (GTDB taxonomy): domain Bacteria; phylum Pseudomonadota; class Alphaproteobacteria; order Sphingomonadales; family Sphingomonadaceae; genus Parasphingorhabdus. The sequence goes on along the minus strand of NZ_CP022336.1, from coordinate 1,521,013 downwards.
ACCTGGCGTCCGTCGGTAAAGGCAACGGCAGCCGGCCCATCCCATGGCTCCATCAGCGCAGCGTGATATTCGTAGAAGGCCCGGCGGTCGGCATCCATCGTCGGATCGCCGGCCCAGGCTTCCGGAATCAGCATCATCACGGCATGGGGCAGGGAATAGCCACCGGCGACCAGAAGCTCCAGCGCATTGTCGAGGCAGGCTGTATCGGATTGGCCGTGCGGGATCAGCGGCCACATCTTGTCGAGATCGGAACCCAGCAGATCGGATTCCATGGTCCGGCGCCGGGCGTTCATCCAGTTTACATTGCCACGAACCGTGTTGATCTCACCATTATGGGCGATGAAGCGATAGGGGTGCGCCAGTTTCCACGACGGGAAGGTATTGGTCGAGAAACGCTGATGGACCATGGCCACGGCCGAGGCGGTAAGAGGGTTCTCCAGATCCTTGTAGAAGGATCCGACCTGATCGGCGAGCAAAAGCCCCTTGTAGACGATGGTTTTCGTCGAAAAGGAGGGCATATAAAATTCGGACAGGCCCGGCATGTTGTTCTTTTCCGCGATTCCATCGAGCGGATTGTGTATCTGTTTGCGGACGGCCAGGATCTTGCGTTCGAACGCATCCTGATCGGCCAGCGTTTCGCCTTTGCCAACGATCGCCTGGCGAATCAGTGGCATCTGGTCGAGCACCGCCTTGCCGATGCCCGTGGTGTCGATTGGCACATCGCGCCAGCCGATAAAATCCTGCCCTTCCTTGGCGATGAATCGTTCGAAATGCGTGGTCGCATATTCCGCTTCCGCCGGGTCCGACGGGAGGAAGCACATGGCGACAGCATAGTCACCGATGGCCGGCAGGGTTAGATTTTCGGATTCCGCCCAATCCCGCAGCAGAGCATCGGGAATCTGCAATAATATACCTGCACCGTCGCCCAATAACGGGTCGGCGCCAACAGCACCGCGGTGATCGATATTGACCAGAATCTCCAGCCCACGCTTCACCGTCAGATGGGATTGCTCGCCATTGATATTCGCGACGAAACCGACGCCACATGCGTCATGTTCGTTCTTTGAATCATACAGGCCTTGCGGTGGCGGGAAACTCATATTCCGTCCTCATATTTCGATAGGATGTTTGTAATTAAGATGCTCCTAGATGGATTTTTACGCATTTTGAAGATAAGTTTTATCCAGAGGGGCAAAGAAACATTGCGTGAAGATTGATTGCCGCTACGGATGGCGGGGCAATCCCGATTAAATATGTCAGGAATTGCCAATCTTGCCGCCTGTCAAAAGACAGAGCGGAGAGGCAATCTTCTCGCCAGGGCGGCATGGCGATTGCCGAAAAAGCCCGTTTGCGGCATGGACCAATCCGTCAATTTTTAACGATTTATGACGGGACAGTCACGCTTGAACAATATTTTTCCCATCTTTCAGTTCCTGCAGCAAAAGGCCGCAGCGAAGCAGAAAATTGTCCTGATCACGCTGATCGCCGTTACCGGTGCGTCGACGCGTAATCCGGGTGCGCATATGGCGGTCGCGGAAGATGGCTCGTCTGTGGGGTCGTTCTCCGGCGGATGCGTCGAGGCCGCCGTGGTCGCCGAAGCTCTGGATGTCATCAAAGGCGGTCAGCCGCGCGAGATAAGATTTGGGGCTGATTCTCCCTATCTTGATATCCGGCTGCCCTGCGGTGGTGGCATCGACCTGCTTTTCACGCCGATAGCAGATGCAGCGATGGTCACTGACAGTTTTGGCCGGATCGAGCGGCGGGAGCCATGGACGCTCATTCTCGACCGGCAACATGCTGGCTTTCGCTGCGAAGCAGGGGCGGACCACCGGGCAGCGGTGGAGCGGTCCGACCAGCAGATTCTCGTGCATCATATTCCAGCCGCGAAGGTCGCCATATTGGGACATGGTCCATCGGTCGAAAGTCTAGCCCGGCTATCCCACAGCTATGGCATCGACTGCGCTGTCCTGTCCTCTGACGCCGGTGTCATCGATATGGTCAAGAGCATGGCGATGTCCGCCGATCTGCTGAAAACGCCCCGGCCAACGCCGCTGCTCGATCCTGATCCGTGGACGGCCTGCATTTTCTATTTTCACGATCATGACTGGGAGGCGGCATTGATGAAGCAGGCCTTGTCTTCGCCTGCCTTCTTCGTCGGAGCGATGGGCAGCCGCCAAACTCATGCACATCGCCTGCAAAATCTGGCTGAAATCGGCGTTTCGGCAGAGGAAAGCGACCGGATGGTCGCACCGATCGGTCTGATCCCTTCGACGCGAGACCCGGCGACGTTGGCCCTGTCGACTTTGGCGCAAGTGGTGGAAAGCTACCATCAGCATTTTGGTTTCAGGACATAGTCGACCATGGCAGTTCGATGTTCCTTCCGTTCCCAATCTGGAACAGGGTGGAGAGATCAACGCGTTTATTTTCCGGGGATTGATATGAAATATAGTCTGGTTTCGGTTCTTGCGACCCTGTTTGGTTCTGGAGCTGCATTGGAGCAGGACAAGCCGGACGAGAGGGAATGGGCTGTCAAAGCCCCCGCCGGCGCGACGATCAGGCAGGTGCCGATAAATGTCGACGAGGGCAGCTGGATCGATGTCGATATCAGTCCTGATGGCCGAAGGGCTGGCGTGGGATGTGCAGCCGCGGTTTTCGCCTGACGGCAAGCGCATTGCCTTTACCTCTGATCGCGGCGGTGGCGACAATATCTGGATCATGAACCGCGACGGCAGTGACAAAAGACAGGTCACCAAGGAAGAAATCCGTCTGCTCAACCAGCCCAGCTGGAGCCCAGATGGCTGCTATATCGTCGCGAAAAAGCATTTCACCACAACGCGGTCGTTGAGAACGGGCGAAATCTGGCTTTACCATGTTTCCGGCGGCGGCGTGCCGCTGGTCAAAAAGCCCAGCGAAAACACCAGAAGGAACTCGGCGAGCTAATCTATGCGCCCGATGGCAAGAAGGTCGCCTTCGTTCGCCGCGAAATGACGCGGTCCAAGCTTTATGTGAAGGATCTGGAATCCGGTATCGAGCGCAAGGTCTATGACGATCTCGATCAGGATGTGCAGGAGACCTGAACGGTGACCGGCGTCTATCCGAACATGGACTGGATCCCCGATAGCCGCGAAATCATCTTCTGGGCTGGCGGCAAGATCCGCAGGCTATGATTGAGGTGGTGACAGGCTTCAGGAAACGTGCGGCTTACTGGTGGGAGTGAACAATCACCGGGTATAGGGCTCTAGTACCGAGCCACGTCTCATTTTCAGAGCAAATGAAATTCGCCAAGAAAAAAGAAACAAGATAATCTATATTTAATTACTCTATTAAAAATTCTGTAATTACATGAACGTTGGTTTAATGAGCGTAGGCTTTCACTGAACGCTGTATGAATAGAGCGTTCAGGAACTCGGTTCGTCTCTCTTTTTCCCTCATTCTGTCTCTGGTGCGGGATACGAGTGTCATTTTCCGGTGTTTATTGCGCACCACATTAGGAGATACGAGATGACCACGAGCACCAGGATAACTAGAAATATCAACAAGGGGCTTGATAGTGATTTGCCGGCAAGGACTGCCGGCAGTCTGTCTATGATTAGCATTGTCGCGATTTCGGTCGGCATGGTTGCCGCACCTGGGCACGCACAGGAAATGCCCGCACCAACACCGCCAAAAATGACTGCGCCGGTTCTGGCTCCGCCAGTGGCATCGCCACAGCCTGCGCCGACGGCTGAACCGACAATCACCCCTACTATCGCCGCACCTCCCACCGCTAGCCCGCCTGCAGTGGAAGCAAAGCCTGAGCCGGCGGTTGCTCCGGAGCGGGCAGAAGATCTGGTGCGCCGCGGTGGTTTCGATGCAGAAACTGTCGCACCTGAAGCGATGGCACAGATCGAACGGGAGGAACAGGAGCGTCAGACTGCTGCAGCCAAGGCTGTAGAGGCGAAAACACCGGCAGCTTCGGCCGGCGCACAAGAGAGGCCGGCCGATGCAATCGCTTCCAATAGTCCTGCTGCGAGCGCTGTTTCAGGACAATCAGCGGCTCCCACAGATGGAGAGACTGTTCCGAGTTCCGGCAGCGAAGATTCGGCTGCAATGGTTGCTGCCGCCTCCGGGGTTCAACCGTCAACTGAGGTCACAACCTCGCCTCAAGTTCTTTCCAGAGAGGCCGACGCCGACTGGGGTCTGCTAGCCGCACTCGCAGCCTTGCTGGGCGTTAGCGGGGCCGGGGCTTACGCAGCCAGCCGCCGACGCAAAAGCAAGGGTGAGGCCGCAACCGCTGTCCATAGCAACGAGCCCCTTCCAGCTTCGCTGACCGCGGCAGCACAGCCTGACCCGGCCCGGGAAGCCCTACGGGCAGATCTTGATCCGGTAGCGGATCAGCAAAATAATGCGGCCGGGATGCCGAACAACGAGGCGGTCCCCCAGTCGAATTTCGCCGACCTTACCGACAGTCTGTCGGCATTGGGGACAGCTTCTGGTAACCCCGACCGCAGCGTGACACTCGGCCATCGCCGGGTCGCCGCAGCGCCAAAACCTTATCTCGCCCAAGCAGATCTGTCGCGCAAAGCGGGATATTTCACGGCCAATGTCGACGCGATGCCGACGCCGCAAAATCCGTTCCTGACTCGTCAGAAGCGCCTGAAACGGGCCCGCTATCTGGACGGCAAGCTGGCCGCGCTCAACACCGAAACACGCGAGAAATTCTCGCGCGTCACCGGTGAGATGAAAGTCTCGCGACCGCTGGAACCGGCATTTAGTTAGGCCTGAAAAATACAACAGGTCTAATGAGGGTGGTCCGGTCGATCCGGGCCACCCTTATGCGTGCAATGAGAATTCTGATCGCACCTGGAAAAGCTTTTCCTACATGTGTTACGATATTTTATCTTCCTGACAGATTTCTCGCCGCATCCGAGACAGGCTCTTTGACAATCTGAAAAATTCCCAAACCCTCGACCAGGCGTCGATCAGTGCCGATATCTCCCCCGTGGTGTCATGTTGACGGGCCAGCGCGGTTTCAGGAAGGGTCGCCATAGTGAGCGTTGTGGCATATCGGATCATGAAAACCTCTTCAGACTAGTAAATTGAGTAGAGGGTCGCACATGCAGCATAAGGGGGTAACTGCCTTGTAGTTCAGCTTCATGCAGGTGTTTTTCGGTCAATTGCAAAAATGCAACTCGCAGGTGCAGCATTTCATATTGCAACTTAAAGGTCGCCGGCCATAGTTGCAGGACGAATTTAAAACCAATGGAGTAAAACCATGCGTAAACTGACATCCCTCATCCTCGCGGCTACCGCGCTGTCTTTCACTGTTCCAGCTGCTTCGGCTGCCGAAGTTGAGCGTAACGATCGCCTGTTCGATGCTAGCGGCGCCAGCGTCGCCAAAGTAAACCGGGTTCTGGATTCCGGCGATCTTCTGGTCATCTACAAGGGCAAGGTCCGTCGCATCGAAGCTTCGACCCTGTCGAACACCGACGGCAAGCTGGTCACCAGCCTGACCAAGAAGGAAATCCGTCGTCTCGACTAGGCACATCGTTGCTGACATATAATCTGCAGTGATTGTCACTGCTACAGAAAGCCGGTGCTTCCCCTCAAGCGCCGGCTTTTTTGATCTTCGCAGCGGTGGCCAGATCTTCCGGGCGGTTGACGTTGATGAATGGTCGGCTGTCGGGCCAAGTGACTGGCGTCGCTTCACATTGGCGCGTAAGCCAATGCAGGGAAGGGGCACGCTCGCCGGGTTGGGAGATCGTTCCGACGGCATTGACTACATCGCAACGCCAATAGGCAAAGGTCGGATGGATGCGTTCCTGGTCCTGCGCCACGGTGCAGGTGCCGTTCGCCGACAGCCGCTTGATAAGATCGGTCGGCGCGTGCGGCGCGTCGACGGGCAGGGTGACAAACCCGCTACAGTCTGACTGCAAGTCTGGTAATGTAGCCGCGATCGATAAGACAGCGCCGACCGGACCGTCCGGCGCATCCGGTTTGTCGTTGATGACTGCCAGTCCGGTTCCGTAATCGTGCCGCCCCGATAGCAAAATCCGGTCAGCCACACCGGCAAAACGGTCAATCAGTCTGTCGATCAACCGCTGCCCTTCAAAGTGGACGATCGCCTTGTCGCTTCCCATGCGGGTTGACTGGCCGCCGGCTAGAATGACAAGGCATGAGGGCGTGGTCTTAATCATTTGGGAGATCCGGCTGAAACATGGAGTTCCAATCTGGACTCAGCTGCCCACTCTGTCCAGCAATTCTCCGATAAGGTCTCTTGGAGTGCCGTCAGTCGGTCGTTCCCGATTGGCGGTTTGGGCAAGCTCGGCTTTCAGTCCCCGGTCAAGCAGCTGACGGTTTTGTCGGCGGCTCTGAGATCCTGATTGGGAAGACGCCCATTGTCGTTCGCTCTGTCGATTCGGCTTTTCAGGGTAAATGAAGCCGTTTACCGGAAAGGCAGTCGTGCCCAGCTTGCCGATCGGTGCATACCAGATACGCACCTTGCTCCAATCATTGGCTTCCGAGACATCCCGAGCCGCAACGCGGCGTTCGATCTGCCCGCGCCGACCGTTGATCGGTGACCAGTTGGCATGGCTGATCAGAATCGTGCGATCATCTACAATCTCCCGGACAACGGCGACATGGCCAAGTCGCATGGAACCATGGCTCGGCAATGACAGGACCGCGCCCTCTGCGGGCATCGTTCCGCGTTGATAGGCCCCTTCCGCCTGATCCCACCAGCTGTGGGCATCGCCATAGATCCTTATGCCGCTGAGTTCACGGGCAAAGGGGACGCATTGCAGATAATCATTTGCATGGGCCGGCACAGGCATCATGAGCGCCTGCAAAGCCAGCAGGATCGGAATGATCGCGTTGCGAATGGTGATTAATATGTCTCTGAGAGCCGGTCCGTTCATTGCAACAGCGATAGCGATCCGGCGAAAAGCCGAAGCTAATGATCATGGTGAATCATCCGTAAACCATATTTGCCTCTTGGGTCATCTTACCGGCGGGTGACGGTTCCGTCCGACACTTCGAAATGCAAGGCATCGGCCGGAATGTCTTTGAACAGGTCGGGTTCGGTGCCCGTCAGCCAGACTTGACCGCCTCTTTCTGCCAGCTTGCCGAAGAGTGCTGCCCTGCGTTGTGGATCCAGATGGGCGGCGACTTCATCGAGCAGCAATATCGGCCGGGCGTCACGCCGCTCGGCGATCAGATCCGCGTGGGCCAAAATGATCGAGAAGAGTAACGCCTTTTGCTCGCCGGTGGAGCATTTTTCGGCAGGCTGCTGTTTCGCCGAATGAATCACATGAAGGTCAGTTCGATGCGGGCCTCTTATGGTGCGGCCAGCCGCTCGGTCGGCTGCCATGTTCTGCTGTAGCATCCGATACAATTGCTGTTCGCTGCGCATCTGCCCATCCGCGAGTTCCACGGTTGGAGTGGCGAATATATTGCTTTCTGATTGCTCCAGTCGGTGGTTCAATGCGGCTATCATCTGCCCGCGGGCCTCTGCGACATAAGCCCCATATTGTGCCAACTGGGTATCCAGGCCGTCGATCCAGTCCTTGTCCGCCGGATAGGGATCGGAGAGTAGCTTGTTCCGTTCGCGTCGCGCCGCTTCATAGCGGGCGCAATTGCGCGCATGGGAAGGTTCCAAAGCTGTCACGAGCCGGTCCAGAAAATTGCGGCGCCCTGACGCACCTTCCGTGAACAGCCGGTCCATCGCGGGGGTCAGCCACAATATCGACAACCACTCAGCAAGATCGTTGGTCGGGACCGTTGCCTCGTTGATCCGGGTCTTGCGTCGTTCCGGTGTCTCGATGCTGGTGCCGCTTCCCAGATGCACATCGTCGAGTTGCGCGGCGACGGCAAAATCGCCCGGGCCACTTTGGCGGGCGATGTCTCTCAGCGCCGCGCGTCTCAGGCCGCGGCCAGGTGCGAGTAGCGACACGGCTTCCAGAATATTGGTCTTGCCAGCGCCGTTGGCGCCACTGAACACCATGAAACCGGGCGCGGCGTTCAGGCGCAATTCCGCATAGTTGCGGAAGTTGTGCAAAGTGAGCTGAGACAGGGTCATCACAGCGCTGGTCACTAGCTTTCGTCCAACGCGATTAGAAGCGAATTCGGAGCACAGCCCACAAATGACGGCTTCCGGAACAGGCGATCCCAATAATTAGTGAAAATTACTAAGTATCGGTCAATCGCAATTTTCTAAGCGAAAGGAATTTCAGGCAAGGCATTGATTATAAAGATTATTATAGAAATGGCACGGGTCCTGCAATGTATCAGGCATCTTCGCAGCGATGCGAAAACAGATTCAAGATGAAAGGAAATCCAAATGTTCTCGAATATCTCCGCAGCCGTCGCCGCCATTTTCTCTGCCGCTGTACTGGTTAGCGCCAGTGTCGGGCCAGCCGTTGGCAATGTCGCTTCGGTCGTAGCCTAATCCACTTTAATTCAGGAAAGTACAACTCATGTCACACAATCTCCAAAACTCCTTCTCTGCCGCCTTCGCCGCAGCCGTTTCAGCCGCCTTATTTGTCGGCGCAAGCATTTTGCCAGCCGTCACTAACGCATCGTCGATGGTGATCTGATGGCCGCTAAAAACAAAAGCTCCGACCCAGTATCCGGCAGCTGGCCGGAACCCGTCTCATCCAGAAAAGAAAGCAAGCAACCCATGAAAAATAAACTGAAACTCGACAAGGCCAACGGCAAGCTGATGGGCGTCTGCTCCGGCTTGGCCAATTGGAGCGGTATGGATGCCAATTTGTTGCGCATCATCTTCGTTCTTGCAACGATATTTGGCTTCGGTTCCGCGATTATCATCTATCTGGCGATTGGCCTGATTGTCGACTGACCCAGGCATTCGGGCAGAGCCAGATGATATAACATACGGAAAATACTGTCCAATATGCATAGACCGCTCTGACTATTCCGTGTAATCGAAGATTTAAACATTCGTATTGCAATAGTCGGAGCGCAGATGTCCGCCGGTCATCATCACGGTCATTTTACTCACAGCCATCATGATCGCCACGGCCCACACGGCCATATGCCGACAAATTTCAGCCGCGCCTTCGCGCTCGGAATTTCGCTCAATATCATATATATTGTCGTAGAAGTCATATTCGGCCTGTTGGCCGGGTCTATGGCATTGTTGGCGGATGCCGGGCACAATCTCTCCGATGTTCTCGGTCTGGCCGTCGCGTGGGCCGGGGCGGAGCTGGCCAAACGACCACCGAGCAAACGGTTTACCTATGGTCTGGGCGGATCTTCTATTCTGGCTGCTTTGCTCAACGGGCTGTTTCTGCTGGTCGCCTGCGGTGCCATTGCATGGGAGGCGATCGAGCTTTTCAGCGCACCCAGTCCGATCGCGTCGACCACGGTCATCATCGTTGCTTCGCTTGGTATTGTCATCAATTTCGGCACCGCAATGCTGTTCGTTCGCGGACAGAAGGAAGACATCAACATTCGGGGCGCCTTTCTGCACATGATGGCTGATGCCGGTGTGTCGGCGGGCGTGGTGGTTGGCGGCATCGCCATCTATTTCAGCGGTTTCAACTGGATTGATCCGCTGATCAGCCTGCTGATTGTTGCACTGATTTTCTGGAGCACCTGGGGATTGTTGTCGGAAGCCGTGCGCATGTCACTGGCGGGCGTGCCGCGTGATATCGACGTCGAGGATGTGATGGAATATCTGGCGAGTTTGCCCGGTGTTGAAACGGTTCACGATCTCCATATTTGGCCGATGAGCACGAGTGAGACCGCCATGACTGCCCATCTGGTTCTGCCGGACGGTCATCCTGGCAAGGGGTTTCTGGCCGAGGTCCAGCAGCAACTGAAAAAGCGCTTTGCTATTCATCATATTACCATTCAGATCGAGCTCGAGGATGAAGAGGCTGATCTCTGCGGGACAGATTGCAGTAGCAGAAAGCAGCGATAGCCTTCACCACTGGCTGATTCCGGCGCTTGATGAGTTCATTCACGACACAGCTCTGACGAACCGGAACATTCTGACTGCGACAAGCTTGACTGCACCAACGGACATCTTTCGTTGCGCGGTGGGAAAATAGATTTATGGTCCCATGTCAGACGCGGCGTTCAGTCCCGCGGGTGGGAGGATGCGTGCACGACGAGATTAAACCGAACTGGCTGTCGGAAATTGTTCGTCGATTTTCTGTGTTTGTTTTTACGGTCAATGGATGGACAGCCGTCCAGGAAAACCCGCCGCCCAGAAAAGCCGTCATTATTGCCGCACCGCATACCAGCAACTGGGATTTCCTTTATTTCTTCGGACTGGTGAACAAGCTGAAAATCCAGTCTTACTGGATCGGCAAAAACACCCTTTTCAAATGGCCTTGGGGAGGCATGATGCGCCGACTGGGCGGCATCCCGGTGGACAGAAGCAAGTCGCAGAATATGGTCGATGCCATGGTCAGGGAGTTTGACCGGCGCGATGATTTTCTCCTGACAATTCCGCCGGAAGGCACCCGCGGAAGCGTCAAGGAATGGCGGACAGGCTTTTACTATATCGCGCTCAAGGCAAAGGTGCCGCTGATCATCGGTCTGATGGACTATTCGAAGCGGAAGGGAGGATTGGGCCCTTCTTTCATGCCGTCCGGCGATTACAAGGCTGATATGCTCAAGCTCAGCGACTTCTACCATAGCGTGACGCCCAAATATCCTGCGAAAGCCATGCGCGATATTGTCTCGACAGAACCAAGGGGCAGCAGCGGCGCAGACCAGAATGGAGAAAGCAGATGAATATGCTTGAAGCTTTGGGGATGAATTTTGCGCTGCTGGTGATCATCATGATCGTCCTGTGGCTGATATCGATACGGATCCGTGACGTCTCGTTTATCGACGCTTTCTGGGCCTATGGCATGGCGATCATGGCCAGCGCGTCCTTCGTGCAGACCGATAATCCGGGGACATTGGCCTATACGATTTGGGCGCTGACGGCACTGTGGGGCATCAGGCTGGGAACCCATCTGTTCCTGCGCTGGCGCAAGGAAGGCGTCGATCCCCGTTACAAGAAGATAATGGGCCGCGCGATGGAAAAACAGGGTATGAGTTTTGCCAGAGCGGCTTTGCTCAAAGCGTGGGCCATGCAGATCCCGTTGCTGTTCATCGTCTGTCTTCCAGCCCAGTTGGGCATATTGCTGGCGGGTGCCGATGGCCTGTCCCTTGTTTCGATCATCGGGACGGTAATTGCGCTGGTAGGCATCGGTTTCGAAACTATTGGCGATATGCAGCTCAAGGCTTTCAAGGCCAATCCCGCCAGCAAGGGAAAAGTGCTGGATAGCGGACTATGGAAATATACCCGCCATCCCAATTATTTTGGAGATTTCTGCGCGTGGTGGGGGATCTGGCTGGTAGCTGCCCCGATGGGTTGGCCGGTATGGCTGGCGGCAATCGGACCCTTGTTCCTGAGCTTCACGTTGATGAAATGGAGCGGGGCGCCGCTTCTGGAGAAAAGCCTGAAGCAGAACCGGCCGGATTATGCGGATTATATCGAGCGCACTTCGGGATTTTTTCCAATGCCGCCCAGGAATGCCGCCAATAAATGATCAAGGGCGTTCACCACATTGCTATCGGTGTGCCCGACATCGAAGCGGGACTTGCCTTTTACCGTGACGTGATAGGTTTCGATCTGGACTGGCGCAGCGATATTCCGTCGGATAATGCCAAGGCAGGAGCGGCCGTGGGGCTTCCGGGTTTCGAAGCCAGAATGGCTATGTTGAAGGGCCCCGACATCAGTCTGGAGCTATGGCAATATAGCAAGCCTGTGCCCCGGAATATGCGCGGTGAACCATCCGATCTGGGCTATCCGCACATGGCTTTGGCCGTCGAGGATATCGAGACGGAATATAGCCGCCTTTCAGCAGCAGGAATGACATTTGTTGGACCGCCCGTCGATTTCGGCAAGCAGAAAGCGATCTATGGCCGGGACCCGTTCGGAAATATTATCGAACTGCTCGAGGAGGCCTGATTCTCAGGCAGCTTCTTTGAGCAGCTTATTCTCGATAATATTGGCGAAAACGTCCGTTTCCTGAGCGCCTGGAACCATGAATTTCTTGTTGAAGATAAAGGCCGGCACGCCGGTGATGAACCGGTCCTGCCATTCGGTTTCGACGGCTCGTACCTCGGCTGCAAACATGTCGGAACCGAGCAGGTTGCGGGCGCGATTTTCGTCCAGACCGACGGATGCGGTAATATCGACAAGAGTCTCGTGATCGCTAACATTTCTGCCATCGGTAAAATGCGCTTTGAACAAAGCCAGTTTCAGTGCAGTCTGCTTGCCTGTCTCACCCGCCCAGTGGAGCAATCGATGGGCATCAAAAGTGTTCACCATCCGCATCTTGTCGCCGTTATTGAATTCAAAATCCAGGGCACTGCCGGCGTTGCGCAGGCGCTCTCTGTTGACTTTGCTTTGCTCGGGAGTTGCGCCATATTTCTGCGCCATATGTTCGGCTATATCCTGGCCTTCCGGCGGCATGGACGGATTGAGTTCGAAGGCATGCCAGGCCAGCTCAAAGCGCGCCTGACCTTCAAACCTTGCCATCGCCTTCTCGAGCTTCTTGTAACCAATGATGCACCACGGGCAAACGACATCGGAGACGATATCCACGGTTATCACTGGCGTCTCGGTCATTGCAATTTCCTCGGTTTGGTTCAGGCTTTCTCAAGCGTGCATTGTAATGGATGCTCGTTCTTGCGCGCAAAATCCATTACCTGAGTAACTTTGGTTTCCGCGACTTCGTAACTGAACATGCCGCAAACCCCGACACCTTTCTGGTGAACATGCAGCATGACGCGCGTGGCCTCATCGATGTCCATGTTGAAAAACCGTTTCAGCACAAGAACGACGAATTCCATCGGCGTGTAATCGTCGTTGAGAATAAGCACTTTATAGGGGCTGGGCTTCTTGGTCTTGGCTCTGGTCTTGGTTGCGATGCCGATATTTGTATCGTTGCCATCGTCATCGGACCCGTTATCCGCATCATCGCCCATGACGGGACGGTTGCCGGCGGGGATTTGCCGATAGATTATATCGAAGGGAGAGAGAATCTGCTGCTGTATCATCAGTCTCAGGATATGGTATTTTTACCCCCAAGGGCAAGTGGCGGATTGATAGTATTGCGTGCTTTTGCATCGAGACGTGTCGAATATGCACAAATAAAAAGGGCCGCTCCAATGGAACGGCCCTTTTTTGATCGGTTGAAAAACCTGCTTATGCTGCGGTTTTGAGTTCCTTGCGGATTTCGCTGACGCGATCAGCAATCGGCTGATAGGCTTTGCCAGCGAGCTTCACGACAGCGTCGGCGTTGTTCGAAGTCTGGTCCATCACCCGGTCCAGACCGCTGCGCATATAGTCAGCCTGCTTGGCGAAGATGTCCTTGGGCGTGGCAACGCTGAACAGGCCCTGCAGAGCGCGGCTGGCTTCAACGAAATTCTCGCGCGTATATTTGACGTTGGTCTGGCCGATTTCCTGCGCGCCTTTGGCAGCGATCTTGCCGCTTTCGAGCAGGGTTTCGATGTTTTCGCGGTTGAACTCAACAGCGTTCTTCGACAGGGCAACAGCGCGATCAGCAGCTTCCTTCGCGCGAGCCTGCGCATCGGCGGTCAGCTTTTCAAAGCGCGAACCCATTTTGTCAGCGGTCTTCTTGGCAGTGTTGGCAGCCTTGGTGTTGGCGGCCTTGGTGTTCTTCACAACGCGCTTGGTTGCGGTGGTTTTGGTGGTAGCCATTTTCTTGGTTCCTTTGGTCGTTTTGTTCAATGTGGTCTTGGCAGCCGGCTTCGCAGCAACTTTACGCTTTGCTGCAGGCTTCTTTGCTGCCGGTTTGGACGCTGCGGTTTTCTTGACAGCAGGCTTGGCTGCTGTTGCCGGTTTAGCAGCGGGAGCCACCGGCTTGTCGGTTTCGGTTGTAGCTTTCTCGGCAGGTGTGGTTGCCGAAGCTGTCTTGTCGGATACGCTGACCGCTGACGCGGCTGCTGAATAAGCAGCCTCAGCAGAAAGCGAGCCAGTTGCTTTGCCTGCCGGAGCAGAGGATGTATCGTGTTTCGTATCAGCCATCGGTTGTCTCACCTCTATGTTGCAGTGCACAAATAAGGTATCGGTCAGCCAATGTCAAGAAAAATGGTGCAGTGCACAATAATCGATTTTGTGCGGCTCAACTTACTGTTATTCAGCCTTTATTTCGTGAGATCGAACGTGCTGGCAAGTCATTGCTTGCAGGGATCTTATATGTACAATGGTGCAACGCACCGGAATTGGGTGTTTCGTTGCCGCATCTGCTGTAACAGGAGCGCAATGATCACAGAAAGTTTTCCATGGCATCCCTGATATCGATTGCCACCGCGCTGCCCAGGCATCGGGTCACCCAGACAGAGGTGCTCGGCGTTCTCGCCAAGGCGAGGGGAGCAGCGCTTCCGGCGCGACTGGAACAAATTCTGGGGAATAGCGGAATTGAGCAGCGCTATCTGGCATGCGAGCCGGACTATTATCTGCAACCGCGCAGTTGGTCCGACCGGGCAGCCATATATGACAAGACCGGTGCGCGGCTAGTGCACAATGCCGCTGCGGAGGCGCTGGACAGGGCCGGGATGGAGCCTGATGACATTGACGCTATCGTGCTGATCTCGACCACCGGGACGATGACGCCCTCTTTGCCAAGCCGGATGATAGAGACGATGGGCTTTGAGGCTTCAACCCAGACGATCCCTGTGTTCGGCTATGGCTGTGCCGGCGGCGTTCTCGGGTTGCGACTGGCGAATGATCTTGCCGCCGCGGCGGGCGGGCAAAATATCCTGCTGATCTCGCTTGAATTGTGCAGCCTCTCCTATGATTACAGCCAGTTTGACAAGAAGAACATGATCGCCACCGCGCTGTTTGCCGACGGTTGCGCAGCGGCGATCCTCTCTGGCAAGCAAGGCTGGGGACGTGTTCCGTCTTTCCGCGCCTTTGATCAGAAGACCTGGCCGGATACGCGCGACATGATGGGCTGGGATATCGGCACCACCGGCTTTGATCTCGTGCTGGCTCGCGATATCCCCAGTTTTGTCGCCCGGGATTTTGCGCCTTACTGCGCCTTTTTTCTGGAAGCGCAGGGGCTGGCGATGTCCGATCTCTCGGAACCGGCATGCCATCCTGGCGGGGGCAGGGTGGTGGATGCTCTCGAAGCCTATTTCTCGCCAGCGATTGGCGACATTGCGGCGACCCGCGAAATACTCCGTCAGCACGGCAATATGTCCTCGCCGACAGTTTTGTTCATTCTCGAACAGTTGCTCCGCCAAAAGCCCGATAAACCGATATTGCTTACAGCGCTTGGACCCGGTTTTACCGCGGCGCTCGGAATACTCGATCCGGAGGGTCCAGAATGACCGAGCATCTGGGCATCATTTTCACATCCGCTCCGACGACGGTAACATGGGTGCTCGTATATATCGTGGTCCAGCGGCTGGGCGAACTGGTCCATGCCAATCGCAACACGCGGCGTCTGCTCAGCGAAGGCGGAGAAGAATATGGTGCGGACCACTATCCATATTTCATCTTCCTTCACAGCGCCTGGATCGCGGCGATTGCCTTGCTGGTCGATCCGGAGCACGGGATTCATCCGGCGATGATGGGCTTGTTCGCTGCCACCCAGTTGCTGCGTATCTGGACATTGGCGAGCATCGGCCGCTGGTGGACGACGCGGATCATCTCGGCGCCGCATTTCGACCGGGTCAAGCGCGGGCCATATAGATATTTTCGCCATCCCAATTATCTCGTCGTCGTGCTGGAGATCGCGATCATACCGTTGATGCTGGGATTGCCGTCGGTGGCTCTGTTGTTTTCCATTCTCAACGCAATCCTGTTGCGCCACCGGATCAAGGTCGAGAATGCGGTGCTGGGTGGCCGCGGCAAGGGTTAAGCGCCTGGGTTCCGGACCGGCTACCTCTTGGCAGAAATATTCCTGTGCAGACGGTTTGAATTTTACACTGTCAAAGAACCAGCGGAAAACCTACCGAACCCTCGCAATGTAGGAAAGAAAATTTCTGCTGCCAAGGAGATTGCCGCGGGCAGGGAAGCCATGTTGAGCTTGCAAATTTACTGCGTATATACTGCGTACAAGAGCCGGAGAAAGGGGAGTTGCTGCTTGTCGATATTTGCCAGGATCATGATCGCGCTTGTTGCCGTTCTCCATCTCTATATTGCCTGGTTCGGAATATTCGCCTGGCAGTCGCAGGGCCCGGCAACTTTCCCGGACCTTCCGGTCAGCCTGTTTGAACCGACCAGCGCCATGGCTGCCAATCAGGGTGTGTATAATCTGTGTATCGCAGGGGGGCTGATCTGGTCACTGTGGATCCGCGATGCCGAATGGGGCCGCAAGGTCGCCAGCGGTTTCCTGCTTTTTGTAGCCACCGCAGGCCTATTCGGCGCCTTGCGCGTGTCGCCGGATATTGCGCTGGTGCAGGCGGGGCCTGCTATAATCGGGCTGTTGTTGCTCTGGGTGCCGGTGCTCCAGCAGCGGCAGCGCAAAAGCTAGCGTGCCAGTTCACCACCCCGAAACCAGGTCGGCATGACGAGACATCTCTCGTCCAGCCGCTTAGCCGAGTGATCGACGGCGCAAAGCCGTCAGGCCAAGGACGATTGCTGCGGCAATGACAGCGGCAACCGTGAGTGGTACGGCATAATCCAGATTGGCAACGGCGATACCGGCAAAGCCCCAGGATACGGCAAGCGCATAGGGCCAGGATCGCAGGCGGAGCGTGTTGTAGGCAGCAAAGATCGTTGCCAGAAGCAGCGCGATCACCGCTGCCTGCAATTCGCCGACAAATCCATAGCCCGCAAGCAGCAGTCCGATCGAAACAAATGATGCAGCGGAGAGCCAGCCGGCATAGAAGCCGAGTGGCCAGCGGGCGATCCAGGCGGGTGCGGCCTGTTCCGAACGATATAGCGCGACCAGGGCGGCCATCAGCATGATCCAGATCAGGATGGTCGCCCAGATCGGCGAGACCAGCGCGACCGGTAGCCAGATTGTTCCGACTGCGAGAGACAGTGCCAGCGCCATGCGTCCCTTCTCCCACTCCGCGTCCTTTCGAAACTTGAACGCACCAAATGCGGCATGCGCGACCAGCCAGAGATAGATGGGCCCCCAGATGCCGAAAGCCCAGCCAATGGGCTGAACGGGCGGATTCTTCTGCGGCACCGGATATTTGTCCGGGTCGATGCCACCAAATTCCGGCGACAGGAAAGGGGCAAGGGCAAAGGCCAGTGCGACGACAAGGACGATGAAGGCTTTCATGAATATCGGTTCCTGTAATTCAATGCGCAGATTATATGATTTATATGATGGCAGGCTGCTGGGCGCAGTACGTGTTTTCAGACAGGTAGGCCCCGCCCATCATGGATAAATATGTCAGGAAGAACCCGACATACCGATATTGGTTGCAATGTCCGCGATGTCTGTGGCCGGGTCAGGCCTGTTGGCAGGCGGGGCGTTGACCGCCTGCCGCCGTTTCAGGCGATAATGCGCAGCGCCGGCTTTGCCGATCTGTTCATGCCCTTGCCGCCACGCTTCATCTTGTAGAGTGCGCCGTCGGCAGCCTTCAGCAACTGCTCGGTACCATTGCCGTCCAGTGCCTGGACAGCGATGCCGAGGCTGGCCGAAGGGGTCAGGACATGGCCGTCTATCCGGGCTGGTGTGGCCAGTCCGGCGAGAAAGGCAGATGCTCTTTCCAGAGCCTGTTCGCGACTGTCCGCACCGGGTATCAGGATCAGAAATTCATCCCCTCCAAGACGACCGACAATTTCCTCTTCAGCACAGCTTTGTCTCAGCCGGTTGGCGACCTCGACCAGCAAATGGTCTCCGATGTCATGGCCCAGATTGTCGTTGACCTGCTTGAAACTGTTAAGATCGATCAGGGCGACCGCAAAGCCGCGGCCGTTTCTCGCAAAAGACTGTTCGGCCAAGGCGAGATAGTTCATCATCGCCCGGCGATTGTCCAGCCCGGTCAGGGGGTCGCTATGCGCCTGTTTCCAGATGGTATGGCGCATGATCAGGCCAGTGATGATCTGGTTATAGCTGTCGATGATGAACCGGATCATCAGCAGCGCGATGGTGATCATGCTCCATCCCATGATCATGTCGTCAAAGCCGCCGACAAGGATCATTGCCACCGCGGAGGGAATGACACCGACAAACAGGACGGAGACAGCCGCCTTCTTGATGCAGGCCAGGCAGTGGGCGATGCAGGTCGATCCGAAAACCAGCGACATCGGGATGAACATCTGGTTGGCGAACATGCCGGTGGCAATGATGAATACGGACCAGATGCTGAGAAACGACACGATGCCGACCGAGAGCAGGGACAGGTTCCTGAGTATTTTCTGCGTGTGAATCAGGGAGTCCGGATCTTTCGGGTAGCGTATCCACATGACCATGCGTCCGACGCAGCCCACTGCCATCAGCCCCATCCAGCCATAATATATCGGTTCGACGCCTTCATGGGCAGAGAGAATCATCACCGCCACCAGATTGAAAATGGCGACCAGATATATCATCGGAACATGGGTCATCGCCCGGTGCAATTGCATCGCCTCGACCGAGGAACGGATCTCTTGCGGAATTTTCGGCGACCGCCATGGAGCCAGCCAGGAAGCCTGCCAGTTCTTTTCCGATAGCGGCATCATATCCATGTTGTCATGCCATCCTGCAGTCGCGGGTCAATCCGTTATGTTCAGACTAGGTGGCTGGTGTAAAAATAGGGTTAACAAATTATTTCGACCGGCGGGCAAAGCGGCGGGTATCGGGCCGCTTGCAGAGAGACCGCCGCGCGGTATTCCGACGGCAAACAGCAGTCAGAGCATTCCCGGCAAAGGCACTGCCTTCGCCGGGAATGTGATCTTCCTGAGACCTCCGATACTAGAATTTGGCACTGGCCTGAATACCATAGAAACGCGGTTCGGCCGGGATGAAGGTCGGGATACCAAAGGCCCCGCCGGTATTGCCGGCATCGAGCAGATAATCCTTGTTGGTCAGATTGCGGACAAAGCCGGCAATTTCGAACCGTTCGTCAGCAAAGGACAAGCCGGCGCGCAGGTTGACCAGTGTCACCGCTTCCTGACTGGTCAGGATATTGTTCGGTGCTTCGAAATAGACCCGGCTGCGAAAGGTGACGCTGGGCGTTGCGAAGAAACGGGTGCTGTCATTGATCGGGTAATCGATGGTGAATCCACCTGCTGCCTGGACCTCCGGCTGGAGGCGAAAGCGTGACCCGGCCAGATTGCCGTTGCCTGGCTCGTCATCGATGCCACCATCGATATAGCCGATATTGGCAAACAGGCTCAGCCAGTCCGCCGCGCGGACATTGACTTCGGCTTCAACCCCGAAGTTGGTGGCGCTGCCGGCGCTGAGCGTCGTAGTGGTCCCCGGATTGGCCGGATCGTTGATCGTGACCTGAAAATTGTCATAGGCTTGATAGTAGACGCCCAGCGATCCGGATACCGGGCCAACCGCGCCTTTCAGGCCGACTTCGTAATTCCATACAATTTCCGGCGCGATATCTGCGAAACTGCCGACTGGTCCGGTCGGGGTGCTGGTCGCGCTGGCATTGACGGTCGCCGACCGACGGCCCTTGGAGATCGTGGCGAAGCCGTTGATCTCGTCGGAGAAGCGGTAAAGGATGTTGAAGCGTGGCAAAACGGCCGAGAAACTGTCCTCGGTACGGAATGTTTGCCCTGCGGTGTCGGTAATCGGGAAGGGCGTGTTGCCGGGATTGAGGATGGTGCTCGGCGCGGTTGCGCGGTAGCCCGAGCGGCGCTTTTCGATCAGCACCCGCACGCCCGCGGTCAGCTCGAGGCTGGAGGTCGGGATCCATGTGCCGTCGGCAAAGACCGAATAGCTGTCATTCTTGCCGAGATTTTCGAAAACCGCCTGATAGGGGATGGCGTCGACCGCGCCGCCGGTCAGATCGCGGATTGCATCGCCGGCGGGTATGCCGGCGCTGTTCACGCAATCGACACCGGCAACGACGATCCCGGCGACACACTGGAAATAGGTGACTTCGTCGGTCGAGAAGGGCACCCGCTGGTTGCTGTCCTCGCGAAACAGGTTCCAGCCAAAACTGCCGCGGAACGTGCTGCCATTATTGTATGTAAAGCGGGTTTCATGGCTGCCTTGTTCGCCATTGGCATCCTCGGCAAATTCGAGATAGAAGGCAGCGGAACCGTCGGCGTCAAAGACCTCGTTGCTGTTAAACTTGCGAAACCCGTTGACCATGGTGACATTCCAGTCGTCGGCAAAGTCCCAGCTCATCGTCAGACTGGCATCATAGACGTCGCGGGTCAGGCCGAGCTTGTCGTCACCCAGAACCGCAGCGGAAAACGGCGATCCGCGCAGGTCGGCCACACCAAAGGGATCAGCCGGTCCGGCGCTGGTCGGCAGGGTGCCGGATATGAACGGCGTTCCGGAATTGCGCTGCCGGTCATAGGTCAGGATGAGGTCGGCGGTGAAGTCGCTGCTCGGCGTGAAGCGCAGGGATGCACGGGCGCCCAGCTGGTCCTGCGCATAAAGGTCGTCCTGGTTCGGAGCCAGATTGGTGACATAGCCGTCGCGCTTCTTGTAGGCTCCGGCCAGCCGCAACGCGACCGTGTCATTGCCGGTGTTGAGATGGCCGCTGAGCGTATAGGCATCATAATTGCCGTAGCTCGCGCTTATTTCGCCGGAAAAACCGGGTTCGGGGCGCGCCGAGATGATGCTGATCGCGCCAACCGCCGAGGCGGTGCCGAACAGCGTGGCCTGCGGTCCCTTGATCACCTCGATCCGGTCAATGTCGTAGATATCCTGATAGGAACCGCGCGACCGCGAAATGTCGACGCCGTTGTAATAGAGCGTGACGCGTGCCGCCTGTTGTGCCGATCCGCTGTCCGACGTGATGCCGCGAATGACCACGCCGGGATTGTTGGCGCTCTGCTCCTGGATATTGAGACCGGGGACATAGTTGGACAGCTCGTCGAGATCGGAAACGCCCAGTTCTCTGAGCCGTTCGCCGCTGTTTGCCGAAATGGTAATCGGCACATCGGTCGCCTTTTGCTCGATCTTCTGGGCGGTCACGATGATCACGTCGCCATCGCTGTCCCCGGCAATATCGTCGCTGCCGGACTGCGCAACGGCCGGAGCGGTGCCGGCCATGAAAATCGCGGCGGTAAGCGCGATCAGTGAAGGGCGGGAGAGGGCGGCGGGCAGGGATTTTGTCATGGAAGTCTTCAACCTTTTGATGGGCGACACGGGAACGGATGGTGCAGTGCAGCAAGGCTGTGACAGGCTGACGGTCTCGGGATGACATTTCAGAGAATTTCGCGCGTCACCATTGTGACAAGAGGGATGTTGTGGAGATCGCAAATCGTCATCCTGAACGTGTTTACCTTGCGGTGGCCTTCGGCTCAGGACCCCCCCCCTGGATCGCGCGCTGCCGATGGAGGCCCTGAACCAGGTTCAGGATGACGAGGGGGAGGGGGCAACGCCCTGCCATCCGCCCCCGCAGGCAACCTTTCCCGCAACCGTGCGTTGATTGTCCGAACCTGAAAGCACCTAAAAAGGACAAGAATATGGGTAACCTGAATTTTCCGGAAGAAACATTTGTCGTCGTCGCCACCGGCCGGGAGGCCAAGACCTTCTATGTCAGGAGCGGTGCGCTGGAGCATGACGGTGACTGGACACCCGGAGATCTGGCCGATCAGGGGCCGTCCGGCAAATCGCCGCCCGACCAGTCCGACCGGGAAAGCATGGAAGCGACATTTTCCAAAATCATCGCCGAACAGCTCTATGACCGCGCCCACAAGGGCTCCTATGAGCGGTTGATCCTGGTCGCCGATCCGGACACGCTCGGCGAAATACGCCCGCTGCTGCACAAGGAAGTGAGCGACAAGATCGTGCTGGAACAGGCCAAGACGCTGATCAATTCGCCGGTCGCCGATATCGAGAAATCGCTGGCGCAATAAGGCGTGGCTGGCGCCCCTTGGCGCGGCCGGAATAGCATTAGAAGAGCGCCGGTGTGTTTACGCCGGCGTTTTTTTTGCGCGGGGTGGGGGGGCAGGGTGGTGAGCCGCCCTCGTCATCCTGAACACGGTTCAGGACCCCTATCGGATCACACGAAGCCGCAAAGGCACGAAGAAAGCTCGGCGCGTCACATTCGGGGAAGGGGGCGGGGTCGTCCGTCCGTCCGTCGGTGAGGGCTCCGCAATCCCGAAGTTCGTCAAAGTTCGGGCCAATGACGGAAAATGGCGCAAAAGCCATCTGGCTGCGCCCGCTCTGAACTATCGCCGCTTACTGTCTGTGAAGGCGCAATAAATTCACCGCCAATAATAGAAGTTGGCGACCGGGACGCGCGATAGCACAACGGCCGGGATCGAAGGATGCAACATGTCAAAGAGCCGGCGCGGAGCATAGCAAGCCGGGCCTGTGTAGGAAAGTGGAACCGGTCAGGGGCGGGCTATGGGGGTGCGGTTGTCGGTTATTGGGTGATTTGGTGTTAATCGGGGATTGTTGCACCTGTCACCGTGATCCTAGTGGATGAACGTACCGATAAATCCACGTTTAGCTTTCTCTATCAGGATATAGTTTTTCGCCATCCAGCAACCCATCCGGCTAGATCATTTCGCCTGAAATGATCTTGAAATCTATTCACATCAATTATCTCACCGTTTATTCCGATTAGCTTCATTTCAAAGCTAGCGAACCCTAGATTTTCTATTGTCGCAAAGAGCTTCGTTCGTTCGTGCTTATACGTTTTTGCCAATACCGACGTATTGGCAACCGGTAATTTTGTTGCAGTATAATTGTGAGTTGAATCGACGTCAGACAAGATCAGCCAACCCGAACCATGGATAGCATCTCTAAGCTTTTCAATTAATGGGACTGGGTGTTGCAAGTGAGACAAAATCCGCGTGCCTAGAATCAGATCGTACTTTGATTTGCTAAAGCGGGTGAACTCAACATCGGCATGTCTGAGGTAGACATCTCTTAATCGCCCGGTAGCAACCGTTAGCATCCCTCTGCTTATATCAATTCCAGTGCGCATTTTGGACAAATCAGCAAGATAATCGAGATACCACCCGGTCCCACAACCTATATCAAGAATATTTAAGCCAGACCGCTTTTGGCTGCATGCTCGACTGGCGATGTCTCGAACGATTGGAGCTTCATAATTTCGCCAGAATTCTTGCCATTTCCAACTGTCATAAAATTTGGCACTTAAATCATATGCATCCTCTGGGCGAAGAATATTCTTATTTTGAATTGGCAGTGTAATATCATTCACTTTTTGCGGCGCTTTCTAGTTCCACTAGTCGGTCGGTTAATGTTTTTATTTGTTTTTCAATGTCTTGAGAGCTTTCAGATGCGGTACTTGCTCTGATCACAACTCTATCGTTTACAGCCTTGATCGCTTCTTCTCGCGCAATTTTTTTCGTATCTTCAAACGCGTTATTATAAACCCATCCTGCGATCGCGGTGCTTATTCCAATTAGCAACAAAACAAGTGCAGCATAGCCAAGAGATTTCCATATCGCTTTGGGTGCATCTGCTTTAAACTCGTTTATCATCATAGTCTTTTGATTGGAAAACTCTGAGGCTATCGAACCGGATAAAATTTTACTTTCATTTTCCAGTGTGGTTTTCCCTTCAGCGATTTTATCCTCAACATCCTTAATAGCCTTTGTCCGTTCATGATCGATGCCCGATGCGATGTCGCCAATTTGGAGGAAGGAAGACGGCTGATTTACTGATAATTCTTGCAGAGCATGGTCATATTCGTCCACCGATTGTGTTTTTGTATATGGCGAAGCAACTTGGCCTCCAATCCTTACAAAAACCATTTTCGCGATCGACATTTTTGCTTCAATCACAATCTTTTGATTGCCGAAATTTACAAACAAACAAGCCAGGCACCCGTTATAGCCTGGCTCAACCATGCTCATGTTGATAAGCATTAATCCTTTCTTTGAAAGTGTATTCGTTTGCCACCAAAAGCCTACTAAGTCGTTTGGTAGAGAGACTTTTTCATAAGTTCTAATCCAAACCATCTTGCCAGGATCAACGACAATCTTTATTCTGGGATCGGATGCAAAATCTATTTCCCCGTCATCATGTCCTGCAAGGAAAGCTCGGCCTGCCCGAAACGCATAAGAGCATTCTTCTGCTCTTGAGGCTTCCGCTTCGAGCACCAATTTACCGCTTTTTATTTGGTCTTGTATTTCGCTATCAGAAAGGACCGTCATAATTTTCTCCTGACCACAGACCACGTTAAAAGAGTAGCAGTCTGTTGGCTCTTGAAGCAATTAGTATATTTGCATTCGGCGGGGAGAATGTGACCTTGACCCCGCCCCGAATCCCGTCTAAGGGCCGCGCTTCCGCTTCTTCGGGCTCCGCTCGACGCCGCAGAAAGCTTACATAGGCAAAACACTTGTCGCCAGTTTGGGCGGTGAGAGTAACCCCTGCAATATGCAGGACAATTCTACTATAAGGTGAAGACTTTATGCCAACGATTAACCAGCTCGTCCGTAAAGGGCGGGTGCCCCAGAAGACGAAGTCCAAGGTGCCGGCCATGGAAGCCAACCCACAGAAACGTGGCGTTTGCACCCGTGTCTACACGACGACTCCAAAGAAACCGAACTCCGCTCTGCGTAAGGTTGCCAAGGTTCGCCTGACCAACCAGCGCGAGGTCATCAGCTATATCCCCGGTGAAGGCCATAACCTTCAGGAGCATAGCGTTGTCCTGATCCGCGGCGGCCGTGTTCGCGACCTTCCCGGTGTGCGTTACCACGTCCTGCGCGGCGTTCTCGATACCCAGGGTGTCAAGGACCGCAAGCAGAGCCGTTCGAAATATGGCGCCAAGCGTCCTAAATAATCCAGTTTCGGAGTTATAAGATATGTCACGTCGTCGTCGTCCCGAAAAACGGGTTATCCTGCCCGATCCGAAGTTCAAGGATCTGGTGCTTTCGAAATTCATGAACAACCTGATGATGGATGGTAAGAAATCCACCGCAGAACGGATTGTTTATGGTGCATTTGACAGCGTTGAAGCCAAGGCCAAGAAAGACCCGCTTCAGCTGTTCCATGATGCGCTCAACAACATCAAGCCGGGGATCGAAGTCCGCAGCCGCCGTGTCGGTGGTGCGACCTATCAGGTTCCCGTCGAAGTGCGTCCCGAACGTGCGCAGGCTCTGGCGATCCGCTGGATGATTGCCGCCGCTCGCGGTCGCAGCGAAACCACAATGGCAGCGCGTCTGTCGGGTGAAATTCTTGACGCTTCCAACAATCGCGGCAACGCGGTGAAGAAGCGGGAAGATGCGCACAAGATGGCAGAAGCCAACCGTGCCTTTGCTCACTATCGCTGGTAGTATAAGTTTAGACCGTTCGTCCTGAGCCTGTCGAAGGGCGCTTCTCGTCAAGGAAGCATATTCCCGATCGAGGCACTTCGACAAGCTCAGTGCGAACGGACTCTATATCAAGATTTTGATAATCACGGGGCTGGCATTGTTCAGCCCATTTCACTATAGGGCGGCCAGAATTTGGTTCCCCACATACTGGAGTAAAGACTATGGCACGCAGCCATCCGCTCGAACGATATCGCAATATCGGCATCATGGCCCATATTGACGCTGGTAAAACAACGACCACCGAACGTATTCTCTATTATACGGGCAAGTCCTACAAGATCGGCGAAGTGCATGATGGCGCGGCGACGATGGACTGGATGGAGCAAGAGCAGGAGCGTGGTATTACCATTACTTCCGCTGCGACCACCTGTTTCTGGAATGCCGAAGACCGCAAGGGTCCCGAGCACCGGATCAACATCATCGACACCCCGGGCCACGTTGACTTCACCATCGAAGTCGAGCGTTCGCTGCGTGTGCTCGATGGCGCGGTTGCCTGTTTCGACGGCGTTGCCGGCGTGGAACCACAGTCCGAAACCGTATGGCGCCAGGCTGACAAATACAAAGTGCCGCGGATGTGCTTTATCAACAAGCTCGACCGCACCGGTGCCAACTTCAAATTCTGTGTCGATTCGATCGTCGAGCGTCTCGGCGCGACCCCGGCTGTTCTCTATCTGCCGATCGGTATCGAAGCCGATCTGGTTGGCCTGGTCGACCTCGTCAACCAGCGTTCGATCACCTGGAAGAACGAAGATCTGGGTGCTGAATATACCTATGGCGACATTCCTGCGGACATGGCCGACGAAGCGGCTGAGTATCGCGAGAAGCTGATCGAGCTTGCCGTCGAGCAGGACGATGATGTCATGGAGCAATATCTCGAGGGCAACGAGCCGGATGTCGCGACGCTGAAGTCGCTGATCCGCAAGGGCACGCTGAACCAGAGCTTCGTGCCGGTTCTGTGTGGTTCCGCGTTCAAGAACAAGGGCGTCCAGCCACTGCTCGACGCGGTTGTCGACTATATGCCGAGCCCGCTCGACGTTCCTGCCATCAAGGGCGTGAAGCTCGACGGCGAAACCGAAGATACGCGTCCGTCGTCCGACGACGAACCGTTCTCGGCTCTCGCGTTCAAGGTCATGAACGATCCGTTCGTGGGTACGCTGACCTTCTGCCGCATCTATTCCGGCAAGCTGGAAAAGGGCACCTTGCTGAACTCGGTCAAGGACAAGAAGGAAAAAGTCGGCCGTATTCTCGAAATGCACTCCAATGACCGTAAGGACATTGAAGAAGCCTTTGCCGGCGACATCGTTGCTCTGGCGGGCATGAAGACGACCACAACCGGTGACACGCTGTGTGATTCCGCGCATCCGATCATTCTGGAGCGGATGGAATTCCCAGAGCCGGTGATCGAGCTTTCGGTGGAACCAAAAACCAAGGCTGACCAGGAAAAGATGGGCGTTGCCCTGAACCGTCTGGCCGCAGAAGATCCAAGCTTCCGCGTTTCGACGGACCACGAATCGGGCCAGACGATCATCAAGGGCATGGGCGAGCTTCACCTCGACATTCTCGTCGATCGCATGAAGCGCGAATTCAAGGTCGAAGCCAATGTCGGTGCGCCGCAGGTGGCTTATCGCGAATCGCTCGGCAAGGCTGTCGACATCGATTATACGCATAAGAAACAGTCCGGTGGTTCCGGTCAGTTCGCGCGTATCAAGTTCGAAGTCACGCCAGGCGAACGCGGAGCGGGCATTACCTTTGAAGACGAAATCAAGGGCGGTAATATTCCGAAAGAATATATCCCTTCGGTTGAAAAGGGCATGCGCGAAACCGCAGAAACCGGTTCGTTGATCGGCTTCCCGATCATCGACTTCAACATCCGTGTCTATGACGGCGCCTATCATGACGTCGACAGTTCGGCGCTGGCCTTTGAAATCGCAGCCCGTGCAGCAATGCGCGAAGCGGCGCAGAAGTCCGGCATCAAGCTGCTTGAGCCGATCATGAAGGTTGAAGTCATTACACCGGAAGAATATCTTGGTGACGTTATCGGCGATCTCAACTCCCGCCGTGGCCAGATCCAGGGTACGGACACGCGCGGTATCGCCCAGGCTGTGGACGCCATGGTGCCGCTGGCCAACATGTTCGGTTATGTGAACGAGTTGCGGTCATTCACGCAGGGTCGTGCACAATATTCGATGCAATTCTCTCACTATGAGGAAGTGCCGAGCAACGTGGCCGAAGAGATCAAGGAGAAAATGGCTTAACCGCCACTCCTTTTCGAGGTAACGCGCTTTCCTTCTGCTCGGGTTCGACGGGAAATTCCCCGGACCGGCAAAAGGGTGTTGACAGAATTAGAGAGTCTCGCCAAAGCGCGGCGCAGACTATCAAGACGATAGAAAATCAGAGGTAATATAAAATGGCTAAAGAGAAGTTTGAGCGCAACAAGCCGCACTGCAACATCGGCACCATCGGTCATGTTGACCACGGTAAAACGACGTTGACCGCGGCGATCACCAAGGTTCTTGCTGAAACCACCGGCGGTGCAGCAGTGGACTTCGCAAATATTGACAAGGCGCCTGAAGAGCGTGAGCGCGGCATCACCATTTCGACCGCACACGTCGAATATGAAACCGAAGCTCGCCACTATGCGCACGTCGATTGCCCAGGCCATGCTGACTATGTGAAGAACATGATCACCGGCGCTGCGCAGATGGACGGTGCCATTCTCGTGGTTAACGCTGCAGACGGTCCGATGCCACAGACTCGCGAGCACATCCTGCTTGCTCGTCAGGTTGGTGTTCCGGCGCTTGTTGTTTTCATGAACAAGGTTGATCAGGTCGACGACGAAGAGTTGCTCGAGCTGGTTGAAATGGAAATCCGCGAACTGCTTTCGTCTTACGACTTTGACGGCGACAATATTCCTATCGTTGCCGGTTCTGCACTGGCTGCGCTGGAAGGCCGCGACGACAACATCGGCAAGGAAAAGATCCTTGAGCTGATGAAAGCTGTCGATGACTTCATTCCTCAGCCAGAGCGTCCGGTTGACCAGGACTTCCTGATGCCGATCGAAGACGTGTTCTCGATCTCCGGTCGTGGTACGGTTGTTACCGGCCGTGTTGAAACCGGCATCGTGAATGTTGGCGACGAGTGTGAAATCGTCGGTATCAAGGATACCACGAAGACCACCGTTACCGGTGTTGAAATGTTCCGCAAGCTGCTCGACTCCGGTCAGGCTGGCGACAACATTGGTGCCTTGATCCGTGGCGTTGACCGCGATGCTGTTGAGCGTGGCCAGGTTCTCTGCAAGCCAGGATCGATTACGCCACACACCGAGTTCTCGGCTGAAGTTTACGTGCTGTCGAAAGACGAAGGTGGCCGTCATACGCCTTTCTTCGCCAACTATCGTCCGCAGTTCTACTTCCGTACGACCGACGTAACCGGCGAAGTGATCCTTCCTGAGGGCACCGAGATGGTTATGCCTGGTGACAACGTCACCATCGGCGTGAAGTTGATTGCTCCAATCGCCATGGATCCGGGTCTCCGTTTCGCTATTCGCGAAGGTGGACGTACCGTTGGATCAGGGGTTGTCAGCAACGTAACAAAGTAATATAGGAACGCCTCGCTGCCCGGATCGGTGATTCGGGCAGCCAGTTTTTTCGCCGCTCCGGCCGTTTTCACTAGAAAATCGGGGCGGTTTATTTTTGGCTCTTTGACATTGGTAACAGGTACATGGAAACGCAAAATATTCGCATTCGCTTGAAGGCATTCGATCATCGGGTTCTCGATCAGGCGACTGGCGATATCGCTGACACCGCACGCCGCACTGGCGCGCTCATCCGTGGACCGATACCTTTGCCAACGCACATAGAAAAATTCACCGTCAACCGCGGGCCGCACGTAGACAAGAAGTCGCGCGAGCAGTTCGAGGTACGGACCTATAAAAGGCTGCTCGATATCGTGCAGCCCACGCCGCAGACGGTCGACGCTTTGATGAAGCTTGACCTCGCTGCTGGTGTAAATGTCGAGATCAAGCTGGCCTGAGCCGGATGATCTGACATCTTCGCCCGCGCGAAGATTGAACAACGACAGGATACCGCCGGATTTAACCGGGCAGCGTCCTCCGTCTCGTTCCGGACTTTCCGGAACAATTACAGCCCGGACGGGGTGACGCATGACAATTTGGGCTGGCAAGCCGGACGAAATGGTTCGTTCGGCCTCTGTGAAGGAGATTGATCGTGCGTACAGGCGTGATCGCGAAGAAAATGGGGATGACCCGCTTGTTTCAGGAAGACGGACGGCATGTGCCGGTTACCGTTCTTTCCCTGGAAGAATGTCAGGTTGTTGGAGCCCGCAATCAGGAACGTGATGGCTATTTTGCCGTTCAGCTTGGTGCTGGTGCCCGTAAAGCGAAAAATGTTAACAAGCCGCAGCGTGAGGCTTTTGCCAAGGCAGAAGTCGAGCCAAAGGCGCGAGTTGCCGAATTCCGGGTCGATAGCGAAGATGCTTTGCTCCCCATCGGTGCTACCGTAACTGCAGACCACTTCATTGCTGGCCAGATGGTTGATATCCAGGGTGTTACCCAGGGTAAAGGCTTTGCTGGTGCGATGAAGCGCTGGGGTTTCGGCGGCATGCGGGCAACTCACGGTGTTTCCATCTCTCACCGTGCACACGGTTCTACTGGTCAGAATCAGGATCCGGGCAAGGTGTTCAAGGGCAAGAAGATGGCCGGTCACATGGGTGCGCGCAATCGCACGCAGCAGAACCTGGAAATCGTCCGCACAGATGCCGACCGCGGTCTGATCTTTGTGCGTGGCAGCGTTCCTGGTTCCAAGGGCGGCTGGTTGCTGGTCAAGGATGCCGTCAAGGTTGCTCTTCCCGAAGGTGTTCCATTCCCCGGTGCCATGCGCCGTAACGCGGATGAGACGGCCACGGAAGATGCGCCAGCAGGCATGATCGAGGCGGATGCAGCGATCGAAACGCCTGCCGGTCCGACCGACGCAGAAGTAGCGGCAGCGGCCGATGCTCCCGCAGAAAAGCCGGCTGACGAGAAGTCTGATGCCGCGGATGATGCAGGGAAGGAGGGCTAAGCCATGAAATTGAAAGTGAAAACCCTCGACGCGAAAGCCAAAGGCGATATCGAATTGAATGATGACGTCTTCGGTATCGAAGCGCGTGCAGACATTCTTCACCGTGTCGTCAACTGGCAGCGCGAAAAAGCACGCGGAACGGCCCGTCCGACCCGCGAGCGTTCCGACGTTGCCCGGACCGGCAAGAAGTACGGCAATCAGAAGGGTGGTGGTACCGCTCGTCATGGTGATCGTCGTGCTCCGATCTTCATCGGTGGTGGTAAGGCCCACGGTGCCCGCAAGCGTGACTTCAATCCTTCGCTGAACAAGAAGGTTCGCGCGCTGGGTCTGAAGATGGCGCTGAGCGACAAGCTGAAGAACGACAATTTGATCGTGCTTGAAAATATTGAGCTGAAGGAAGCCAAGACACAGGCGCTCCTGGCCAATATCGCAAAGCTCGGTTTCGGCAAGTCGGCCCTGATCATGGACGGTGACACTGTTAATGACGCTTTCTCGAAGGCTTCGAACAACATTCCCCGTGTCAATGTGATGCCAGCTGCCGGTGCCAATGTTTATGACATTCTGAACCATGAAACCCTGGTGCTGACGCGCGCAGCGGTAGAAAAGCTGGAGGCGCGCTTCAATGGCTAAAAAAGAAGCTGTCGATATTCGTCATTATGACGTAATTGTCGGCCCGCACATCACCGAGAAATCGACCTTGCTCAGCGAGCATAATGCTGTGGTATTCAAGGTTGCGAACACCGCAACCAAGCCGCAGATCAAGGCCGCCATCGAGGCGTTGTTTGATGTCAAAGTCAAAAACGTCAACACGCTGGTGCAAAAGGGCAAGACCAAGAAGTGGAAGGGTCGTCCCTACACTCGCAATGACATCAAGAAGGCTGTTGTCACTTTGGCTGAAGGCCAAACCATTGACATCACCACGGGAGTTTAAGGGCACATGGCATTAAAATCCTATAAACCGACAAGCCCCGCCCGGCGTGGTCTTATCCTGGTCGACAAGAGCGGCCTCTGGAAAGGCAAGCCCGTCAAGAAGCTTGTCGAAGGCAAGAACAAGACGGGTGGCCGGAACAACAAAGGTCATGTCACTTCGCGTGGCATCGCCGGTGGCCATAAACAGAAATATCGTCTCGTCGATTTCAAGCGGCGCAAATGGGATATGGCTGCGACTGTTGAACGGATCGAATATGATCCCAACCGCACCGCCTTTATCGCGCTGATCAAATATGAAGACGGCGAGCTGTCCTACATTCTGGCACCGCAGCGTCTCGATGTTGGCGACACTGTGCTGGCCGGCAAAAAGACCGACGTGAAGCCCGGTAACGCAATGTTGCTGTCGCAAATGCCGGTTGGTACGATTGTTCACAATGTCGAAATGAAGCCAGGCAAGGGCGGTCAGATCGCTCGTTCGGCCGGTGCTTATGTCCAGATTGTCGGTCGTGACCGCGGTATGGTTATTGTTCGCCTGAAAAGCGGCGAGCAGCGCTATCTGCGTTCTGACTGTATGGCGACCGTTGGTGCGGTGTCCAATCCGGACAATTCGAACCAGAATTTCGGCAAGGCAGGCCGTACCCGCTGGAAGGGACGTCGTCCTCTTACTCGCGGTGTTGCGAAAAACCCAGTCGATCACCCGCATGGTGGTGGTGAAGGCCGGACTTCCGGTGGTCGTCATCCGGTTACGCCATGGGGTAAGCCAACCAAGGGTGCTCGTACCCGTAGCAACAAATCGACTGACAAGATGATCATCCGGTCGCGTCACGCGAAGAAGAAGAGGTAAGCATGGCTCGTTCCATCAAAAAAGGTCCGTTTGTTGACCTCCACCTGCTGAAAAAAGCGCAGACTGCGCAGGAAAACAACGCGCGTGCGCCGATCAAGACCTGGTCGCGTCGTTCTACCGTTTTGCCTGATTTCGTCGGCTTGACCTTCAGCGTTTACAACGGTCAGAAATTCATCCCGGTTTCGGTGAATGAAGACATGGTCGGTCACAAGCTTGGCGAGTTCGCACCTACGCGTAACTATTACGGCCATGGCGCTGACAAAAAAGGCAAGAAATAATGGGTAAGGCATCATCACCCCGCCGTGTTGGCGACAATGAAGCTTTGGCTGTAGGCAATTCCATCCGTGGTTCTGCCCAGAAGCTCAACTTGGTTGCACAGCTGATCCGTGGCAAGAAAGCGGAAGAAGCATTGAACATTCTGTCCTTCTCCAAAAAGGCGATGGCCAAGGATGTCAGCAAGGTTCTCGCTTCAGCTATCGCCAATGCCGAGAATAATCACAATCTGGATGTCGACGCATTGATCGTTCATGAAGCGAGCGTCGGCAAGTCGATCACGATGAAGCGCTGGAAGGCGCGTGCGCGTGGCCGTTCAGCCAAGATTATCAAGCCATTTAGCCGCGTTCGCATCGTTGTCCGCGAGCATGAAGAGGAAGAGGCGTAACCATGGGTCAAAAGAGTAATCCTATCGGGCTTCGCCTGCAGATCAACCGGACCTGGGACAGCCGCTGGTATGCGGAAGGTTCCAACTATGGCGATCTCTTGATGGAAGACATCAAGATGCGGAAATATATCTTCGAGAATCTGCCCCAGGCAGCGATTTCGAAGGTTGTGATCGAGCGTCCGGCCAAAACTTGTCGCGTTTCCATCTATGCTGCTCGCCCTGGTGTTATCATCGGCAAGAAAGGCGCGGATATCGAAAAACTGCGTCGCAAGCTGAGCGAAATGTCGTCCGGTGACGTTTCCCTGAACATCGTCGAAATCCGCAAGCCGGAAGTCGATGCGAAGCTGGTAGCGCAGGGCATTGGTGATCAGCTGATCCGCCGCGTTGCATTCCGTCGTGCCATGAAGCGTGCGGTTCAGTCGGCTCTGCGTCTCGGCGCTGAAGGCATCAAAATTGTTTGCGGTGGCCGTTTGGGCGGAGCAGAAATTGCCCGCGTTGAATGGTATCGTGAAGGCCGCGTGCCGCTCCATACGCTGCGCGCCAATATCGACTATGCCGAATATGAAGCGCTGACCGCTTACGGTATTATCGGTATCAAGGTCTGGATTTTCAAAGGCGAGATATTGGGTCATGACCCGATGGCTCAGGACCGGTTGAATGTTGAAGCACAGACGTCCGGCGTCCGTCCGCAGCACCAACGTTGATTTTTGAGGAATAGGTAGAGCATCATGCTGCAACCCAAGAAACATAAATTCCGCAAGGCTTTCAAAGGCCGGATCAAGGGCAAGGCCCCTGGTGGCACGACCCTGAACTTCGGCAGTTATGGCCTGAAAGCCATGGAGCCTGAACGGATTACCGCGCGCCAGATCGAGGCGGCTCGTCGTGCGATCACGCGTCACATCAAGCGTCAGGGCCGTTTGTGGATCCGGGTATTCCCGGATGTGCCAGTGTCCAAGAAGCCTGCCGAAGTTCGTCAGGGTAAGGGCAAGGGCTCTGTGGAATATTGGGCTGCTCGGGTTAAACCAGGTCGGATCCTGTTCGAACTGGACGGCGTTCCCGGACCGATTGCAGCGATCGCTTTCGAGCGGGCAGCGATGAAGCTCCCGATCAAGACAAAGGTTGTGGCTCGCCTCGGCGACACGTCACATCTGGAAGGTTAAGCTAGATGAGCATGAAAACTGAAGATTTGCGGACCAAAACCGACGATCAGCTCGAGACCGAACTGGGCGAACTGAAGCGCGAGGCCTTTAACCTGCGCTTTCAGGCTGCGACCAATCAGCTCGAAAAACCAAGCCGGACACGGGAAGTGCGTCGCACGATCGCCCGGATCAAAACATTGCAGGCCGAGCGTGCAAACGCGGCGACCGCAGAAGCAAAGGCGTAAGGAACCGATATGCCAAAACGTATTCTCACCGGCACTGTCGTGTCAGACAAGGGCGACAAGACTGTTGTCGTCAATGTCGAACGCAAGGTGAAGCATCCGCTTTACGGAAAAATCATCCGGCGCTCGAAAAAATATCACGCGCATGATGAAAAGAATGAAATCAGCCTGGGTGAAACCGTACGGATTGAAGAAACCCGTCCGATTTCCAAGCTGAAGACCTGGAAGGTTCTGGAGCGGGTCGGCGCAGCAGCCGGTATCGCAACGCCGACGGTCAGCGAGATTACGGCCAGCGATCCGAAGGACGAAAAGGTCAAGGCGCCAGTGAAGCCTGCGGCAGAAGATACGGCCGAAGCATCACCAGCTGCCGAATAGTTTAGAATATCCCGGATCTGCCGGGGTGACGAAGTAGGAAACGCCTGGCTTGCCGGGTATATGAAGAAGGAATTGGATCCATGATCCAGATGCAATCGAACCTGGAGGTCGCTGACAATAGCGGCGCCAAACGCGTGCAGTGCATCAAGGTGCTGGGCGGCTCGAAGCGTCGCTTTGCCGGCGTCGGCGACATCATTGTCGTTTCGATCAAGGAAGCAGCGCCGCGCGGCAAGGTCAAGAAGGGCGACGTTCACCGTGCGGTGATTGTGCGTACGAAGAAGGACATCCGTCGCAAAGACGGTTCTGTCATTCGGTTCGACAGCAATGCTGCGGTTCTGGTGAACAACAACCAGGAGCCAATCGGCACCCGTATTTTTGGCCCCGTGGTTCGCGAACTGCGTGCGAAAAAGCATATGAAAATCATCAGCCTTGCGCCGGAGGTGCTCTAATCATGGCCAATGCAAAAATCAAAAAAGGCGATACCGTCGTCGTTCTGTCCGGCAAGGACAAGGGCAAGTCGGGTGAAGTCACCAAGGTGATGCCGAAAGACGACAAGGTCATTGTTTCCGGTGTGAACATAGCTGTTCGTCACCGCAAGCCGACCCAGGCCAATCCCCAGGGTGGCCTCGAGCGGCGCGAAGCGGCAATGCACATCAGCAAGGTCGCTGTGGCGGATCCGAAAGACGGCAAGCCGACCCGCGTCAGATTTGAAAAGACAGAAGACGGAAAGATGCAGCGGATTGCTGTAAAGTCCGGGGAGAAAGTCGATGGCTGATAAAAAATATATCCCCCGCATGCGCAAAAAATATGACGATGAAATCGTCAAGGCGATGCAGGAAAAGTTCAACTACACCAATCCCATGGAAGTCCCGCGGATTTCAATGGTCACCATCAACATGGGTGTTGGTGAAGGTAGCCAGGACAAGAAGAAGGTTGCAAGTGCTGCAGCCGAAATGGAACTGATTGCCGGCCAGAAGCCAGTGATCACCAAGGCGAAAAACTCGATCGCAACGTTCAAGTTGCGTGAAGGCATGCCGATTGGCTGCAAAGTCAATCTGCGCCGGGAACGGATGTACGAATTTATCGATCGTCTGGTCACCGTCGCGATGCCTCGCATCCGGGATTTCAGAGGCCTGAATCCGAAAAGCTTTGACGGTCGTGGCAACTTTGCCATGGGCCTGAAAGAGCAGATCATTTTCCCCGAAATCGCTTATGACAACATCGACGTTGTTCGCGGCATGGACGTGATTGTGACGACTACAGCAAAAACAGACGACGAGGCGCGTGCGCTTCTGGCATTGTTCGGTTTCCCGTTCCCCAAAGAGGAACAATCGGAAGAAAAAGAAGCCGCGTAAGCGCGCTTCATTATACGGAAGGACGAGAACTTAAGTCATGGCGAAACTGAGTTCCATTAACAGAAACGAAAAACGCAAGCGGATGGTGAAGAAATACGCCGGACGCTATGCGAAACTGAAAGCGATGGCAGCAGACGAGTCTCTCGATGAGACCGAACGTTTGATGGCGCGCCTCAAAATGGCGGAAATTCCGCGGAACGCGAACCCAACCCGCGTACGCAACCGCTGTGAAACCACAGGACGGCCACGCGGTTACTATCGCAAGTTCCGCCTGTGCCGCATCGAGCTGAGAGACATGGCCAATAAAGGTCTGATTCCCGGCGTAACGAAATCAAGCTGGTAAGGGAGAGATAATATGGCTTTTACCGATCCCTTGGGTGACATGCTCACCCGTATCCGTAACGGACAACAGGCACGTAAGGACAGCGTTGTAACACCCGCGTCCAAACTGCGCGGCGCCGTCCTCGAAGTGTTGCAGCGCGAAGGCTATATTCGCGGCTACAGCGAAGAAGAGGTCAACAAGCACCCCGGTCTGCGGATTGAACTGAAATATTTTGAAGGCCAGCCGGCAATTCGCCACGTGGCTCGCGTTTCAAAGCCCGGTCGTCGTGTCTACAGCGGTTCGGAAGATCTGCCACGGGTTCGCAACGGCTTGGGCATAACAATCGTATCGACGCCACAAGGTGTTCTCTCTGACGCAGAAGCGCGTCAGGCGAAGGTCGGCGGCGAAGTACTGGCTGAGGTATTCTAATCATGTCCCGTATTGGCAAAAAATCAGTGGCTATTCCGGACGGCGTCACCGCCGTCATGGAAGATGGTCTGGTCAAGGTCAAAGGTCCGAAGGGCGAGCTTTCGACCCCGATGGTTGATGATCTGACCTATGAATTGAGCGATGGCGGTTTGCAGGTTATGCCGGCAAACAAGTCGAAAAGCGCCCGCGCTTTCTGGGGCATGCAGCGCACTCTGGTTCAGAACCTGGTCGAAGGCGTCACCGACGGCTTTACCAAGGTGCTGGAAATCAACGGCGTTGGTTATCGTGCAGCAGTACAGGGCAAGACTCTCAACCTGCAGCTCGGCTACAGCCATGACGTGAACTTCGCGATTCCTGACGGCATTACCGTCAAGACACCGGATCAGACGACGATCGAAATTTCCGGCATGGACAAACAGCAGGTTGGCCAGGTCGCTGCCGAAATCCGGCGCTGGCGCAAGCCCGAGCCGTATAAAGGCAAGGGTATCAAATATCGCGGCGAATATATTTTCCGCAAAGAAGGGAAGAAGAAATAAGCCATGGCGAATATTTCTCAGTTCAAACGGCGCCAGCAACGCGTACGCAGCAAATTGCGCAAGCGCGGGCTCTCAAAGCCTCGTTTGTCCGTGCATCGCACGAGCCGGCATATCTATGCGCAGGTCATCGACGATGCCGAGGGCAAAACGCTGGCTTCCGCTTCGACCATCGACAAGGCGTCCAAAGTCAAAACCGGCGCGGATAGCAAGGCTGCAGCCGATGTCGGCAAGCGCGTTGCCGAAGCTGCCAAGAAGGCGGGCGTTAAAGAAGTAATTTTTGACCGTGGCGGGTTTCTGTTTCACGGACGTGTGAAGGCTCTGGCCGACGCAGCACGTGAAGGCGGATTGGAGTTTTAATATGGCTGATGACAAAACAACACCAGAAGGCGCGGCACAGCCGGGTACAACTGGCGAAGGCAATCAGCCTGAAGCCGCTGTGGCGCCTGAAGCCAAAACCGGTGGTCCGGAGCGTCAGTCGCGCGGTGGAAACCGTGGCGGCGGTCGTGACAACCGCGGTGGCGGACGCGACAATCGTGGCGGCGGACGCAACAATCGTGGTGGCCGTGGAAACAATGACGGCGGCGAAGAGCTGATCGAGAAACTGGTTCACATCAACCGCGTTTCGAAGACGGTCAAGGGCGGTAAGCGCTTTGGTTTTGCTGCGCTGGTCGTGGTTGGCGATGGCAAGGGTCGCGCCGGCTTCGGCAAGGGCAAGGCACGCGAAGTGCCTGAAGCCATTACCAAGGCAACCGCAGCTGCGAAAAAATCGATGGTTCGTGTTCCGCTTCGTGAAGGACGGACTCTGCACCATGATGGTACTGGCCACTTCGGTGCGGGTAACGTGACCGTGCGTTCGGCGCCTCCAGGAACCGGTATCATTGCCGGCGGTCCTATGCGTGCCGTATTCGAGAGCCTTGGCGTTTCCGACGTTGTGACCAAGTCCAACGGCACCGCCAATCCTTATAACATGATCCGTGCGACCTTTGCCGCATTGGCAGATCAGTCCAGCCCGAAGGCCGTATCCCAGCGACGCGGCAAGAAGGTTACTGACCTGTTGGCGCGTGCTGGTGGCCCGGCCGCTGAAGTGGCAGCCGATGCCGCTGCAGTTACGGAGTAAATCCTGATGGCGAAAATTAAGATCAAGCAGATTGGTTCACCGATCCGTCGTCCTGAAGTTCAGCGCAAAACGCTGATCGGTCTGGGTCTCAACAAGATGCACCGCGTCTCCGAACTGGAAGATACTCCAGAGGTTCGCGGCATGATCGGCAAAGTCCATCATCTTGTAGAAGTTCTGGATTAACCCGTTCCGTCCCGTACATCGGGATGATTATGACAGTGCGAATGAAAGCGAAAGCGAGTACCCGAAATGAAACTCAACGAAATTAAAGACAACGAAGGCGCGCGCAAGTCGCGCTTGCGCATTGGCCGCGGCATTGGCTCGGGCAAAGGCAAAACCGGTGGACGTGGCCAGAAGGGCCAGAAGTCCCGTTCCGGTGTTTCGATCAACGGATTTGAAGGCGGCCAGATGCCGCTCCACATGCGTCTTCCCAAGCGTGGCTTCAACAACCCGTTCGGCACCGACTATGCAGAAGTGAACCTGGGCATGATCCAGAAGTTCATCGACAACAAGAGTCTCGATGCCAAAGGCACGATCGACCATGCAACGCTGAAGGCTGCTGGCCTGGCCCGTGGAGGCAAGGACGGTGTTCGTCTTCTTGCCAAGGGCGAACTGACTGCGAAAATCACCATCGCCGTTGCCGGCGCTTCGAAAGCTGCAGTTGCAGCGGTCGAAAAAGCAGGTGGCAAGGTCGAAATTCTCGCAGCCGGCGGCGAACGTCGTCCCAAGGGCGAGAAAAAAGCGGTCCCGTCCAAACCTGCGCGTGAGAAAAAAGCCGCGAACAGGGCGAAAAACAAAGATTGATCTTCAAGAGGCGCTAGATTTAGCGCCTCTTTTTCTGGCCCCTTGTTTTTGATGCGCGAACATCCGATATGGGGCGGGTTGCATAGCTGCACCAGCAGCTGTCCATCTCCGAAGATTGCTAAAGTCGCAATAGTTGGGGATGGGCCTCTGCCTCCGCAGGGGCGCGTTGCAAACTAATAGTGGGGCAGGGAAGTCAAGCATGGCATCAAGAGCCGATCAGGTCGCAGCTAATCTAAGCCTATCAAAATTCGGTGAAGCCACAGAGCTGCGCAAGCGTATCTGGTTTACCCTGGGCGCGCTGGTTATTTTCCGCCTGCTCAGTTTCGTCCCGCTGCCGGGTGTTGATCCGGTGGTTCTGGCTGATCTCTATGATCAGACCCGGGGCGGCGTTCTGGACATTTTCAATACATTCTCGGGCGGTTCGCTGGAGCGGATGAGCCTGATCGCGCTGGGGGTCATGCCCTATATTACCGCTTCGATTGTGGTCCAGCTGGCGGCAGCGCTTTCGCCGACCCTGGCTGCGGTCAAGAAAGAAGGCGAGTCCGGGCGCAAGAAGCTCAACCAATATACCCGCTACGGCACGGTCGGCCTGACCGCCGTACAGGGCTATTTCATCGCGGTTGGTCTGGAAAGCTTCGCTTCCCAGTCCGGTCTGCAGGCGGTGGTGGAGCCGGGGTACATGTTCCGCATCGGCGCGGTTATCAGTCTGGTTGGCGGCACGCTGTTCCTGATGTGGCTGGGTGAACAGATCACCAGCCGCGGTATCGGCAACGGTATATCGCTGATCATCATGGCCGGTATTGTTGCCCAGATGCCCACCTTTGTCGCCAATCTGATGGAAGGCAGCCGCACCGGTTCGATCAGCGCGCTGACGATCGTCGGGCTGATCGCCATGGTAGTCGGGTTGATCCTGTTCATCAGCTTCATGGAACGCGCCCAAAGACGGGTGCTCATTCAATATCCCAAGCGGGCGACCCAGCACGGAGTCATGCAGGCGGATCGCAGCCATTTGCCGCTCAAGGTCAATACCGCAGGCGTGATCCCGCCGATCTTCGCATCCTCGCTTCTGCTGATGCCGCTGACGGTCAGCCAGTTTGCCGGCAATGCGACCGCTGGCGAAACATGGTTTGGCGATTTCGTGATCTCACTCAATCAGTATCTGGCCCATGGTCAGCCGCTCTATATGGCGCTCTATGCCGCTGGTATCATCTTCTTCTGCTTCTTCTACACGGCAGTGGTCTTCAATCCTGAAGAAACCGCCGAAAATCTGAAGAAAAATGGTGGCTTCGTGCCCGGTATCCGCCCCGGCAAGAATACCGCAGACTATCTCGATTATGTGTTGACCCGGATCACCGTGGTTGGCGCGGCTTATCTGGCTTTCGTCTGTGTTCTTCCGGAATATGTTATGGCGCAGACAAGTCTGCCGATTTTCTTCCTGGGCGGAACGAGCCTGTTGATTGT
Source organism: Sphingorhabdus sp. SMR4y (assembly GCF_002218195.1). Lineage (GTDB taxonomy): Bacteria > Pseudomonadota > Alphaproteobacteria > Sphingomonadales > Sphingomonadaceae > Parasphingorhabdus. The sequence continues at coordinate 1,480,315 of NZ_CP022336.1, read as the reverse complement.
CGTCAATGTGACGGTCGACACGGTTACGCAGATCCAGAGCCATTTGTTGGCACTGCAATATGGTGATTTGCTCAAAAAGGCCAAACTCAAGGGTGGGCGTCGGAAGCGCTAAGTGTTAGCGGGCTAATCCAGACATGATTCAATAATACGATAGGGTAGACGCATGGACATCATCTTGTTGGGGCCACCAGGTGCTGGGAAGGGGACACAAGCGAGTCGTCTGGAAGATGAGCATGGCATGGTGCAGCTATCGACGGGCGATATGCTGCGTGCGGCAGTCAAGGCCGGCACAGAAGTAGGCCTGCAAGCAAAAGCCCTGATGGACGCCGGGGCGCTGGTTCCGGACGAAGTGGTCTCCGGTATTATTGGCGACCGGCTTGATGAACTCGGACCGGAACAGGGCGTGATTTTTGACGGCTATCCCCGCACCGCGGCACAGGCAGAGTCTCTGGACGAGATATTGGCAGAGAGAGGCCGGGCGCTTGCTCATGTGATCGAACTGGAAGTCGATGAAGATGCTTTGGTCGAGCGCATCGTGGGCCGCTTCACCTGCGGAAAATGCGGTGAAGGCTATCATGACACCTTCAAGAAGCCCGCAAAGGAAGGCGTTTGCGACGTTTGCGGTAGTACGGATTTCAAGCGCCGGCCAGATGATAACGAGAATACGGTGCGTACCCGCATGCAGGAATATCGGGCGAAGACAGCGCCTATCCTGCCGATTTACGAAGAGCGCGGCATCGTTCGCAAAGTGGATGGCATGGGCAGCATGGCGGAAGTCAACGAAGCAATTGAGGCGGCGCTGTCGCTTTGAACTGAGTTTACGGGAGACGGGGCATGGCGAAGCTGGCATTTCACGCGATATCGGGAATGGCAGCGCTGTGCAGCGTCACCGCCGCCAATGCCGAAGTAACCAACACCGCCGACAACGGCTTTACCGTGCAGCACCAGACAGTGATTGCCGGTGACAATGAAGCCGTCTGGAAGGCGCTGATTGCACCCTCTCGCTATTGGAACCCCGATCATAGCTGGTCGGGCGATGCCGAGAATTTCTATCTCGTTCCGCAGGCCGGCGGTTGTTTTTGCGAACTGATCCGCACGACCTCGGATGACAATATCAAGAGCTCCGAAGGCAGCGTGCAGCATATGCGCGTGATCTATGCGCGTAACCAGAAGATGCTGCGTCTTACAGGCGCTCTGGGGCCACTGCAGGGCGAAGCGGTGACCGGCACACTGACCATGGTGTTGCAGCCGCAAGACGATAGCACCGTGGTCCGCTTTACCTATAAGGTCGGCGGCTATATGGAATTCCCCGTCGACCAGATCGCACCTGCAGTGGATGGCGTGATTGGCGAGCAACTGGCGAGGCTGGCAGCGATATTCGCTGACGCGGCCGATGGAGGGAACGAGGCGGCGGAAGATCCCGCCTCCGGCGATACCGAAAAGTCACCCTGATTTCGGCTCAATCGCAACACTTTACCAAGTCCGTCTAATAGTTCTATTGTATATTCCTACTTGTTGTCGACTCGAGGCGTCGTCAGCGGGGAAACGGGTCGTACCGATATTGATTTCAAGAGGGGGTAGACTATGGCCGTTTCCGATCACGTGGATTTTCCGACTTTCATGGAAGGCGTCAAGAAACGCAATCCTGGGCAACCTGAATTTGTTCAGGCGGTGCAGGAAGTCGCAATGGATATTTTCGATTTTATCGAAGACAAGGAAGCCTATCACAGCGCACAGATTTTGCGGCGGATGGCCGAGCCTGACCGGGTTGTTTCATTCCGGGTTTGCTGGGAGGACGACAATCACAATGTCCGTGTCCAGCGCGGCTACCGAATTCAGAACAACAATGCGATCGGCCCCTACAAGGGCGGTATTCGTTTCCACCCCAGCGTCACCGAAAGCGTTTTGAAATTTCTTGCCTTCGAACAGACGTTCAAGAACTCTCTCACCGGACTGCCCATGGGTGGCGGCAAGGGCGGGGCAAACTTTAACCCCAAGGGCAAGTCGGACGCCGAAGTCATGCGCTTCTGCCAGTCGTTCATGACCGAGCTGTACCGTCATATCGGTCCGGACACGGATGTTCCCGCCGGCGATATCGGTGTGGGCGGACGCGAGATCGGCTATATGTTCGGCCAGTACAAGCGTATCACCAACCGCTGGGAAGGCGTGCTGACCGGCAAGGGCATGGAATATGGCGGGTCGCAGATGCGTCCGGAGGCAACCGGATATGGTGCGGTCTATTTCATGGAAAACATGCTCAAGCATCGCAGCGACGCGATTGCCGGAAAGACGGCGGTCATTTCCGGATCGGGCAATGTTGCGACACATGCTGCCGAGCAGATCACCAAACAGGGTGGCAAGGTCCTGACGCTCTCGGACAGCGGCGGCTTCATCCATGACCCTGACGGGATCGACCAGGAGAAGATCGACTGGGTCAAACATCACAAGACCCACACGCGGGGCCGGATCAGCGAATATGCCGATCATTTCACCGGCGCGTCCTATCACGAAGGCGCGCGGCCATGGAGCGTGCCCTGCGATCTCGCATTGCCGTGCGCGACGCAGAATGAACTCAATGAAGCGGAAGCCAGGGAACTGGTTGCCAATGGCGTGATCGCGGTCTCGGAAGGCGCGAACATGCCGACCACGCTGGAGGGTGTGCACGTCTTCCACGATGCCAAGATCATGTATGGTCCCGGCAAGGCAGCCAATGCTGGGGGTGTCGCGGTGTCGGGTCTTGAAATGAGCCAGAATGCCGAACGGATCAGCTGGAACCACGAGCGGCTTGGCGAGATGCTGACCGATCTTATGGAAGGCATCCATAACAAATGCGTCGAATATGGCGATCAGGGCGATGGTTATGTCGATTATGTGAAAGGCGCCAATATTGCCGGCTTCAAGAAAGTCGCCGATGCGATGCTCGCTTACGGCGTTGTCTAGCTTATAATTATCTTGCGGAAAAATGCGTCATCGGCCAAATGTCTGGTCGATGGCGCAAGCAAATGATCCCACGGTAAAGCCGCTTCCCAAAAAGCTGGCAGAACCGTGCGAAATAGGCTGGTGCGAGCTTATTGACATACCCGGTCTCGGGGTCAGGGATCTCCACGCCAAGGTCGATACGGGAGCAGCAACATCTTCGCTGCATGCCACGCATATCAAGCCGTTCGAAAAAGACGGACAACCGTTTGTCCGTTTCACTATCCCGATGGGCCCCGGGATTGCCGACCATCATTGTGAAGCGCTTGTCTACGGTCAGCGCAGGATCAAGAGTAGTAATGGTGTCATGCAAACCCGTTATGTGGTAGAGACAGTCATGAAGCTCGGACCGCTGGAGTGGGTCGGGCATATGACACTTGCCAACAGGCAATCGATGATATTCCCGGTCCTTATAGGTCGCCGGGCGCTGAAAAGAGGCTTCCTCGTCAACAGCGCCAAGCGCTGGATGCTGGGCCGGCACCAGGAAAGATAAGATATGAAGCTCGCCATGCTCGCGCGAAACCCGAACCTCTACTCGCACAAAAGACTGGTGCAGGCAGCAGAAGAACGCGGGCATTCGCTGGATATCCTGAACACGACCCGCTGTACGGTGAATATCGCCAGCCACCGGCCGACGATCACTTATGACGGGCACAGGCTGGAAGGATATGAGGCGGTCATTCCGCGTATCGGAGCGTCGATCACCAACTATGGCACCGCGGTGGTGCGCCAGTTTGAAATGGCCGGCGTCTGGCCGCTCAACGAGAGCGTGGCTATTGGCCGCAGTCGCGACAAGCTGCGCTCGATGCAGATATTGTCCAAATATGGCCTAGGGCTGCCGCTGACAGCTTATGCGAACGACCCGAAACAGGCCGAAGAGATTATCAAGGCGGTCAACGGCCCGCCGGTGGTGATCAAGCTGTTGGAGGGCACCCAGGGCATCGGTGTGGTTCTCGCCGAGACAATGTCGAGCGCCAAGTCGGTGATCGAAGCCTTTCGCGGCGCCAATGTGAACATTCTGGTGCAGGAATTCATCAAGGAAGCCGGCGGCACGGACATCCGGGCGCTGGTCGTCGGCGGCAAGGTGGTCGCTGCCATGAAGCGGACCGGTGCTCCGGACGATTTCCGCTCCAACCTGCATCGCGGCGGCAGCGCCCAGATCGTGAAGATCACGCCCGAGGAGCGTTCGACCGCGGTGCGCGCGGCCAAGCATATGGGGCTGAATGTCTGCGGCGTCGACATGTTGCGCTCCAATCACGGCCCGGTGATCATGGAAGTGAACAGTTCGCCCGGCCTCGAGGGTATCGAAAAAGCCACCGGCAAGGATGTTGCGGGCCTGATCATCGAATTTATCGAGAAAAATGCCAAGCCCGGGAAGACCAAGACGCGCGGCAAGGGGTGAGATATACCTTGGACCGATCGGGGGTTGCCGTGCCCACCGGGGCAACAGGCTGAGAGGGCATCCTTAACCACAGTCACGCGCCTTGATAAGACAGGCGCGCTCAATACATGTGCTGATTGATGGCATTGATCTTGGGTGCGGAGATGCCTTGCGAATATTGGACGGCCCGGTTCGGCGCGATCGGTGGTGGGTGGAATCGCAGGCTATTTAAATTACCTCATCCTCGTCGAGCAACTGGTTGCTGGTGATCGCATCCTCGATCTGCCCGAGCCGCTCTTCCACTGTGTCGAATATCCTGACTTCGGCGATGTGGAGCAATGCGTCGCCCTGGTTGACCACCGGCAGGTTGCTGTGGCCGATGACGATACCATCGACCGGGGACAGAATCTCTTCCTCGCCATCGCCGAAGATATCGCTGATGCAGGCGACCATGTCGCCCTTGTGGACCTTGCTGCCGGACGGAGAGATCATGCGACAGATGCCGCCCCGTGTCGAGCGCAGCCACACCGTGCGGGTCGCCTGGGCCGGCGGTGCCCCGCGCTTGCCGAGCCGCTTGGTATCAATCATTTCGAGTTTTTTCAGCACGCGCAAGATGCCGTTGACGCCGGTCAGCACGGAAAATTCGTCAAAGCGCAGGGCTTCGCCAGCCTCCATGAGCAGCATGTCGACGCCAGCGTCCCGCGCTATCGCGCGCAGCGAGCCGGGGCGCAGGTCTGCCTCAATGACCACTGGCGGTCCGAATTCCAGTGCCAGCTCCTTGAGATCCCGATTGCCAGAAGCAATGCGGATCTGCGGGAGATTATAGCGGTGCTGGGCGGCGCTGTGAATATCGATACCCAGCGAGCAGCGATCAATGATTTCGGTCGAGAAGACATTTGCAAGCTGTGATGCGAGCGAGCCTTTTTCAGTGCCCGGAAACGAGCGGTTGAGATCGCGGCGGTCAGGCAGATAGCGGCTGTGGTTGATGAATCCGAACATATTGACCACCGGTACGAAAATTACCGTTCCCGCCATTCGTGCGGGGTTGAGCTTTTTCATCACGCGGCGGATCACTTCGGTACCGATGATTTCATCGCCGTGGATTGCAGCGCTGACGAAAATCGTCGGGCCTGCGCGCTTGCCGTGCAATATACGTATTTCCATATTGGCTTGCATCCCGGCGGGGAGATCGCTGATCGGAATGGCAATGTCGCTGGTCTCGCCCGGTGCGACTGTCTGTCCGCCGATTTCGAACAGGTCATGCTTGTTTCTGTTGGTCAATTGATGTCCCCGATTACGCAGCTGGAATGCTAGTCCATTCGGATGAGAAAGCGAAGCAGGAACGGTTGTTTCGGTGGTTCGGAAGGGCATGCGCACCAGCTGGCGGATATATCCATCGGTATATCTGAAAGCGGCTATCGTATATTTGCCCCGGACGTATTTTGGGCTAGACGGGTCATCGCTTCAGGCAGGCAGGAACCAGCTGGTTTTCCGACCATTCCATTGTTGACAGCGACAGCGACTCTCCCTATTTGGACTGTATTCGAAATCCAACACAACCGGCAGCGCCCTTCGTGCGTCCGCTGGTTTTGTGCGTTTTGGGTGTGTTTTTAACGACTTGGCTATGAGATAGGTCCCGGCGAATCGGTCCCTGTGGAGCATGGAGAAATATATTGGCACGTATTGCTGGGGTAAATATCCCCACTAACAAGCGCGTAATCATTGCGCTTACCTACATTCACGGTATCGGACGCACGGCTGCGGCTGAAATTGTTGAAAAATTGAAGATTGATCCGACCCGCCGGGTTCAGGACCTCACCGATCAGGAAATTTTGCACATTCGCGAAACGATCGACGCCGAGCATACGGTTGAAGGCGATCTGCGTCGTGAAGTTGCAATGAACATCAAGCGTTTGATGGATCTGGCCTGCTATCGCGGCCTGCGTCACCGTAAAGGTCTTCCTGTTCGCGGTCAGCGTACGCATACCAATGCGCGCACCCGTAAAGGCAAGCCCAAGGCGATTGCTGGCAAAAAGAAATAAGACTTGTCTTCTGGCAAGTATCTTCAAGATATTAGGTAGGAATTGATCACATGGCACGCGAACCGCAGCGCTTAAAGAAAAGTGCGCGCAAAAATATTTCGGCAGGCGTAGCGCACGTCAACGCCACTTTCAACAACACGATGGTCACCATCACCGATGCCCAGGGCAATGCTATAAGCTGGTCCTCGGCAGGCATGATGGGCTTCAAGGGCTCTCGCAAGTCGACACCCTATGCCGCTCAGGTTGCAGCGGAAGACGCTGGCAAGAAGGCCGCCGATCACGGTGTGCGGACTCTGGAAGTCGAAGTGAAAGGTCCTGGCTCCGGCCGTGAATCTGCTCTTCGCGCTCTTCAGGCTGTTGGCTTCACGATCACCTCGATCCGTGACGTTACGCCGATCCCGCATAATGGTGTTCGCCCATCGAAACGGCGCCGCGTCTAAAACCGCTTGCGTTTCTGGGGCAGGCCGGTGGGCCGGTCCCACTTTTTTAAATTCAGAGCGGTAATGACGTCCACACTCGCTCTTTGAACCACTAGGGGAAGTCCATGACTGTCAATATGAAGAACTGGCAAGAACTGAAGAAGCCCAACGTCCTCGACATCAAACCCGGCGGAGACCCGAAGCGCAAGGCGACGTTTATCGCTGAACCTCTGGAACGCGGTTTTGGCCTGACCATGGGCAACGCGCTGCGTCGCGTCCTTCTGTCCTCGCTTCAGGGTGCGGCAGTTACCTCGATCAAGATCGAAAACGCCCTGCACGAGTTTTCCTCGCTGCCGGGTGTGCGTGAAGATGTGACCGACATCGTTCTCAACGTCAAGCAGATCGCGCTGAAAATGGAAAGCGAAGATGCAAAACGACTGCAGCTTTCCGCTACCGGTCCTGCTGAAGTCAAGGCAGGCGACATCGCTGTGTCCGGCGACATTGAAATCATGAACCCCGAAATGGTGATCTGTCATCTCGACGAAGGCGCGTCGCTGAACATGGAGCTGACCGTCAATGTCGGCAAGGGCTATGTTCCAGCTGTCGCCAATCGTCCAGCCGATGCGCCCATTGGCCTGATCCCGATTGATTCGCTCTACTCGCCGATCCGTCAGGTGTCCTACAAGGTCGATAATGCCCGTGTTGGCCAGGAGCTGGACTTTGACAAGCTGAACCTCACCATCGAAACCGATGGCACGGTTACCCCTGAAGATGCGATCGCCTACGCTGCCCGCATTCTGCAGGACCAGCTGCAGCTTTTCGTGCATTTCGAAGAAGCTCTGGAGCAGGTGTCCTCGCCGATCGGCATGGCCGCCCAGCAGAGCCAGGCAGAAAGCGACGCCAACCAGCTCAACCGCTATCTTCTCAAGAAGGTCGACGAGCTGGAGCTCAGCGTTCGTTCCGCCAACTGCCTCAAGAACGACAATATCATCTATATTGGCGATCTCGTGCAGAAGACCGAAGCGGAAATGCTGCGCACCCCGAACTTTGGCCGCAAATCCTTGAACGAAATCAAGGAAGTGCTGTCCAGCATGGGTCTGCGTCTCGGCATGGACATCCCCGGATGGCCGCCTGAAAATATCGAGGAAATGGCCAAGAAGCTCGAACAGGAACTGCTCGGGTAAATGAATTATCGTTAGTGGTGAGCGTGTCGAACCACGCCTATCGGACGAAAAGCGTCGTTAGCTTCGCTGACCTCCGGTTCGACAGGCTCAGGACTATCGGAAATGGGTGATGGGTTGCTCCATAAGTCAACCTGCTGCGGGGTACCTCATACGGCCCCTTAACGAACGAAGGAAATAACCATGCGTCATAGAATGAAGGGCCGCCGTATGCAGCGGACCGGTGCTCACCGTCAGGCTCTGCTGAAGAACCTTGCGGCTGCACTGATCAAGCATGAGCAGATCATGACGACTCTGCCAAAGGCCAAAGAATTGCGTCCCTATGTTGAAAAACTGATCACGCTCGGCAAACGCGGTGGCCTGTCCAACCGTCGTCTTGCGCATGCGCGTCTGATGGACGAAACGCAGGAAAAGAAGCTTTTTGATGTGCTTGCTGATCGTTACGCCGATCGCAGCGGCGGTTACACCCGGATCGTTCGCGCCGGTTTCCGCGCTTCGGACGCTGCTGCAATGGCCGTGATCGAGCTGGTTGACCGTGATGTGGACGCGAAGGGTCAGGACAGCGGTCCGGACCAGAGCGCACAGGATGAATACGAAGACGCCTAAGTCCTTCATCCAGGATACAGTTTCAATTGATATGAGAGGCCGTGAGCGATAAGCTCGCGGCCTCTTTCTTTTTACCGGGGTAATGATGCGTAGTTTGAGTTTGGCAATTGTGACATTGGCCATGGGATTGGCCGCAACTTCCCCCGCGCTGGCCGCCCAGCAAGAAAACAAGGAAATCCCGCTGACTTATCCCGAGACCAGAAGTGTTGATGTCGTCGAAGAGCAATTTGGCGAGTATATTTCCGATCCCTACCGGTGGCTCGAAAATGATGTCCGCGAGGATGCCGAGGTCGCCGCCTGGGTGAAGGCGCAAAATCACGTCACCGACGCCTATCTGAAACAGTTGGATGGCCGCTTCGTTCTTGCCCAGTCAATGGAAGCGCTATTTGATTATGACGATCTGGGCACTCCGGTTGAAGCGGGCGGCCGCTATTTCTACGAGCGCAAGAGCGGCGGCCAGAATCAGGCGATCCTCTATGTCCGCGACGGCGCCACGGGTGAGGAACGGGTGCTGATTGACCCGGCAAATTGGTCGGACGATGGCGCCACCGCCCTGGCTGGCTGGAAACCGTCCGGTGACGGCAGTCTGCTTGCTTATGCAATACAGGATGGTGGCTCTGACTGGCGGACTGTGAAGGTTCTGGATGTGGCGACGGGCGAGGTTATGGCAGACACGGTCGAATGGGCCAAGTTCACCGATCTGTCATGGATGCCCGACAATGTCGGTTTTCTCTATTCCCGTTTTCCGGAACCCGATGAAGGCGAGGCGTTTCAGTCGCTGAACGAGAATCACGCGGTCTATTTGCATCGCATAGGCTCGGAGCAGGCCAAAGATGTGAAGGTCTTCGCAACGCCTGATCAGCCGGAACTCAATCATTTTGCAGAGCTGACATCGGACAAGGAGTGGGTGGTAATCACCTCATCCTCCGGCACTGATGACCGCTATGAAATCACGCTAATCAAGGTCGATGCGCCGGAACTGGAGACGCGCAAGCTGGTCAGCGGCTTTGATTATAACTGGCGGTTGATAGACGGAGCCGGCAACACACTCTATTTCATGACCAACAAGGATGCTCCGCGACTGCGCGTGGTAAAAGTTGATCTGGGCGGGGATCAGCCTGAATTTACCCAGCTTGTTCCGGAAAGCGATGCGGTTATCGACGGGGCAATGATCGTCGGCGACCGGCTGGTGATCAGCTATCTTGTCGACGCCAAGAGCCAGCTTGCCACTTTCGATCTTGCGGGCCAGGCACTCGGCACGCTTGATCTGCCCGGGCCGGGGCAGGTGGACAGTCTCAGTGGATCAATGAAGGGCGATAAAGGTTTCTTCAGTTTCGGAAGCTTCAATCGGCCAACCACGGTTTTCCGCTATGAGCCGGAAGCAGCGCCAACCATCTGGGCCGAGCCATCGCTGCCATTTGATCCCGAGGCGGTTGCAGTCACACAGCGCTTCTACGAGAGCAAGGACGGGACGAAAATCCCGATGTTCCTTGTGCACATGAAAGACCAGGATCTCTCGCAGGGCGCGCCGACACTGCTGTATGGCTATGGCGGCTTCAATATCTCGGTGCTGCCGCAGTATAAGCCGGCCTGGATGGCCTGGATCAAGGCGGGCGGCGTATTTGCCTCGGCCAATCTTCGTGGCGGCGGCGAATATGGCAAGGAATGGCACGATGGCGGTCGCTTGCAGAACAAGCAGAATGTATTCGACGATTTTATTGCTGCGGGCGAATATCTGATTGCGGAAGGCATCGCGCCGGAAGACGGTCTCGCGATTGAAGGGCGTTCCAATGGCGGATTGCTGGTTGGAGCTGTCGTGAACCAGCGGCCCGATCTGTTCACCGCCGGTCATGCTGCGGTCGGCGTCATGGATATGCTCCGCTTCGACAGGTTTACCGCCGGACGCTATTGGGTCGATGATTATGGCTATCCGGACAAGGAGCAGGACTTCAGAACATTGCTCGGCTACTCGCCCTATCATAACATCCGGAACGGGACCGATTATCCGGCGCTGATGGTTTCAACCGCCGACACCGACGACCGCGTCGTTCCCGGGCATAGTTTCAAATATATCGCGCGCTTGCAGGCTCTCGACACCGGCGAGGCGCCGCATCTGATCCGCATCGAAAGCCGTGCCGGCCACGGCAGCGGCAAGCCGACCGACAAGCTGATCGAGGAATATTCGGATATATACGCTTTTCTGGCGGATGCTATCGGGCTCGATCTGGGGCAATAAACCGCTCCGGCCCGGATGATCACGCCTTGTAAAGGATCCCCCGCTTCCAGGCCGGGCTTCTGTTGACGGAAAAGAGGCGTTTCTCAGGCCGATATCGCGATATTGTTCATATAAACTGCGTTTAATATGAACATCTACTGTCAGGCCAGTTCAGCCTTCACTCAGTACGATCCCCCTATAAGGGCTTTGCAAGCTCGGGAAAAGGTTTCGGGCAGTGTGAAAGGAAAGTGGACATGAACAAGTTAAACAAAGCTCTTGTCGGAACCGCTGCTGCTGCTGCAATGGCCGTTTCTGCTACCCCCGCAATGGCCAAGGATGGCCGCAGCGGCGGACCCAGCGCTGGCGAGGTTATCGCCGGTGTAGCGATTATCGGCGCGATCGCCGCGATTGCGAGTTCGAGCAACAAGGATCGTCGCTATCATGATACGGATTACCGTGGGGACCGCTATGGCAATGACCGATATGCCAACAATCGCTATCGGCACATCAACGAGCGCCAGGCCGTGAACCGCTGTGTTCGCGCGGCTGAAAATGGCGCGACCTATCGCGGCCGGGCATCGGTAACCGATATCCGCGATGTCGACCGCACCCGCTATGGCTACCGGGTCAAGGGCAAGATCCTGGTCGAGCAGAATCGGGGCCGGTATCAGCGGAACCGCTACACCGATAAAGGCAAGTTCACTTGCTATATCGAGGGTAACCGGGTGAGCGATGTGCAGTATAGCGGGCTCAAATATGCCCGTCGCTAGGCACCGAGCGTATCTTTAAACAGGAAATGATGGTTCAGCCTGGTGACAGGCTGGGCCATCTATACATGATGTGAGGGCAGGTCTCCGGGTGCGAGATTTGCATAATACGGGGTGATGACATGACCAAGATGACCAGATTTTCTGCCATTGCAGCTTCCACTGCATTGATTTTTACCGGATTTGCGCCAGCCATGGCTGCACCGATGCACAGCGGGGTTGCCCCTGCAACGCCGATCGATATGAGCGCGCTCGGCTGGAGCGCGGAAAATGAGACGGCCAGGGGTTGGCGGAACTATCGCGGGTACCGGGGCTATCGAGGGTATCGCGGACATCGGCACCATCGTGGCGGGATCGACGGTGGTGACGTCCTGGCCGGCATATTGGTGATTGGCGGAATTGCCGCTATTGCCAGCGCAGCCTCGAAGAACAATCGTGACCGGCGTTACGAGGATCGTGACTATCGCGACGACACTCCGCGCTACGACGACCGGCGCTCCGACAGTAGATATGACAGCAGCACCGGCGACATGGACATGGCGATAAATAGCTGTTCCGACGCGGCGGAACGGCAGGCTGGCCGCGATGCGCGTGTTTCCGACATACAGTCCGTGTCGCGTGATGGTGCCGGCTGGCGCGTCGAAGGCCTATTGACCAACAGCAACCAGCGCACATTTCTGTGCGGTGCCAGTCAAGGTCGTGTCGATTTCGTGCAACTGGGCAATGGCGATCTGGCCTTCGCCAATTAGAAGCCAAGCCTAGCCCGCGGTTCTGCCGAATTCCTGACGGGTGACCGGGTGCGATGCGCTCAGGCCGCCGTCGACCGCGATCGCCTGTCCGTTGACATAGGATGAGCGGTCGGAAGCCAGAAAAAGCGCCACTTCCGCCATCTCTGAAGGGGCGGCCCCGCGGCGCAGCGGATTGAGGTAGCCGAGCCGGTCTTCCTTGCCCTTTTCGCGGGCCTTGTCGTAGATGAACTGGGTCATGCCGGTTTCGGTGATCCCGGGACAGATCGCGTTGCAGCGGACATTGGATGTAGCAAATTGCTGGGCTGCAACTTTCACCAGATTGATGACACCGGCCTTGGACGCCGAATAGGCCGGGCCGCCCGCGCCGGAACGGATTCCGGCTACGCTGGCGGTACAGATGATAGACCCGCCATGCTTGCTTTCCGCAATCACCTTGCCGGCATATTTGCAGGCCAGAAACGGCCCGATCAGATTGACCCGCAAGACTTCCTGCCATTCGGCGACACTGCTGTCGAAAATGCCTTCAAAGCCGCCGCCTATACCGGCATTGGCGAAAAAGACGTGGAGATCGCCAAAACGTTGCTCCGCCGCCTCCACGAGCATCTCGACATCGCCTTCGGATCCGGCATCCGCCTTGATCGCGATGATATTGCCCTCGGAGCCTTTGGCAGTGTCCTCGACCGCATCGGTGACATCGCTGGCAATGACCTTCGCACCATGCTCGGCAAAGAGCAGGGCTGCAGCGCGGCCAATCCCGCTGCCCGCGCCGGTGATGATGGCGACTTTGTCCTTGAGATCCATGTTACGCTCCTGCGCGTTTTGCGACTTCCCATCCTGCTTGTGCCAGGGGTGTCACCCGGTCCGACATTTCGGCAGCGACGGCGCTATTGGCAGTGCCATCGGCAACCCGCTTCTGAATGCCCTGAAGAATAGCAGCAAGACGGAACAAATTATAGGCCAGATACCAATCCATCGGGGGTAGCTCGGCGATACCCGATTTTTCGCAATAGCGGGTAATCGCTTCCTCACGCGAGGGGATGCCCAGAGCTTTCAGGTCGACACCCTTGATGCCGCTGCGGCCTTCCGGCTCCATTTCATATGACATCAGCCAGTAAGCGAAATCGGCAATCGGATCACCGAGAGTCGAGAGCTCCCAGTCGAGAACGGCGATGACCTTGGGCTCGTCATGCGCAAAGATCATATTGTCGAGTCGATAGTCGCCATGGACGATGCCGAAGCTTTTCTGTTCCGGGATCGTCTTGGTCAGCCATTCGATCAGCTTGTCCATTTCCGGAATTTCCTGCAACTCGGATAGGCGATATTGTTGAGTCCAGCGGGATATCTGGCGTTCGCAATAATTGCCGGGCTTGCCATGTTTCTCCAGACCCAGTTCGGCCGGATCATAGCTGTGCAGCAGGGCCAGATTGTCGATCATCGCGTGATAGATGGCCGTGCGTTCAGCGGGATTGCTGTCAGGCAGGGTGCCGTCCCAGAGGGTCCGCCCGTCGGCCATGCCCATGACGTAGAACATCGTGCCGATGACGCTGTCGTCGTCGCACAGGCCATAAGGCTTTGCGACCGGGAAACCGGCAGGATAGAGACCCGCGATGACCCGGAATTCCCTGTCTACGGCATGGGCCGAAGGCAGCAGTTCGCCGAACGGCTTCTTGCGCAGCACGTAGGATGTGCCAGGCGTGTCGATCTTGTACGTCGGGTTGGACTGGCCACCCTTGAACTTGGTCAGAGTCAGCGGGCCTGCAAAACCTTCAACATTTTCCTCCATCCAGCGGGCCAGGCTGGCTTCATCGAGCTTGTCCTTTTCAGGCACTTCCATCGTGCCGGTCATATCTTCCTGTGGATTCATGGAAGTCCCTCTTTGTTAGTTAAAGACAATCACGGACCGGGCCGCATCGCCTTTTTTCATTTTGTCAAAACCATCGTTGATCTGCTCTAGCGGAATGGTTTCTGCGACAATGCTATCCAAATCGAGCATTCCGCGGAGGTAAAAATCGACCAGCCGCGGGATATCGACCGGGAAGCGGTTCTCGCCCATCAGCACGCCCTGCAGTTTCTTGCCGGACAGCATATCCATCGCGCTCAGGCCGACCTTGTGATCCAGCGGCATCATCCCCAGGATGGTTGCGGTGCCGCCGCGTTTCAGCGAACCGACCGCGAGATCGCCGGAGGCCGGACGACCGACCGCCTCGATCGCATGATCGACACCGCCCTTGGTCATCTCGACGATCTGTCCGGCGGCATCGTCCGCCGCCGCGTCGATGACATCGGTCGCGCCCAGCTTGATTGCCAGGTCGCGCTTTTCCTTGATCGGGTCGGCCGCGATGATCCGGCCTGCGCCCGCGATTTTCGCCGCATTGATGGTGGCAAGGCCAACCCCGCCGCATCCGACGACCGCAACGGTTTCGCCCGGTGTCAATTTGCAGGCATTGAAGATCGTGCCGGCACCGGTGGTTACCGCACAGCCGATCACGGCAGCGCGATCCAGCGGCATGTCCGGATCGATTCGGACGCAGGCATGTTCGTGGATCAGCATCTGCTCGGCGAAGGCCGAAAGGTTGAGCATCTGTCCGACGGTCGAACCATCCGGCCGGGTGATCCGCGGCGCCTCGTCCGGCCCACGTCGCGTGTCTGCGCCCAGACACAGCGACATGCGGCCAGACACGCAAAATTCGCAATGTCCGCAATAGGCCGACAGGCAGGATACCACCGCATCGCCGACTGCAACGGTGCGGACTTCGCTGCCGACTGCCTCGACAATGCCTGCCGCCTCATGCCCCGGAATCGCGGGTAGAGGATGGGGATAGGCGCCGTCGATAAAATGCAGATCCGAATGGCAAAGCCCGCAGGCCGCCGTCCGGATCAACACTTCATGTGGTCCCGGCTTGGAGATCACGACATCCTCAATGACGAGCGGTTTCCCCGCTTCTGTCAGTACCGCTGCTTTCATTATCTGCTCCTAGCGCGAGACGGCGAGATCACCGGATGAAAAATCTTCCTTCATCTTGCTGCCATCGGCGGTCTCGGCATATTTGCCATATTCCATCTTGGCGATCGTGCGATTGTGCACTTCGTCCGGGCCGTCGGCAAGCCGCAGGGTCCGCTGATGGGCATAGGCCTGGGCAAGACCGAAGTCGGTGGTGACACCGCCGCCGCCATGGGCCTGGATCGCGTCATCGATAATCTTCAGCGCCATGGTCGGAGCCTGAACCTTGATCATGGCGATTTCGGCTTTCGCATATTTATTGCCGACCTTGTCCATCATGTCCGCCGCTTTCAGGCAGAGCAGGCGGCTCATGTCGATGTCGATGCGGGCGCGGGCGACGCGTTCATCCCATACGCTATGTTCGGAGATACGCTTGCCGAAGGCCACGCGCGATTGCAGTCGCTTGACCATTTTCTCGAGCGCTTCTTCGGCGACACCGATGGTCCGCATGCAGTGATGGATACGTCCGGGTCCGAGGCGCCCCTGGGCAATTTCAAAGCCGCGGCCTTCGCCGAGAATGATATTCTCTGCCGGAACGCGAACGTCCTTCATTTCGACTTCCATATGGCCGTGCGGCGCATCGTCATAGCCGAACACGGGCAGGTGACGGATGATGTTTACGCCCGGCGCGTCGGTGGGCATCAGGATCTGCGACTGCTGCGTATAGCGGCTGCCCTCGAACGTGGTCTTGCCCATGACAATCGCGATCTTGCAGCGCGGATCACCGAGGCCCGAAGACCACCATTTGCGGCCGTTGATGACATATTCATCACCATCACGGACAATGGCGGTTTCGATGTTGGTCGCGTCGGAGGAAGCAACGGCCGGCTCGGTCATCAGGAAGGCCGAGCGGATTTCGCCGTTCATCAGCGGGCGCAGATATTTTTCCTTCTGCTCCAATGTGCCATAGCGATGGAACACTTCCATGTTGCCGGTATCGGGAGCGGAACAGTTGAACACTTCGGAAGCGAAGCCGACGCGGCCCATTTCTTCGGCGCAGAGCGCATATTCCAGATTGGTCAGACCGGGGCCTTCAAATTCGAAAACATCGTCAATATGGGTCAGATTGGGATTGGGCGGAGGCATGAAGAGGTTCCAGATGCCGGCTTCCTTGGCCTTCTTCTTCTCTTCCTCGACGACTTGCAGAACCTTCCAGCGCTCGCCGGTTGATTCTTCCTCATGGAAGTCGGCAATACGGGGACGGAGGTGAGTATCGATATGGTCGCGCACCCGATTGCGCCAATATTCCTGCTTTTCCGTGAGATCAAAATCCATGCCCAAATCCTTTTCTTTTTAACTATACAATTAACTTATCAGAGGCCGTCTGGCTTTGCCACCGTGAAAACAACCAGCCGGTGGAGTTTTTATTCATCCGGTTTCATTTCACCTTCGGCATTGTCGCCTCCAGCTTTGCGATGCGATCGCTATGGTCCTGCTCGCCGAGCGGAAACAGGGTGTAGGCCCAGGTTCCGGCGAGGCCAATCACTGTCACTAAGGTAACGAAGATCAGCGCCAGGTTATCGACAATGGCGGGGTCAACCGAGCCGGGTATCGCTTGCGCTGGCAACTGGATGAAGGAGATGATCAGGCCGGACAGGAGAATGCCCATGCCGCCGACCATTTTCTGCATGAACCACATGCCGGAGGAGAACAGCCCCTCTGTCCGCTTGCCGACTTCAAAAGCATAGGCATCGGTAACATCGGCCATCATCGACATGGTCAGTATCATGGCCGAGATGCTGGCCGCGATCCCGATAACGAGGAACGTGAACAGGACCGGGATCAAATTCGGCGAACCGGGTGGCGGGAACAGGTCAATCATCCGCAACCAGTAGGGTGCCGTGCCGACGATCACAGCGAACAGCGTCAAGAAGGCCGCGCCTTTTGGCTTTCCGGTACGCTTGGAGATCGGAGTGACCAGCAAAAAGGCCAATATGACGCCTATGAAGAGAACCGCCGAATAGAGGGTCATTTCCGCAGAGCCGAATTCCCAGACATGGGTCAGCAGATAAGGCGTCATCGCAAAGGTGAGTCCCTGATTGGTGAAAGCGAACACGCCCGCAAACATCAGCAACAGAAATGGCGAGAAGCGATAGGCGGAAAGCATCTCGGCAAAGCCTTCCGCTGTCTTCGGCGGGCTACTCTCGGCCTTGTAGCGCCCGACGATCCGTTTGTGGGTGCTGGCGGCGGAGACCAGTACGGCAATGGCCATGATGCAGGCGCCAACGATGGCATATGTCGAATAGCCGTCAACATTGAGCATCCCGACCGGATAATCTGCGCTCGGCACCAGCAGCAGGCCATAAGCAACAACCATGATGCCAAGGCCGCTGGCCCAGCCGAACAGGGTGCGGTAGCGCAACGTGCTGGTACGGTCATGATAATCACGGCTGAGTTCCGGCAGCAGTGCCAGCGAAGGGACCTCGTAGGCGGACAAGGTGATCCGCACGAGCATTGCCATCGTCAGCAAATAGAAGAATTGCAGCATGCCGCTTGTTTCCGGCGGATGCCAGAGCAGCAGCCAGGCGATCGCGATCGGGATGGCCGCGCCGTAGAGCCACGGGTGGCGCCGTCCGATCGGGGTTCTGGTCCGGTCGGTCATCTGGCCGATCAGCGGATCGATAAACGCATCGACGAACAGCGCAATGGCAATCGCCAGGCTGACGATATCGGCGCGCATGCCGACAACCTGGTTGTAGTAATAGAGCAGGAAAACCGAGAATCCGTTGTCCTTGATGCCGTAGGCAGAGGCACCAAAGCCGTATAGGATCTTCGTCCGGAGCGGCAGCTTGTCGGACGTTTCGGTCAACGCAAATTGTCCGGCAGAATGGAATCCAGCATGCCGGGCACTTCCGGATCCCAGCTGCCTTGCGTGCCGACCAGCATGCCACCATCCACCAGAATATGGGTGCCGGTAACAAAGCCCGCCGCATCGGATGCCAAATAGGCGGCTGCTTCGGCAATATCAGCGGGCACCCCGGGGCGGGCGACCGGCTGCGCGCTGGCCGCGGCCTGGCCCAGAACGGCGTTTATCTGCTGCGCCTCTTCCTTGTCGGCGCCGACTGTGGCCGCGAAAATATTGGTCTGTATGAAGCCGGGGCAGATTGCGTTCACACGAATATTATAGCGGGCAAGCTCGGCCGCGGCGAGCTTGGTAAGATGCAATACACCCGCCTTGGCGGTGGAATAGGCAGTCGGGCCATAGCCGGCCTGGAAAGAGCAGACAGAGGCGGTGTTGACGATCGCGCCACCACCGCGTTTCTTGAGGTGGGGTGCGGCATGGCGAATGCCCATGGCGACGGATTTCAGGAGCAGCGCCATGGCGAAGTCCCACTCGTCACCGCTGATTTCGTCGATCGGAGCGCGTGGCCCGCCGGCACCCGCATTGTTGAACAGAATATCGATGCCACCGGTCTCTTCGGCGGCGTAGTCCATCAGGGCCTTGATATCGGCTTCCTGCGTGACATCGCATGGCTTGAACAGGAAATTCTCGCCCAGCGCGGACATCATCGCGGTGCCTTCTGCTTCGTCGATATCACCCATGACGACTGCGGCGCCTTCGCGGAGGAAAAGTTCGACGCTGCCGCGTCCTATGCCCGATGACCCGCCAGTAATAACGGCGGTCTTGCCCTCGAATCTCATCCTCATGCGCTCCCGTTTTTTGTCGGCAATAAAGCGATGATGCGTGTGAGCGTCAATCACTTGTGCCGCCGACCTTCGTTTCCGCTACGGAAATCGCGAGGCCGGATTATGGTTATCAAGTCTTGCATCCGATGCTCCGATATTTTTTCGCCGTCAGGCCAAGGGAATCATTGAATCGGTCTACGCAATTATGATAGTCCAACTTTAATTGCTCAATTAAAAGGAAAATCGTGATGTCCGATCTGGAAAAATTTCGCGCGGAGACCGCCGCATGGCTCGAAGCCAATTGTCCGCCGGAAATGCGCGAGCCGATGACGGGCGAAGATGATGCCGTCTGGGGCGGGCGCAATGCGACGTTCAAGCCGGGCCAGAAGGAATGGCTGGATGTCATGGCGGCCAAGGGCTGGACCGTGCCCGACTGGCCGAAGGAATATGGCGGTGGCGGACTGTCCCGTGCGGAAACAAAAATACTCGGCCAGGAAATGGCCCGGCTCAAATGCCGGTCACCGCTGTCGAGCTTCGGCATCTGGATGCTTGGCCCCGCATTGCTGCATTTCGGTACCGAAGCGCAAAAGAAGCATTTCCTGCCACCGATTGCACGCGGTGAAATCCGCTGGTGCCAGGGCTATTCCGAACCGGGTTCCGGTTCCGATCTCGCCTCGTTGCAAACCAGCGCGGTCGACAAGGGCGATCATTTCCTGATCAACGGACAGAAAATCTGGACCAGCTATGCCGACAAGGCCGACTGGATCTTCTGCCTCACCCGCACCGACAAGAATGAAAAGCACAAGGGCATCTCCTTCATGCTGTTCGACATGGCCAGCGAGGGCGTAACCACCAAGCCTATCGTACTGATCTCCGGTCAGTCCGCTTTCTGCGAGACATTTTTCGATGATGTCAAAGTGCCGAAAGAATATGGCGAGGGCGTTTCGTCGGTCGTCTATGAAGTCAACAAGGGCTGGGACGTCGCCAAATATCTGCTGGGCCACGAGCGCAGCATGATTTCCGGCGGCGGTTCGGAAGGCGCAACATCACTCGGCGCCAAATTCGCCGATCAGGTGGGCCGTGATGAAATGGGTCGTCTCGACGATCCGATGCTGCGCGCGCAAATGGCCGAGATGGATATCGAGGTTCTGGCCTTCCGCGCCATGGCGGAACGATTCGGCGATACGTTCAAGGCCGGTCTGTGCCATCCGGCGCAGCCCAATATGATGAAATATGCCGGCACCGAAATCAACAAGCGTCGGCACGAGCTGATCATGGCGGCTGGCGGCAGCGAAGTGCTGGAATGGGAAAGCGATGCAAGCAATGGCGGGATGACCGCGCGCAGCTGGTTGCGGACCAAGGCGAACAGTATCGAGGGCGGCACCAGCGAAGTCATGCTGAACGTCATCTCCAAGCAGATTTTGCGACTGCCGGGCGCCTAGCGGCATCCCCGCCTAACCGCCGTTCCCGCGGGACGGCTTTGCGAGTGCGCTCGCACGACAGATTAAGATAAGGACTAGAACATGCCGCTTTATTTGAACGAAGATCAGCAGATGCTCCACGACAGTGCAGCCGAATTCATGAAAGGCGAGGCGCCGGTTTCGCACTTGCGCGAATTTCGGGATAAGCAGTGCAAGGATGGTTTCTCCCACGCCCTGTGGAAGCAGTTTGCCGAAATGGGCTTTACCGGCATATTGATTGGCGAAGACGAGGGCGGTCTTGGTCTCGGCCATGTCGAGGCGGGCACCGTGCTCGAGGAAATCGGCCGCAACCTCACGCCTTCGCCCTTTCTGACCACCGCGGTCGCCGGCGTGGAAGCGCTTAATGCTGGCGGCAAGGCGCTGCGCGACCAATATTTCCCGGGCATCCTGGCGGGTGAAACCGTTCTCGGCCTGGCGATTGACGAAGGTGCCAAGCATCGGCCCGACCAGATCGGCATGGCCGCAACCCGCGAGGGCAATGGTTTCAAACTCGACGGGAAAAAGCAATTTGTGGTGCAGGGCGGATCAGCCGATATGCTGATCGTTGCGGCCCGGACCAGCGGCAAGGCTGGCGACGACAAGGGGCTGACGCTGTTCGCGGTTGATGCCAATGCAGCGGGCGTTTCGCGGGACAGTGCGCGGCTGGTCGACAGCGCGATGGCGGCGCATGTGCAGTTTGACGGGGTAACGGTCGATGCCGATGCGGTGATTGGCGAAGTGGACGATGGTGACACCGTGCTCCGCCGTTTGCTGAACGCCGGTCGCGCTGGCGCAGCCGCTGAAACGCTTGGTGTGGGCGCGGGATCGATGGATATCACCGTCGACTATATCAAGGGCCGCAAGCAGTTCGGCGAACTGATCGGTTCATTCCAGGCTTTGCAGCATCGCATGGCGCATCTGTACAGCGAGATGGAAATTGCCCGCGCTGCCGTTTTGAAAGCCCAGCAGATGCTCGACGAAGGATCGTCCAGGGCGGAGCTGATGGTGTCCGTGGCCAAGGCCAAGGCGGGCAGGGCAACAGCGCTTTCGGTCAAGGAAGGCGTGCAGATGCATGGCGGCGTCGGGATGACCGACGAATATGATATCGGCCTCTACATGAAGCGCGACCGCGCGCTGCAGGAATTCATGGGTGATGCCAATTATCACACCAATCTGGTTGCCGAAATGCACGGCTATTAAGGAACAATGACAATGGATTTTAACAAACTCTTCTCGCTCGAAGGCCGTGTTGCTCTCGTTACCGGCGGCCAGCGGGGTATCGGCGCGATGATAACGGAAGGATTTCTGGCGCAGGGTGCGAAGGTCTATATTTCCGGTCGCAAGGCAGATCAGGGCGAAGCTGCTGCTGCTGAATTCGGCGAGAATTGCATCTATATTCAGGGTGATATTTCGACCTATGAAGGCTGCAAGGCGCTGGCCGCAGAAATCGCGTCGCGGGAAGAGAAGCTCGACATACTGGTCAACAATGCCGGCGTCGCATGGGGCGCGGAATATGTCGATTTTCCTGAATCCGGCTGGGACAAGGTCATGGACACCAATGTCAAAGGCCTGTTCTTCCTGACCCAGGCCCTGCACCCGCAATTGAAAGCGGCCGCCAGTTTCGAGCAGCCCGCCAAGGTTATCAATATTGCATCGGTTGACGGTCTGAAGGTGAATCCCTGGGAAACCTACAGCTATCAGGCTTCGAAAGCTGCGGTCATCCACTTGACTCGCAAAATGGCTTCGAAACTGGTGCAGGAAGACATCATCATGACCGGAATTGCGCCTGGCGCTTTTGCCTCGACCATGAACAAGGCGGCCCGCGACCACGAAGATTCTGTCGAGAAAGGCATTCCGGCCAAGCGTATCGGACGGCCGGAAGATATGGCATCCGCCGCTGTATTTCTGGCAAGTTCGGCCGGCGATTATGTCATCGGGACCACTATCCCCGTAGATGGCGGCATCGTGAATGCCGCCAATCCGGGGGCCTCGATCGACGGCTGACCCGGCTTTGCTGCTTGACCAACTAAACTCCAAGCTGTATTATTGTGACAATACAGCTTGGAGGAAAAATCATGTCGACGAAATATCTGATACTATTGGCCGCTTTGCCGCTCGGCTTGTCCGCTTGCAGCAAGGTCGATGATGAATCCTCGGTTTCGATAGACTTCAGCGACGAGGACAAGTCCGACAGCGAGAAGATCAAAATCGGCGGTGACGGCGATAACAGCAAATTCTCTATCAAGGCCGAGGGCTTCTCGATGGAAGTCGATTTGCCTTCGATCACGCTCGACAGCGATGATTTCGACATGAACGACGTAGACCTCTATCCCGGCAGTCACGTCACCAGTTTCAATATCGAAGACAAGGACGGGCAGGGTGGCAAGGTCCAGATCGGCTTCAAGGCTCCCGTCGGAGCAAATGCATTGGCCGACTGGTATGAAAAACAGTTGACCGGCAACGATTTCAAGGTCGTCAGGGACGGCACCAGTCTGTCGGGGCGCAATGATGAGGGCGATCCGTTTTCGCTGGCTCTGACCGAAGTGTCCGGCGAGGAAAGCAAGGGCATACTCGAGTTTTCCGAACGCAAATAGACTTGCCATCGTTCCCGGCTTTGCATGATTTTACCCCTGCTGGTCTGATCATTCAGGGGGTGGCCACCGAACTATGCTATGATCGCCTGGAACAAGACAGGAGCAACGGTCATGCGTCACGGAAAAACCTCGACAAAAATAATAGCGTCTTTCGCGCTGGCGACAGCGCCGCTAGCCATGATCGGCTTGGCGGCGACACCGGCGGCGGCGCAATCCACCGGCGTGAAAAGCCTGTTGGGCGATGCATCCGACAATGCGCTGGACAAGCTGGCCCAGCCGGGCGCTTTCTATGCCGACAAGGCGGTGCGGGTGCTGCTGCCCGGTCCGCTGAAAAAGGCCACCGATATCTTGCGCTTCACCAGCAAGGCGGGGCTGACCAGGGACATCACCAAAACGCTCAATGATGCTGCCGGCCGGGCGGCCCTCGAAGCCAAGCCGCTGTTCCGCTCGGCGATCGATAATCTCACGCTTCAGGACGGTGTCGGTATTGTAACCGGGGGCAATGCGGCCGGCTCCGATTATCTGCGGCGCACTTCCGGGGAAGAGCTGGCGACAAAGGTGCGTCCGCTGGTCGAAAAAGCACTGACGGAACTGGGCGCCTACCAGCAGGTCGAGAAGCTCGGGTCCGTGTCATCGCTGGCCCGACTGGGCGGCGCGAATATTTCGCGTGAAGGCCTCACCGATAGCGTCACCGACCAGACGATGGACGGCATCTTTACTTATATCGGCAAGGAAGAAGCCAAGTTTCGCAGCGAACCGCTGGACAAGGGCAAGAAGCTGCTGAAGGGTATTTTCAAGTAAATTCAGATGTCTAATTGATATTCAGGGAATTCGGAGGGCATTTTGGCAGTTGCAAAACGCGCAACAGATAATTCTCCATTTTCAATTGAAACCTAATGGCGATGAGACCATTTGCAGCCTGTAAGTTACGCAGGAAAAGAGATGTTTGTCAGGCGTTTGTAATAAGGAGAAAATCCATGAAAACGCTTTTCAATATTGTCGCCGCCCTTTCCGTCAGCAGCATCGTGCTGTTCTCGACGGTTCAGGTCTGAGGCAAGAAGTTACAATCCCGGCCGCCGCATCCTCCTCCCAAAACAGGCGCCGGGATTGGTCCAACGGTCCGGTCCTTTCACCACCCCCTCCCGAGTGAAAGGCCGGACCAGCGGACGATTTTTGCGGCAATTCCACAAAAAACCCCGCTTTCCACTTTTGTCCACCATTGCGGCAGGAGTTTTCCACCGCTGAATGCTGGTGCTGTGGATAACTTGTCATAATCCGCTAGGAGCGACTCGGGACAAAGAGTCATATATCAGTCATCGGAAGGCAATCGGACGAACCAGCGACCAGTCAGCAATGACCCGCAGGACAGCCCGGGAACCGGAAGATGGTCGAGACGACCAATTTGTTTTTCGCAAGAAAAGGAAAATGATCTCTCGGTCGGTGATCGGATGCAGTCCGGCAAGGGACGGCGCAAGCCCGAACAGGCAGGACGAGCGAAGATCATCGGGTGACCGGACCAGTATCGGGTTGGAAACCGAAGCGGGGAGGCGCAAGTCAAACCGTGGAAAACCACCAACCATCAACGGATTGGACCGGAAGCCGGACGCCAAACAAGCGGCGGCTGAAATCGCAAGAGGACAGCGGCCCCAACAGAGGCGCAGCGGGAGCTTATCTTCGGATAAGCTCCCGTTTTTTTGTTGCTGGCCACCGCGCGCCTTGCGGGTGCTGTTGTCGCCCGAACCTGTCCTGACAGACCCCTGTGCTACCGCATCATTACTGCTAGTCTGATTAGGGTGACTCATCTCGCATGAGCGCCATAAACAAAAAACAGGACAGGATGATATGGATAGCAGCAAACTCATGTTCCGCGACGACCTGATGGCGGGCGAGCGCATTCTCGTGACCGGCGGCGGCACCGGCCTCGGCAAGGAAATGGCCGAAGGTCTGCTCAAATTGGGGGCCGAGGTGCATATTTGCGGCCGGCGCGGTGATGTATGCAAGGCGACAGCCGAAGAACTGGTCGAAAAACATGGCGGCAAGGTCGTGCCGCACCCCTGTGATATCCGCAGCGCAGAGATGATCAGCGAAATGAATGACATCATCTGGCAGCAACATGGTCCGTTGACCGGCCTGATAAACAACGCCGCCGGCAACTTCATCTCCCGCACCGAAGACCTGTCGATCCGCGGGTTTGATGCGATTGCCAATATTGTCTTCCGCGGCACATTCTACATGACCCATGATATCGGCAAACGCTGGATCGAAGGCGGGACCCGCGGTAATGTTGTTTCGATCCTGACCACCTGGGTGTGGAACGGCAGCGCCTTCACTGTGCCCAGCGCAATGTCCAAAGCGGGTATCAATGTGATGACCCAGAGCCTCGCGGTGGAATGGGCGCGCCATAATATTCGCCTCAATGCCATTGCGCCGGGCCTGTTCCCGACCGAAGGCATGTCGAGCCGGCTTAATCCGACCGGCAGCGACAAGGAACGCAAGCAAAGCGGTGCGCCGATCAACAGACCGGGCGAAATGCATGAGCTGGCCAATCTGGCCGCCTTCCTGCTGGGCCCCGGAGTCGAATATATGACCGGCCAGACCATAGCGATCGATGGCGGCGGCTATCTTGCCGGCGGCGGTAATTTCTCGCAGTTGCTGGCCTGGGGCGATGAGCAGTGGGATGCCGCCAAACAGGCTATTCAGGGCCAGAATCAGAAAGACCGCGCAAAACGGACGGTCTGACCCGTCGCAACGGATGCCGGGTGGTCGCCAGGGGCGACCCCGGATCTTTTTCCTTTGTACAGTGATCGTCGTCACAGGGGCTTGGTAAAGATTCGGTTAACAGAATCTTGCGGCATCGATCTGATGAACTGTTTCACTCAATACGAAACTGATGCCGTATCCCACCCTTTTAGGGTAATCAGGAGAAGTCCGGCGGTTTAGCGACCCGCCGTCGGGCTTCTTTTGATGTGCGCCAGAAGCGCCCGAACACCCCTTTCTCCAGCACGATCTCCACTGCTTGGCAGGAGGCCTGAAACAGCGCCGTCCTAAATCTGATCGATATCTTCGATGACTGTCAGGAAATATACCGGTTTCGCCATTTGTTCGAGTGGCCCTAAAAATCCTCCTGTCACGACGAGACGATCAACAGGAGAGAGAGATGTTCAAGTCACAGGTTTCAATTTTTGCCTTGCTGGCGGCTTCCATGACGCCGCTGGCGATCGCAAGCCCGGCTCAGGCCCAGAAAACGGTGGTCCAGGATCCATCGGGGGCGATGACGAACAAGGACTGGTGGCCACAAAGCCTGGACCTCGCGGCGCTTCGCCAGCACGAGGCCCAGTCCAACCCCTATGGGCCGGACTTTGACTATGCCGCCGAATTCGCAACGCTTGATCTGGCGGCGGTCAAGGAGGATATCCGAAAGGTATTGACCACTTCGCAGGACTGGTGGCCGGCCGATTATGGCCATTACGGTCCGTTCTTCATCCGCATGGCCTGGCACAGCGCCGGCACCTATCGTGTCGGTGACGGGCGCGGCGGTTCTGACGGCGGCGAGCAGCGGTTCGAACCGCTTAACTCATGGCCCGACAATGTCAGCCTCGACAAGGCCCGCCGACTGGTCTGGCCGATCAAGCAGAAATATGGCCGCAAATTGTCCTGGGGCGACCTGATGGTGCTGACCGGCAATGTGTCGCTTGAAGATATGGGCTTCAAGACCATCGGCTTTGCCGGTGGCCGCGTGGACGCCTGGCAACCCGATCTCGTGTTCTGGGGGCCCGAAGCCAAGATGCTGGAAGACAAGCGTCGCGACGGCAAGGGCGACCTCAAGGGTTCGCTCGCAGCGACGCAGATGGGTCTGATCTACGTCAATCCGGAAGGTCCGAACGGCAATCATGACCCGATCTCTGCCGCAGCCGACATTCGCCGGGCCTTTGGCAATATGGCAATGAATGACGAGGAAACGCTGGCCCTGATCGCCGGTGGACACACGTTCGGCAAGGCGCATGGTGCGCACAAGCCCGAGGAATGCATGGGGGACGAACCCTCCGCTGCGGGAATCGAAAGTCAGGGCATGGGCTGGGCCAACAAATGCGGCAAGGGCAATGCCGAGGATACGATCACCAGCGGTCTCGAAGGCGCATGGTCGGCCAATCCGATCGCCTTCACCAACCAGTATCTCGACAATCTGTTCGGTTTCGAATGGGTGAAGACCAAGAGCCCGGCCGGCGCGACCCAGTGGATTCCGAGCGATCCGAACGCTGCCAACATGGTGCCGGACGCGCATATCCCGGGCAAGACCCACGCGCCGATCATGTTCACCACCGATATCGCGATCAAGGAAGATCCCGGGTTCCGCAAAATCGCAGAGCATTGGCACAAAAATCCCGATGAATTTGCGGCGGCCTTCGCCCGGGCGTGGTTCAAGCTGACCCATCGCGATCTCGGGCCCTCGGCGCGCTATCTCGGTGCTGATGCGCCGAGCCAGACGTTCATCTGGCAGGATCCGTTGCCCGCTGCGGACTATGCGATGATCGGTGACGCGGACGTCTCGCAACTCAAGTCGAGAATTCTGGCCTCCGGCCTGTCGACGCCCGAACTGGTGCGCACGGCATGGGCTTCGGCTTCGACCTTCCGGGGCAGCGATATGCGCGGCGGCGCCAATGGTGCTCGGCTGCGGCTGGAGCCGCAACGCAACTGGGCGGTCAATGACACGGCGGAACTGACGAAGGTGCTGGGCAAGCTGGAAGCGATCCAGAAGGATTTCAACCGCAGCGCCACGGGCGGCAAGCAGGTTTCGCTCGCCGACCTGATCGTTCTGGGCGGCAATGCTGCGGTCGAGCAAGCGGCAAGCAAGGCGGGGCACAAGGTCAGTCTGCCGTTCACGCCCGGCCGTGTCGATGCCACGCAGGAGCAGACCGACGCGGCTTCCTTTGCCTATCTCGAGCCCAAGGCGGACGGCTTCCGCAACTATTACGCAGCCGGTGCTGATCTGGCGCCAGCGGCTGCATTGGTTGACAAGGCGGATGCGCTCAACCTGACGGTACCGGAAATGACGGTGCTGGTGGGCGGTTTGCGGACATTGAATGCCAATGCGGGCAAGTCGTCCCATGGCGGGTTTACCGCCAATCCCGGCCAGTTGAGCAACGACTTTTTCGTCAATCTGCTCGACATGAAAACGCAGTGGAAGAAATCGGAATCGCAACCGGGACTGTACGAGGGTCATGACCGCAAGACCGGCGAACTGACCTGGACCGCGACGCCGGTTGATCTGATCTTTGGCTCCAATTCGGAATTGCGCGCCGTTGCGGAAGTCTATGCGTCGGACGATGCCGACCAGCAATTTGTCGAAGATTTTGCTGCGGCCTGGACCAAGGTGATGAACGCCGACCGTTTCTAGGCTGACATAAAAAACTGGAAAGCCCGGTGGCCGCGTGATCCGCAGCCGCCGGGCTTTTCATGTTGCGGCTGGAATTGGGCGTCTCGGTTCGCTCCCGTTCGTTCTGAGCCTGTCGAAGGGTCCGGAGACTGCGTGGCAATGTCAGCTTGCTCAACCCGTGCTTCGACAAGCTCAGCACGAACGGATTGTGCTCCGCGCGAGCTTCCAAAGCTTGCCCGCACCGAGCACAGTTGCTCCGCAAAAAATTCCGTTCGCCCTGAGCCTGTCGAAGGGTCCAGCGTCTGCAGGGCAATGTCAGCTTGTCCCACCTGTGCTTCGACAGGCTCAGCACGAACGGAGATTTGCAATGGCAAATTCAATGAAGCGCAGCAAAATGCTTTCCTACACGCCACCGGCTGGCTTAATCTCGCAACCGTAAGGCTCTTTGACATTCTGGATATGTGCGAAATGGCTCCGGTCTTTTGCCCGCGACCCGGCCGGCATCTTCCGCTGGCCCAAAGGTCACACTAGATGGCAGGTGATTGCCAAAAGAACACTAAAAAACAATATCTTGAGGCAAAGGTCACAGAAAATAAAAAGGCGCGTTGCTGTAAAATTCGCCAAGGCGGTGCCTAGATCATCGCCTGCGCGGACATGATGTCCTTGCCATCGTTTCCGATCACGGCGAGCGAAATATTCTCGCCCTCCTGTTTGCCGACCAGATATATCGGCCTGTTGGCAAAGGCCGGTGCCTGTCCGCGGAAGGAAAAACCTGAGAGCCTGTTTGCGCCCAGTTCGCTCGCCGCGAGATTGAGCAACAATGTCGCCATTAGCGGTCCGTGCACGACCAGACCGGGATAGCCTTCTTTCTCCATCGCATAGGGCCGGTCATAATGGATGCGGTGACTGTTGAAGGTCAGCGCCGAATAGCGGAATAGCAAGGGCTCGGACGGGACGATTGTCTGTTGCCAGTCCCAGTCCTGCAGGTCCGGCGCTACGCTGCTGGTCTGGCGTGCCGGTGCCGGAGCGGCGGCCGGTTCGCGGTAGACGATATTCTGCCGTTCCCTGATCGCGACAATATCACCGACGCGGGTTTCATGGTCGACCGCCACAAACACCAGATTGCCGGATTTTCCGGATTTCTCCTCTATGCTGGCGACGGTCGAGACGCGCGAAATTTCGTCGCCTAGCTGCAGCGGCCGTTCGAACGAAATACTGCTTGAAGCCCACATGCGGCGGGGCAGGGGGATGGGCGGCAGGAAACCGCCCTTTGCCGGATGGCCATCTTCGGCAAGTTGCGCGGTCGACGTATCGGGCAGGGCAAGACACCAGTGCAATCCTTGCGGGATCGCGTCGGTGACCGGCCGGTCGATGGTTGCACAAAAGCGGTGCAGCAAGCCGGGCGTGATCACATCATGGCGCGTTTCGCTCTTGCCGATCCAGTCTTTCCAGTCACTCATTAATAGCTCCGCGGCAGGCCCAGCACATGTTCTGCGACATAGGAGAGGATCATGTTGGTGCTGATCGGGGCGACCTGGTAGAGCCGGGTTTCGCGGAACTTGCGCTCGACGTCATATTCCGCGGCAAAGCCGAAACCGCCGTGGGTCTGGACGCAGGCTTCTCCGGCCGCCCAGCTGGCGTCGGCGGCCAGCATCTTGGCCATATTGGCTTCCTCGCCGCAATTCTCGCCCGCCTCATATTTGCGCAGGCCCTCGTGGACCAGCAGTTCGGCCGCGCGCATCTGCGCATAGGCGCGGGCGATCGGGAACTGGACGCCCTGGTTTTGGCCGATCGGCCGGTCGAACAGCACCCGTTCCTTGGCATAGGCGGTTGCCTTCTCGATGAACCATTTGGCGTCCCCGATACATTCCGCCGCGATCAGCAGCCGTTCCGCATTCATGCCGGAGAGGATATAGCGAAAGCCCTTGCCTTCCTCGCCGATCAGATTGGCGGCCGGCACGCGCATATTGTCGAAGAACAGTTCGGTGGTGCTGTGGTTCATCATCGTGTCGATCGGCCGGATGGTCAGCCCGTTGTCCCTGGCCGCGTTCATGTCGACCAGAAAGACCGACAGGCCGTCGGTGCGCTTGGCCACCTGATCGCGCGGGGTGGTGCGGGCGAGCAACAGCATCAGGTCGCTATGCTCGGCGCGGCTGGTCCATAATTTCTGGCCGTTGACGATATAGTCATCGTCGTCCCGCTTCGCCACGGTCTTGAGCGCCAGCGTATCGGTGCCGCTGGTCGGTTCGGTCACGCCAAAGGCCTGCAGGCGCAATTCACCGGTCGCGATCTTCGGCAGATATTGTGCTTTTTGTGCGTCCGATCCGTGGCGCAGCATCGTGCCCATGATATACATTTGCGCATGCACCGCGCCACCGTTGCAGCCCTGCGCCTGGATTTCCTCGAGGATCGCCGCTGCCGCCGAGATCGGCAATCCGGCGCCGCCAAATTCCTCCGGGATCAGGGCTGCCAGATAGCCGGCCTCGCCAAGAGCGGCGACAAAATCGCTGGGATATTCGCGCGCCTTGTCCCGTGCCCGCCAATATTCGCCGGGGAATCTCTGGCAAAGCTTGGCAACTTCATCCCGTATATCGCTATAATCCTGCATGCATTCCTGTCCTTAACCCTGAAATCTCTGCCGACCATATTGTCTTCCGCCAGCGCCCGCGAGAGGCGCCAGACAGTATGGACTGCGGTCTTCGCTGCTGATTGAAACGAACTTGGCCGGAAGATCAACTGCCAATCCTGGTGCAGGATTCATTCGTTGTGCATCAGCTATGGCCTCATATTTCGGGACTGACAGCGGCGCATCGGAAGATTTGCCGCATCCGGCTGACCATATTGCGACTGCAGTCAGTTTTTGAAAACCACTGTCTTGTGTCCGTTCAGAAAGACTCGGTCCGCGAGATGGTAATGGACAGCCTGCGAGAGAACCCGGCGTTCAATGTCGCGCCCCTTGCTCACCAGCTGATCGGGCGTGTCGGCATGGCTGATCGCTTCCACATCCTGATGGATGATCGGTCCTTCATCCAGATCTGCAGTGACATAATGGGCGGTCGCGCCAATCATTTTAACGCCGCGGGCATGGGCCTGATGATAAGGCTTGGCGCCCTTGAAGCCAGGCAGGAAGCTGTGGTGGATATTGATGCAGCGGCCGGACAGGAAACCGGCGAGGTCATCGGAGAGAATCTGCATATAGCGGGCAAGAACGACCAGTTCCGCGCCGCTTTCAATCACCAGTTGCTTGATTTGCGCTTCTTGTTCCGGCTTGGTTTCTTTCGATACCGGCAGATGATGGAAGGGGACATCCTCGATCAGCGATATTTTCAGGGCGTCACGAGGATGGTTGCAGATTATGCCCACCACTTCCATCGGCAGTTCCCCGATCCGGTAGCGATAGAGAAGGTCGATCAGACAATGGTCGAATTTGGAAACCATAACGATGACTTTGGTCCGCTCGTCACTGCTCCGCAGTTTCCACTCCACCTGCTTTTCAGCGGCGAAGGCCTGCATCGCGTCGGAAATGGCGCCGAGCGCCGGGCCTTGCGCCAAATCAAAGACCACGCGCATGAAGAAATGGTCGGTCTCACTATCATTGAACTGCTGCGAATCGACGATATTGCCGCCGTTATCGGCCAGTATCTTGGCGACACTCGCCACAAGGCCCGGCTGGTCCGGGCAGGATAAGGTCAATATCTGTCTTTCGGTCGGCATAATGGTTCTTTCAATCCCGGGATGGGGCGCGGTACATGCGGTTTATGGTTTGGTCTTGCCAGCGATTTGTTGAAAAAGGATGGCCATCGTCTCTAGCCAGTCCTTACACAGCCGGACAATGGAAAAAATGCCGGTGACCGACCTGTGATCGCGTTATTCGCGATCATGGCTGAAAATTTGCGGCCTTCCGAAGAAAAAGCGGTTCCAATGGGCGGATGGTGGAAGCTTTGTCTTGCGAACACCCATCGGGGCAGACTAGTAAAATGATCAGCAAAATATGATCATAGGGACGAGAGAAGGAAAAGCCTAATATGAAAACCCGTGCAGCCGTAGCATTTGAAGCGAAAAAGCCACTCGAAATCGTCGAGCTGGATCTGGAGGGCCCGAAAGCGGGTGAAGTGCTGGTCGAGATCATGGCGACCGGCATTTGCCACACCGATGCCTACACGCTCGACGGCCTGGACAGCGAGGGCAAGTTTCCGAGCGTGCTGGGCCATGAAGGCGCCGGGATCGTGCGCGAAGTCGGACCAGGCGTAACCTCGGTAGTGCCCGACGATCACGTGATCCCGCTTTACACGCCGGAATGCCGCCAGTGCAAAAGCTGCCTGTCCGGCAAGACCAACCTGTGCACCGCGATCCGTTCGACGCAGGGGCAAGGGCTTATGCCCGACGGCACCAGCCGCATGTCCTACAAGGGTGAGGCGATTTACCATTATATGGGCTGCTCGACCTTCTCGAACTTCATCGTTGTGCCCGAAATCGCGGTTGCGAAGATCCGCACCGACGCTCCCTTCAACACCAGCTGCTACATCGGTTGCGGCGTTACCACCGGTGTTGGCGCGGTAACCAACACGGCCAAGGTGGAGCCGGGCTCCAATGTCATCGTCTTCGGTCTCGGCGGCATCGGCCTCAACGTGCTGCAGGGCGCGCGAATGGTCGGCGCAGACAAGATTATCGGCGTCGATATCAATGACGATCGCGAAGAATGGGGCAGGAAGTTTGGCATGACCCATTTCGTCAATCCGAACAAGATCCAGGGCGATATTGTCGAGCATCTGGTGGCGCTCACCGATGGCGGCGCTGACTATACATTCGACTGCACCGGCAATACCGACGTGATGCGTCAGGCGCTGGAAGCCTGCCATCGCGGATGGGGCGAAAGCATCATCATCGGTGTCGCCGAAGCCGGCAAGGAAATTTCGACCCGACCGTTCCAGCTGGTCACGGGCCGCGTCTGGAAAGGCACGGCATTCGGCGGCGCGCGCGGCCGGACCGATGTTCCGAAGATTGTCGACTGGTATGTCAACGGCAAGATCGAAATTGACCCGATGATCACCCACACATTGTCGCTGGAAGAGATCAACAAGGGATTTGACCTGATGCATGCGGGCGAGAGCATCCGCAGCGTGGTGGTCTTTTAATGGAAACGGTTTCGACCAACAGAAGCTTCGCCGGAACGCAGGGAGTCTATACCCATGCGTCCGCCGAAACAGGCACAGACATGACCTTCGCGGTCTATGTCCCGGACCATGAAGAGGGCGCGAGGCTGCCGGTCGTCTGGTATCTGTCCGGCCTGACCTGCACCCATGCCAATGTCATGGAGAAGGGCGAATATCGCCAGGCGGCGAGCGAACTGGGGCTGATCATAGTCGCGCCGGACAGCTCGCCCCGCGGCGAGGACGTGGCCGACGACGAGTCCTATGACATGGGACAGGGCGCAGGCTTTTATGTCGATGCGACCGAAGAACCCTGGGCCAAGCATTTCCGCATGCGCAGCTATGTCGAGAAAGAGCTGCCCGAGCTGATTGCGAGGGAATTTCCGGCCGATATGGAGCGCCAGGCGATATTCGGCCACAGCATGGGTGGCCATGGCGCGCTGACCATCGCGCTGCGCAATCCGGACCAGTACAAGAGCGTATCCGCCTTTGCGCCTATCGTTTCCCCGCTCAACTGTCCCTGGGGTGAAAAGGCGCTTGGCGGCTATGTCGGCAACGACAAGGCAATCTGGCGCCAATATGACGCCTGCGCGCTGATCGAAGACGGCGCGCGTGTCGGCGATATATTGGTCGATCAGGGAACGAGCGACAATTTCCTCGAAGAGCAATTGAAGCCGCAACTTCTGGTGGAAGCT
Organism: Sphingorhabdus sp. SMR4y; assembly: GCF_002218195.1. Classification (GTDB taxonomy): domain Bacteria; phylum Pseudomonadota; class Alphaproteobacteria; order Sphingomonadales; family Sphingomonadaceae; genus Parasphingorhabdus. The sequence continues at coordinate 1,446,078 of NZ_CP022336.1, read as the reverse complement.
TGTGACAAGGCAGGCATCCCGCTCAGTCTCAATATGCGCGAAGGATATGATCACAGCTATTATTTCATTTCGACGTTCATGGAGGATCATCTGCGCTGGCACGCCGAGCGTCTGTGATCCCGAAAATCGAACCCTTCGATTTTAGCGACATGTCATAAAAGGAAGAAGCCTTGCCGCAGCGGGATTTGCAGAAAACCCTGGACCAGGTGCTGGCCAAACAGCCGGTTGCAGGCGCGGTTGCGATGGTTGGCAACGCCGACGGAATAATCGTGTCAGCGCAAGCGGGGCTGGCTGACCCCGAAACCGGCAGGGCGATGACCATTGATGGCATATTCCAGATCGCGTCGATGACCAAGGCGATCACATCGGTGGCCGCGATGCAACTGGTTGAACGCGGCCTGTTGGCGCTGGATGAACCGATCGCCCCGATCCTGCCCGAACTGGCTAATCCTGATGTCCTGAACGGCTTTGACGGGGACGGTGCGCCTATAATGGAGTCTGCCAGCACAGCTATTACCCTCCGCCATCTGCTCACGCATACCTCTGGGCTCGGCTATGCATTTACCTGCAGCGACATGGCAAAAGCCCAGGGAAAGGTCGCGCCCGCGAGTATAGCCAGCATTACAGCGCCATTGATGTTCGAACCGGGGGCAGACTGGCTTTACGGCGTGAGCACCGACTGGGTCGGACGGGCGGTTGAGTCGGCCAGCGGGCAGACGCTGGGCGCCTATATGGAGGAACATATATTCGCGCCGCTGGCCATGCACGATACGGGTTTCTCCGTGAGCCCGGACAAGATCGGACGCCGGGTTCCTCTGCTCTCCCGCCAAGCGGAAGGCCTGGTGCCATTTCCGATTGAAATTGGCGGTGGAGATGCAGCGGAATTCCAGTCTGGCGGCGGCGGGCTCTATTCTACAGCTGCAGATTATATGCGTTTCATGCGGATGATCCTGAATCGCGGATCGCTCGACGGGGCCCGGATTGTCAGCGAAGAGACCGTGGCAGCGATGTCGAAAAACCAGATTGGTGCAATGAGGCCGGGGCCGATGGAGAGCGTGGCGCCGCAGCTTGCCAACTCCTTTGATCCTTTTCCGGAGATGGGCTGCGGCTGGGGCCTGGGCTTTTTGATCAACCCGGAAACAGGCCCCTGTGGTCGTGCGGCCGGCAGCCTTGCATGGGCGGGACTGTCCAACTGCTATTTCTGGATCGACCCCGCGAGCGACATTGCCGGTCTGGTGTTGATGCAATTTCTGCCTTTTGCAGACGCGGCAGCGCTTCGTGTTCTGGCTGCAGTGGAAACGACGGCCTATCAGATGACATGATATGGGCCGGTTCGCTTTGAAGGGTTGTGGGTGCTGTTTTTGCGGGGTCCGCCTGTCCAGATGGAAGGACCATCCGTGACCACAGTTTCGCCACCATCGCGATTAGGCAATTATCTCTATCCGCCAGTTTGATAAGACGGTAGCTTTCGAAGTGCGGGAGCTGCGGTGATATCGCGCGGATATACGAGGATTTCAACGATGCGCTATTTTCTGGATACGGAATTCAACGGCTTTTGCGGCGACCTCATTTCTATCGCACTCGTGCCCGAAGACGAAAGGCAGACGCCATTTTATGCGGCGATAGAATGTTCCAGTCCAACGCCATGGGTCGTCGAGCATGTCCTGCCTGTACTGAAAATAGAGCCGGTGCCCAGGACCCGCGTCGCCGATCTGTTCGCAGACTATCTGAGTGATGATCCCCGACCGGTGCTGGTGGCTGACTGGCCGGAAGACATCGCCCATGCCGCGCGATTGCTGGTGACTGGCCCGGGGCTTATGAAACCGGTGCGCAATATTCGCTTTGAGTTGGTGGATGGCGAGCTTGTCAGTTCGGGCGCGAGCAGTGCGGTGCCGCATAATGCCTATCACGATGCGCTCCGGCTGCGCGCGGACGTGCTCGCTTATGAAGCCCGACTGGCGATGTAGATGGAGCAGCAGGACGCCGGGCTGGAAAGCCAATCCGGGTTTGTGCTGCAGACACACCTCCATATCTTCCCAAGCCTGAAGGCTTTCTTGTCGTCGCACGCTTAATTCGCCGGACTTGCTGCCGTAAACCCTGGTCCAAGGGCCCGCATCGCAAGCGCTTCATCATCTGTTTACGGCGTTCCGCTAAATTGGGACAAGATCGAGTTGAGTAAAAGGACATTGCTGGTTGCTGCTGTTCCAAAACAAGATTCTAGAGATGATTGCTACGGGCGTCTCGCTGGAAGCGACGGTGGATCGTCTGTGCGTTGAACTGGAGCATCTGCTGCCCGGCATCGCCTGTTCGGTCTTGCGCGTGAAAGATAATGGAACACTCTATCCGCTCGCCGCACCCAGCTTGCCGCAAAATTTTTCCGATCTGATCGACGGCCTGATGATTGGCCCCAATGTAGGATCCTGCGGCAGTGCGGCCTATCTGGGCGAAGCAGTTGTCGTGACCGATATTGGAAATGATGCGCGCTGGTCGGCGTTCAGGGACCATCTCCTGCCTCATGGTTTCCAGGCCTGCTGGTCGGTGCCAATTTTTAATACGGATGGTACGGTTTTTGGTACCTTTGCCTTGTATTTCAAACAAAAGCGGATGCCGCGCGCCCGGGAAAAACAGCTGGTCAGTGCCAGTATCCATCTGTGCGCGATCGCGCTCGAACGACATGATCGGGTCATAGAGCGCGAACGGCGGGCCTCGATCGACGGATTGACCGAACTGCCGAACAGATCCGGTTTTGACTTGGCATTGAGTCGCTTGTCCTGTGAACAGCCGGGCACATGGGCTTTGCTGTTGGTCGATCTCGACAATCTCAAGATGATCAACGACACCTTTGGCCATCAGGCGGGAGATGAACTCCTGCAGAGCGTTGCCCAGCGGATCCGGACCAGTGTCCTTCCCGATCATGCGTTCCGGCTCGGCGGTGACGAATTTGCCGTGATCCTGCAGGAAGCGGAAGCGGTTGCCGATCTCAGCGGAACGGCTGCAAAGATTCTTGATGCGATAGGTGTCGTTACCAGTTGCGGCGGCCATAGGATTCAACCGCGTGCGACGATCGGCGGTGCCGCGTTTTCGCCCGGCGATCCGGACGCCGAAACGGTACACCGCCATGCCGATTTCGCGCTCTATCATGCCAAGGAAATCGGACGCGGCGGCTTTGTCCGATACTGGCCCGGTATCGGCACCGCGATCAAACACAGGATCGAAGTCATCCAGGATGTCGATGTCGCTTTGGATGAAGGCCGGATCGAGGCCCATTATCAGCCGCTTGTCCGGATCAATACGGGTGAGATTATCGGCATGGAAGCGTTGTGCCGGCTGCGCAAGCCGGACGGCCATCTGGTATCGGCCGGGGCCTTTCACCAAGCCACTACCGATGTCGACGTAGCGGCCAAGCTGACCGAAGGAATGTTGGCGCTGGTGGCTGCCGATGTCCGGTCCTGGCTCGACCGCGGCATTCCCTTCCAACATGTCGGGATCAACATTTCATCAGCAGATTTTCACAGCGGTACGCTTTACGATCGGATCAAGAACGCCTTTGGTCGAGAAAATGTACCTCTCAAACATGTTGTTATCGAGGTGACGGAATCGGTATATCTCGGGCATGAAGATCCGATTGTCGCGCAAGAGATAGAGGCCTTGCGCGGCCATGGTCTGCGAGTAGCGCTGGACGATTTCGGTACCGGTTATGCTTCGCTGACCCATTTGTTGACGGTGCCGGTGGACATCCTGAAAATCGACAGATCCTTTGTCAGCGAATTGCGCCAGGGCGAGAGGGGCTTGGCGATCATTGCAGGGTTGCTCGGCATCGCGAGGAAACTCGATATACGGGTGGTCGCAGAGGGTATCGAGACCGAAGAACAGGCCCTTCTTCTCGACGAAAATGGCTGCGAACTGGGGCAGGGTTATCTTTATTCCCGCGCCGTCTCGCGAGACGATGCGACCGAGTTGCTGCTGAAATACGCGCAGCAAAGCGGCACGGACACCGTTCAGCCCAAATGCGGCATGCCCCCGCGTGTCATCACGGATCGGACCATTCCCGAGGATGAAGAGGCTCTGGGCGAAAATGGACTGAGGGCCGTGTCCTGAGATAGCCAATATGGCTGACGCGGCTGACCCTACGGCAACCTGCCAACAGAAGACGATATCAAGATACGGCAGATCGATAGCCAACTAAATAGATAGTCAACTAAGTTGATTAAATATCTTAACAATATGAGTAGTCCGAAATCGCCCCAATCCGCTTGGTGGCGATATCGGTCAATATGGGAAAAGCGCAAAAATATGCGCAGCCCGACGGAGGAGGATGAAATGAAAGCACTTGTCAAAAATAGTGGCGTCAATTGTACCAAAGCCATTTTGCTTTGCGGAGCTGCCGCATTGGGGTTCGCTTCGGCAGGAACCGCCAACGCTCAGGAATCGGGCGCAGAGGACGGCCGAGACGGCCTGAACGTAATCGTGGTCACCGCCCGGAAAAAAGCTGAATCCCTGCAGGAGGTTCCCGTCACGGTCACCTCCATCGGAGGGGATACGCTGGATACCTATCAGGTCACCAATGTCGACAAACTGCAGAGCCGCGTTCCCTCGCTGACCATTCAGCAGGGCGGAGCCAATGGCGGCGCCTCGCTCAGTATCCGCGGTGTCGGCACCGCAAACCTGTCGCCGGCTTTTGATTCTGCGGTCGCTCTCGATTTTGACGGCGTGCAAATCGGCCAGCTGCGGATCCTGCAGGCGGGCTTTTTCGACATCGCGCAGATTGACGTGCTCAAGGGGCCGCAGTCGCTGTTCTTCGGCAAGAGCGCTTCGGCCGGCGTTTTGACGCTTACATCCGCCGGACCAACCGTCGACTGGGAGGTCGGCGGCAGACTGGGATATGAATTTGAAGAAAAGGGCTATATCGGCGAGGCCTATATTTCGGGACCATTGACCGACACACTCGGTATCCGTTTGGCCGGGCGTTATAACAAGATTGATGAACTGCTCATCAATGAAGCGCCAAATGTCGCCAAGCCAAAGCGTGGCTCGGAAGATATCTATGTGCGCGGGACCGTCGCCTGGGACCCGGTCGACATTTTCAGTGCTGATCTGAAAGTCAGCTATATCAACAGCAAGCGTGACGGAGCCAGCCTGTTCGCGGATATTGACTGTGGGCCGAACGGTGTTGCGGACCCGATAGTCCTGTTCGGTGGTACGCTTCAGATACCTGCGGGCTACAGCTGTAACGCAGGGGACGGAATTTATTCCTATCCGGATGCCGCTCCGCCTTTGGCGGCAAGCCAGCCACCCCCGTTTCGCTCTACCACCGTGCCTTATCATGAATCGGATATCTGGCTCGGTCGTCTGAAGATGGGCCTGGAACTGAGCGATCAACTGTCGCTGACAGCGATCAGCGGCTTCTACAGCCTGCGTTCGGAAGAGCTCGAGGCTTATTCCTACGGGGGCAATCTCGGAGGGGTGTCCTTTGGCACCGGACTGGGGACGCCGCGTGTGGCGACAGATCAGTTTTCGCAGGAGCTTCGCGTCGATATGACCGATCTCGGTCCGCTGGATCTTACCATCGGAGCATTTTACGAATATAAGGATTCCGATTTTGACGCGCCGCTCTACGCCGTCAACATTGCCATTGCCGGACCGGATCCTGTCACCGGCTATACCGCGGATTTGCTGAAACTGCAGAACACCAAATCGGAGGCATTCTCGGTCTTTGCCAATGCCAGTGTCGATCTGACCGAACGGCTGAATCTTTCTGGCGGCTTACGTTATACCGATGAAAGCAAGACCAGCCGGATTTCCGTTCCGTTCCAGCATCTATTCCTTGCCAGCAGCGGAGCATTTCTACCTTCGAACTATTTCTCCGGACCGATCGACTTCAAGGATGACAATTTCTCGCCGGAAGTTTCACTGACCTACGAAGTGGCGGACGACATAAACCTCTATGCAGCCTACAAGACCGGATTCAAATCCGGTGGCATCGACAGCGCCGTTCTGCCGACCCTGTCGCTGCAGATTGCGAAGGACAATGATGACTTTTCCGCCATCACTTTCCAGTCCGAAGAATCGAAGGGCGGGGAAATTGGCATGAAGTCGGAATTGTTCGACCGTCAGTTGCGGTTCAACGTCACTGCCTACCGCTATGCGTTCAGCAATCTTCAGGTCCAGCTGTTCGACCCGATTGCCATTCAATATAGCACATTGAACGCCAGCGAGGTCACAACGACCGGTATTGATGTCGACTTCTTCTGGCAGACCCCTGCCACCGGTCTGACCCTCTCGGGTGCCATCGGTTATCTCGATTCCAAATATACCGAGGACTATTATCCGCTGGATGATACGGCCACGCCGACCGTGCTTGAAGGCGATAATCTGAGAGGCAGGGCGCCAAGAAATGCCCCGGACTTCAGTGGCAATGTGGCATTTGACTATCGCGTTCCGCTGGGCGGTCTGGAACTTGGGTTGAACGGCAATGTCAGTTACACCGGCTCATATTTCATCGCCGACCGGACGTCGACCGACGCCAAGCAATCTGATTTTTTCACTTTTGATGCGGCCGTTTCCATCGGCGAGCCCGGGGGCAAATGGAAATTGTCGCTCGCAGCGGTCAATATTGCTGACAAGCTGTATCTGACCTCGGATACCGGACGGCCATTTCTACCGCCGACAGGCGATGATCGCATCGTCAGCTACAATCGCGGCCGACAAGTGTTTCTCGACGCATCATTCAAATTCTGAGCGGACAAGATTGGACAATTGGGCTCTCTCCCAAGGGCTGTCCATAGACTGGAAGCCGCCTCCTGACCGGAGGCGGCTTTTTATGCAGGTCGCGAGATGAACGAGCGGCCGGGGCAATCGAAGCGAAGCCGTTTCAATCTGTCGCTTTTGCGTCCAGATGCCGAATAATGACGGCTTGCACCTTGCATTTCGCAGCTCTGCCCGAACCGTTCAGGGGGCCTTGACCTCGAGCAGCAACTTACCGAAATTCCCGCCGACATAGAGGTCTTTCATGGCCACTATGGCATTTTCGATGCCGGGCCTGATATCTTCGCGTGTGCGAATTCTGCCTTCGGCCGCCCATGTCCCCAGTTGCGCTCCGCCTTCGGCAAAGCGGTTTGCATAGTCGCTGATTATGAAACCCTGGACCTTGAGCCGGCGCATCAGGATAAGCGGCCAGGATTTGGGACCAAGCTGCTCTTCGCTGTCATTATAGGTCGAAATCATGCCGCATAATGCCATCCGTCCGAAATCATTCATCCGGCTCATTACGGCCTCCATGATATCGCCACCGACATTTTCGAAATTCATGTCGATGCCGTCGGGACAGAGCTCGTCCAGTCGTGCGCCGACGTCTTCATTCTTGTAATCGATACAGGCGTCAAACCCGAGTTCGTCGACCACGTAACGGCATTTTTTTTCACCGCCGGCGATGCCGATCACGCGGCAGCCCTTGATCTTGCCAATCTGCCCGACCACGGAGCCGACCGCGCCGGAGGCGGCAGATACGACCAATGTTTCGCCCGGCCGGGGATCGCAGATATCCAGAAGCCCGAAATAGGCTGTCAGTCCCGTGCCGCCCAGTGAACCGAAAAGCTTGGCAAGCGGTACGCCTGGGATCTCGGGAATTTGCTGTATCGTCGCGCCATCGGCCACAAAATGCGTGGCACAGCCACCAAGGCCGCCAACGGTCATGCCCGGTTCGAAATCATCGTGCCGCGATTCCAGAACCTTGCCCGCGATGCCGGCGCGCATGATATCGCCCAGGGCAACCGGCGGCATATATTGATCCATGTCCGACATCCAGATCCGGTTGGTCGGATCGAGCGATACATAATTGACTTCGACCAGGACCTGTCCTTCATCCAGCGGCGGGATCGGCTCGGTAACCAGTTCGAGATCACCGTCGGCAATCTCTCCAACGGGTCGCGAGCGCAATCGCCATGCTTTCATCACTTCGGTCATTTCACTCTCCTGTCAAACTGTCGGAAAAGAGATCAGGGTTTTACAATCCCAGACCACCGATCAGCATATATTTGATTTCCAGATAGTCCTCGATACCATATTTGGAACCTTCCCGGCCGATACCGCTCTCCTTGATCCCGCCAAAGGGCGCAACTTCGGTCGATATTATGCCTTCGTTGATCCCGACAATTCCATATTCCAGCGCTTCGGCCACTCGCCAGCACCGGCCCAAGTCCTGGGTATAGAAATAGGCGGAAAGGCCCGATTCCGTATCATTGGCCATAGCAATTGCCTCAGCTTCGGTTTCGAACCGGAAAACAGCTGCGAGAGGGCCAAAGGTTTCCTCCCTGGAAATCTTCATCGCGGTCGTCGCTCCGGCAATCACTGTCGGATTGAAAAACAGCTCGCCCTTGTCGGGCGCTGCGCCGCCGGTCATTATGGTAGCACCCTTGGTCTTGGCATCGTCGAGATGGTCCTGGACCTTGGCCATTGCATCGCGATCGATCAGGGGGCCAATATCGATGCCGTCCTGCGTTCCGTTACCGACGGTGAGCGCTGCGGTGGCAGCCGCAAGCTTTTCCACGAACCTGTCATATATTCCGTTCTGCACCAGAAAACGGTTGGTGCAGACACAGGTTTGTCCGGCGTTACGGAACTTGGCCGCAATCGCTCCGGCTACTGCGGCTTCGACGTCGGCGTCATCGAACACGATAAACGGAGCATTGCCACCCAGTTCCAGTGACACTTTCTTCACATTGTCAGCGCATTGCCGCATCAGCAACTTGCCGACGTCCGTCGAACCGGTGAACGACAATTTCCGGACCACCGGATTGGATGTCAGTTCCCCGCCGATCGTCGCCGCATCCCCGGTGACGCAGGACAATATTCCGGGCGGAATTCCGGCTTCTTCTGCAAGCACGCACAGTGCGAGAGCGGACAGGGGGGTATGTTCAGCCGGCTTTACCACGATGGCACAGCCAGCCGCCAGAGCGGGGCCGATCTTGCGCGTGATCATGGCGGCGGGAAAATTCCATGGCGTGATTGCGGCGCAGACACCGATTGGCTGTTTCAGAACCAGAATTCGCTTGTCCGCGGCATGGGTCGGGATCACATCGCCGTAAACGCGTTTTCCTTCCTCCGCGAACCACTCGATGAAATTTGCGGCATAGCCGATTTCGCCGCGGCTCTCGGCAAGCGGTTTGCCTTGTTCGGCCGTCATGATCCGCGCCAGGTCTTCCTGATGTTTCATCATCAGTTCGAACAACCGTCGCAATATTAGGGCGCGCTCCTTCGCTGTTCTTGCTGCCCAGCCAGGCTGGGCCTTCTGAGCCGCGTCAATTGCCTTGCGGGTTTCGGATACGCCGGCATCGGGGACTTCGCCAATTTGCGTTCCGGTGGCGGGGTTGGTGACGGCAAATTTCTCGCCTGAATCGGCGTTCACCCAAGTCCCGTTGATATAGCATTGGCTGCGCAGCAGGTCCGGGCGGGATAGGTCGAGGTCGGTCATTGAAGTGGGATTCCTGATTATAGAAGTGAAAAACTCGAAATGAGCATGCTGCGGCCATCGCTACGCCTGTTCAGGCCCAGATGAATTGTGTTGCGACGGCATCACCGAAGGATGATAAAACCGGGCCGGTCAAAATCTTTTTCCAATCGCAAAAGCGGCGGTCCCGATTGCGCACTTGATCGATGGCCTAGACCTCTTCCACATTGCTGCATCTTCTCTTTGAACGGCTACGCCGGTCTGGCCATAGCCAGAACTGTCAATTCTATTGATTCACCCCCGCAAGGGAGTGCGCGTTCGCCATAGTCTTCTACGTCCGACACTCTAGAGTTCCGCTGATCGGCGGGTTGCGCGGGCAGGGCGGTTTGCACTGGCGGCCGAAATATCGATTTTCCGGCTATTCCGGGACTATGCCGGTGACGATCGACATTCCGTTGTCCACTCTTATGGCAGCGCCATTGATGAATTTTGCTTCATCGCTGGCCAGAAACAATACGGTATTCGCGATATCATCGGGTTCGCCCAACTTGCTGACGCCCGATGCCTGGTTGGAATCATCGAGCGAAATCAGACCGCTTTCGATCATCTTTTCCGGCATTGACATGACCATCGGGGTGACGATCCCGGACGGATGGACACTGTTGCAGCGAAGCGGCATTTTGTTGAGTGCGAAATGGGCCGCGACAGACCGGGTCAACGACTCTACTGCACCTTTTGCAGCGCTATAGGCTGCGACGTAGGATTCACCCTGTACCGATGCGATCGAAGCCATGTTGATGATCGAGCCGGAGCCGGATCGCTTCATCGCCGGGATCGCATATTTGCAACCGAGAAACGTGCCCTGGGCGCTGACGTCCATGACAAACTGATAGTCTTTCAATGTCTGGGTTTCTATATTGCCGGCTTCAACGACGCCGGCATTGTTGACCAGGATATGCAGCCCGCCGTGATTGTCCACGACATCGGAGATCAATTGCTGCCATGCGTCTTCGCTGCGGACGTCAAGTTCGACAAAGCTCGCCGCATCGCCGATTTCCTGTGCCACCCGTTCCCCGTTTTCGCGGTCGACATCGGTCAATATGACGGTCGCGCCTTCTCTGGCAAATATTCGCGCATCGGCTTCACCGAGGCCTTTTGCGGCACCCGTAATTATCGCGATTTTCCCTGACAATCTGCCCATGATCATTCCCTCTCCCATTTCTCGCAAGGCAATAGCAAAATGTCATGTAAGTTGACATTTGTCTGAAGTGATAGCGGGGTGAGACTGGCGAGAGAAGCCGGCTTTGTCAGCGTCTATTCGAGCGGCAGCTGACGCCAGTCCAACGCCAGCGCTTCCCGAACCGCCTGCAGCCGGGTTTTACCCCATTTTTCTTCCAGCATATCTTCTAGTCATCTGGAATTGAAGTAAGTATCATTGTATATGCTCTGTTTGAACAGACAGGAGCATTGGTAATGGTAGGCAGGCAGGCGGGTTTGGTCGTATTGAGCGGCGAGGACCGCTTTTTTCTTGAAGGGCAGGTTCGCAGGCACAAGGTGCCGCGCTCGTTGTCGGATCGATGCCGGATGATTCTGCTATGCGCGGAGGGATTGCAGAGCAAGGAAGTTGCGCAACGCCTCGGTGTCCACGAGCACACAGTTGGCAAATGGCGACGGCGGTTTGTACAGGATGGCATTGAAGGGCTGACCGACGAATATCGTTCGGGACGACCACGAACGGTATCAGATGCGCAGGTGGCTCAGGTGATCGAGCGCACGCTGAACAGCACGCCGAAGGATGCCACCCATTGGTCAATCCGCACGATGGCAGCCGAGACCGGGCTGTCGCACACTACCATCCGGCGGATCTGGTCTGCCTTTGGCCTGCAACCGCACCGCTCACAGACGTTCAAACTGTCTACCGACCCTTTGTTCGTCGATAAGGTGCAGGATATTGTCGGCCTCTATTTGTCGCCGCCAAACCGGGCGGTCGTGCTGTGCGTAGACGAAAAATCCCAGATCCAGGCGCTGGACCGTGAGCAACCGGTCTTGCCTATGGCACCCGGTGTGGCCGAACGCAGAACACATACCTACATCCGCAATGGTACGACGTCCTTGTTCGCTGCGCTCGACATCGCCACCGGCGCCGTGATCGGCAAATGCTACAAGCGGCACCGGGCCACCGAGTTCCTCGACTTCCTCAAGAGAATCGACGCCGAGATACCCGAAGGACCGGACATACACCTCGTGATGGACAACTACGCCACCCACAAGACGCCAAAGGTCAAGGCCTGGCTGGCGCGCCGCCCGCATTGGCATGTTCACTTCACGCCGACATCGGCATCCTGGATCAATCAGGTCGAACGCTGGTTTGCAGAGTTGACGCGCAAGCAGTTGCAACGCGGTGTCCATCGATCAACGGCAGAACTCGAAGCCGACATTGTCGCCTTCATCGCAGCACATAATGAAAATCCCAAACCCTACAAATGGGTCAAATCCGCCGACGAAATCCTCGCCGCCGTCAAACGCTTCTGTCAAAAAACAATGAGCCGAACTTCAGATTCAGGTGACTAGGCCGTTCAGGATCTCGACGGCATCTTGGCGCATCGGCTCCATGTCCCTGGAAAAGGCGATGATCTTGGCGCGCTTGTCGTCCGGGTCGTCTTCCAGAGTGATCATGCCGCGAGCAGTCATTTCCGCCAGTGCCTGGCTCAGGGCCTGACGGCTGATACCGAGCTTTTCCGCAATCCGCGACGGACGGGTTTCACCATCGGCCAGATTGGCCAGGATCATCGACTGTCGGCGACTGATCGTATCCCAGCCTTTGGCGCTCAGTTGCGCCTGAAGTGCTTCGTCAAACCAGAATATAGCCTCGACCAGCTGGACCATGATGAGATCTTTGTTCATGCAGCGCCCATAAGCACAGAATATCAGCCCGGGTAAATAGCCCTTTTGGACACATTGCTTTTGCAATCGCCCGGCAACGCTCATGATCACAAATGATAATAGTCAACTCTCTTTACATTATACAGGGTCGGAGAACCGCAATCGGGACAGCATCATCAGAATGCCGCCCTTCTGTCGAATGGAGAGAATATATGACCAGTCCCTTTTTCGATCATCCCTATCTGTCGGGTCATCACCAGCCCAACCGGTTCGAGGCTGATGCGCCGGATCTGATTATCGAAGGCGATCTGCCGGATGACCTGGAAGGTGTGTTCTACCGCAATGGGGCAGAGCCGCTCTATCCTCCGCTCGAGGGGGACTATCACTGGTTTGACGGTGACGGCATGATCTATGCTTTTTTCATTGCGGACGGCAAGGTCTCCATGCGCAATCGCTGGGTCCGCACCGATAAGTTCAATCTGGAGCTGGATGCCGGCAGAAGGTTGTTCGGCCTGTTCGGAAACCCTATGACCAGCGATCCCGCTGCCCAGGGCACCCGCTATAATACCGCCAATACCAATATCATCCTGCACGGTGGCAAGCTGCTCGCCCTGATGGAGGGCGCGCCAGCTGTCGAGATGGACCCCCGGACGCTGGAAACCATCGGCGACCATACTTATGGCGGTGCTATCACCACGACTTTCTCCGCCCATCCCAAGATCGACCATTTCAGCGGCGAGATGGTCAATCTCGGCGCGATGATCCACGGCGTCACGGGTGCGCCGGAAATCCGCTATGATGTAATCTCGAAATCCGGCGAGATCACCAAGACCGAATTTTTCGAAGCGCCGCACATGGCGCCGATGCACACGTTTCTGCTGAGCGAGAACTGGGTGGTGTTTCCGGTTACTCCGATCGATGTCAGCATGGAACGGGCCCAGTCCGGGGGACCGATGACCGCATGGATGCCCAATCGCTCGGTCAAGCTTGGAATCATGCCGAGAAACGGAACGGCGGACCAGATGCGCTGGATCGAGATGGAGCCGCGCCACATGTATCACGAACTCAATGTCTGGGAAGAAGGTGACAAGCTATATGCCGATGTCGCGACCGCCAATGGCACAGCCTTGTTTCCGGACGAACACGGCAACCGGCTGACCCATGGCGAAACAGTGCAAAGCCTGCGCCGCTGGGAGATCGATCTGACCGGCAAGAGCGACAGCGTCAAGGAAACCGTGCTAAACGAACGGGACATCCAGTTTCCGCGGCCCGACGATCGTTTCATGACCCGCAAGACGAGCCAGTCTTTTGCCAATATCAACCTGAATTCCAGGGACGGCCGGATCGACGGCATGGACGCGGTGCTGCGTTTCGATACCGCGACCGGAAAGGAGGATATCTACCATTTCGGCAACGGCACCGCGGCGGGAGAGCTGATCTTCGCACCGAAAAGCGGCAGCACCGAGGAAGCCGATGGCTATGCGATAACATTGATCCATCCCGCCGACAGCCCGACCAGCGAACTGGTGATCTTTGCCGCCAATGATATCGCCCGCGGCCCGATAGCGCGAGTGATCGTCCCGTTCCGAATCTCGAACGGCTTTCACTGCAATTATTATCCCAACGACAGTGATCTCTATGCGTCGGCGTTCGGCTGAGTGGAAAGCTTTTGCTGAGCAGGACATCGCCGGCGCATAGGGCCGGAACATAGGGCCGGAGCATAGGGCCGGAGCATAGGGGGGCGAACAGCACCGTTGGCGATCGCTCCTGGTCTTGTGATTTTGCTGGTAGAATCAATTGGTCGGGACGAGAGGATTCGAACCTCCGACCCCCACACCCCCAGTGTGATGCGCTACCAGGCTGCGCTACGTCCCGACCGAAGCTGCGCATATATGGAGGTCGGTGGAGCTTGGCAAGTCGTTTGCGTCATGCGTGTCGCCTTTCCGAAATACGGATTTCGTTGCGCCTGAGACAAGTGCGTGATAGGCGCGCGCAACATCTGGGTCTGCTGTTCCGGGGCTTGAAACAAGACCCCGGACTTCACACATAAAAAATTGCAACAATCGGGACGAGTTCATGACTTCAATCACTATATTATCTGCAGCAGCTGGTGCCGGCGGGGCCGGTGGCTTTCTGATTTCGATAATGCCGCTGGTGCTTATCTTTGCTGTCTTCTATTTTCTGCTCATCCGTCCGCAACAGAAGAAGATGAAAGAGCATCAGGAAAAGGTTGGTGCGGTCAAGAAAAATGACGAAGTCGTGACCGGCGGCGGACTGGTCGGCAAAGCGGTCAAGGTCGACGACGAATATGTCGAGGTGGAAATTGCCAATGGCGTTCGTGTCAAGGCGATCAAGGCGACCCTGACCGATGTCATGCCACGCGGCGGTGCCAAACCTGCGAACGACTGAACGCGGTGATATAGAAAGTTAGTTTCGATGCTCGATTTCCCGCGCTGGAAAGTCATTTCCATTTCTCTGCTGCTGGCCTTTGGCGTGCTGATGTCCATTCCCAGCCTGCTGGGTGAAAATGGCCGGCAATATTGGCCGAGCTTTCTGCCGAATGAGACGATCAATCTGGGGCTGGATCTTCAGGGCGGCAGTCATATTCTGCTGGAAGCGGATCCGGCCGATGTGGCGACCGCCCGGCTCGAGACGATGGAAGAATCGGTGCGCGCGGAAATGCGCCGCGCCGATCCGCGAATCGGAATTGGCGATATTTCCCGGCGCGATGGCGTGTTGAGCTTCATGGTGCGCGACAGCACTCAGGTCGATGCGGCGCGCGATGCGATTGTTCCGCTGACAAGCGGTGCCGGACTGACCGGCCAGCGCGACTGGGATATCGAAGTGCGCGACGATACGCGTTTCGTGCTGACCCCGACCGCTGCTGGTCTGGAAAATGCCGTCGAAAATGCGATGGAGACGGCAACCGACGTGATCCGCCGCCGGATCGACGAAATGGGTACGCGCGAGCCGACGATCATCCGCCAGGGCGATAACCGGATCGTGGTGCAGGTGCCGGGCCTCGATGATCCGGAGGCATTGAAGGCCTTGCTCGGTCAGACGGCAAAGCTGGAATTCAAACTGGTCGATTTCGAAGCCGATCCCAATATGGTCGCCGCAGGACGTGCGCCAGTGGGCAGCCAGATTTTTCCTTATCCGGACAATCCGTCCGGCTTGCCCAATATTGCCGTCAAGCGACTGGGCGGCATCAGTGGCGACAAGCTGACCGATGCCGGGCAGGGCTTTGACCAGCAGACCAACGCGGCGGTGGTCAATATCACCTTCGACAGCGAGGGCGGCGCCAAATTTGCCCGATTGACGCAGAATAATGTCGGTCGGCCCTTTGCCATCATTCTGGATGGACAGGTGCTGTCGGCTCCCAATATCAACGAACCGATTCTTGGCGGTTCGGCCCAGATTTCCGGCAACTTTTCCGTCGAGAGTGCAAACCAGCTGGCGATCGCGCTGCGCTCCGGTGCCTTGCCGGTGGAATTGAAAATCGTCGAAGAACGTACCGTCGGGCCCGATCTTGGCAAGGATTCGATCGACAAGGGCATGATTGCCGCGATCATCGCCACGGTCGCGGTGCTGACCTTCATGGTCGTGACCTATGGCCGATTTGGCATGTATGCCAATATCGCACTGGCGCTGAACCTGTTCATCATCGTCGGCGTTATGGCGATGTTCAACGCGACATTGACGCTGCCCGGTATCGCCGGCTTTGTGCTGACGGTCGGTTCTGCAGTCGATGCCAACGTGCTGATCAATGAACGAATACGCGAAGAGCGGAAACGGGGCAGGCGTGTCATTCAGGCGATCGAAGTCGGGTATAAGGAAGCGTCGAGAGCGATTATGGATGCCAATGTCACCAATATCATCGCCGGCGTATTGCTGTTCCTGTTCGGTTCGGGGCCGGTCAAGGGATTTGCCGTCGTTCTGATGATCGGTATCGCATCCTCCGTCTTCACCGCCGTGGTTGTCACCCGGATGTTTGTGGCGCTCTGGGCTAGAAGAGCCCGGCCGCAGGAGTTGGTCATATGAGATTGCTGAAACTTGTTCCTGACAACACCAATTTCGGATTTCTGAAATGGCGCAATATCGCCATGGCTTTCAGCATCCTGACGATCATCGCATCGATCGGTCTGGTCGCGACCAAAGGCTTGAATTTTGGCGTCGACTTTATCGGCGGCCAGATGATTCAGGCAACTTTTACCGAGACCGAAACGGCGCCGATCTCCGAGTTGCGGGACAGTGTCGGAGGGCTTGGCTATGGCGAAGCGACGATCCAGCGATTTGGCGATGCCAATGAAGTGTCGATCCGTATGCGGCTGCCGGCAGAAGCGGAATCGCGTCCGGAAGCAGCCAATGAAATGACCGAAAAGATCGTCGCTACGATCAAGGCGGACCACCCCGATGTGCGCATCGACGGCGTGGAATCGGTATCCGGCAAGGTTTCGTCGGAACTGTTTGAGACCGGTGCCTATTCGCTCCTTTTCGCGGTGATCGCGATCTCCATCTATATCTGGATCCGTTTCGAATGGCAGTTCGGGGTCGGTGCGCTGTTTGCGCTGGTGCACGACGTCGCGCTAACTTTTGGCCTGTTCGCGCTGACGCAGATGGAATTCAACCTCAATATCGTTGCCGCGTTGCTGACGATTATCGGCTACTCGCTTAACGACACGATCGTGGTGTTCGACCGTATTCGCGAGAATCTGAAAAAATATCGCAAGATGGACATCATCGGCTTGCTCGATCTGTCGGTGAACGAAACCCTGGCCCGGACCGTGATGACCAGCTTGACCATGCTGATCGCACTGGGAGCGCTGATCCTCTGGGGGCCGGACGTGATTTTCGGCTTCTCCGTCGCGATGTTCTTCGGCGTGTTCGTCGGCACATATAGCTCGATCTATATGGCCGCACCGATCCTGATCTGGCTCAAGGTCGGGCCGGACACATTCGTCCCCGCTGAGCAGGACAATAAGACGGCGGAAAAGGTTGGTGGTCCGGAACAGATTGGCTGATCCTTGGTAGAGCTGCGCAAGGATGTTGAATTTACCGGACCGGTCATCACCGGTTTTACGGCCAGCGGTTTCAAATGCGGTGACCGACGGTTCGATCAGGGGCTGCTGATTTCCCCCGAACAGGCTCTCGCCTGGGACGGGTCGGCGGTCGATAATCTCAATCTCGCCGAAATTCTGTCCAGCCTCAACCTGTCGCCACGGCCTGAATTTCTTCTGCTTGGCAGCGGCCCGTCGATGCTGCAACCGCCTGCTGCCTTCCGGCGGGAAGTGGAAGCGGCGGGCATGGGGCTGGAAGTTATGGACAGCCGCGCTGCAGCGCGGACATGGGGGGTGTTGCGGGCCGAAGAGCGCTGGATAATCGGCGCGCTCCTGCCACTAGCCTAATCCCTGCCGGCTGCCTGTCGCAATATCGTCAGCAGCTGGTCACCATTATTCTGCCAACTGAAGTTGCGGACTGACAAGCGAACCCTGTCCTGCGCCGGGGGGGCGGAGAGGATCGCCCTGGCGGCTGCCACGATTGCGTCAGGCGTCTGATCAACAACCCGTCCGGCCTCCCGACTGCTGACCAGTTCCCGCGCACCACCAGCCTCGCTGATGATGATGGGCGTGCCGCAAGCGAGCGCCTCGACCCATGCATTCGCAAGTCCTTCGGACTTTGACACCAATATGGCGATATCGGCCGCAGCGGTCAGCTTTGGCAGTTGTTCGTGCGGCACGCTGCCCAGAAAACGGACGCGGTCGGTCAAGCCGAGCTGATCGGCAAGGGCACGGTAATTTTGCTCTTCCTCTCCCGCTCCGGCGAGCAACAACGTGGCATCCGGGATCTGGGCCAGGGCGCGGATCACCAGATCCTGATTTTTGCGTGCTATCAGCGCACCGGTGGTGATGAAAAGAGGTCCGCTTACGCCAAGCTCCTTCTTCGCCGCAACCCGGTCGAGCGGCGCAAAACTGCCCTGATCGAGTCCGGTGTAGTGGACGGAAATCTTCCTTCCATCCATGCCCAGAGCGACCATATCCTGCTTCAGCGCGCCAGATACTGCGAGCAGCGCGCTGGCCTTCTCCGCCGCCCTTAATATCTGGACACGGCATTTCGGATCGCTGCCCCAATGGTGGATGTCAGCCCCGCGCGCCTTGATGGTGAAGGGAATGTCGAGCGCCTCGGCGAGCTGCAGGGCTGCAGGGCCATCGGGATAGAAAAACTCGGCGTCGATCAAGTCGAAGGGGGCCTTGTCGTGCAGTGCCTTCGCCAGCGGCAGGATCGCCTTGACGATGCGGCGCGGATTGCTGGCGCCGCCAATTTTCGGAACCAGCCTGAAACGGGGACGGAACACGTCGAGGCCGCGCCACGTTTCCTGTTCCGGCAGTTGTCCAAGCGCCTGATACTGGGTGAGCCTGTCCAGTGGCCAGAATGGTATTCCAAGCGGATTGACAACTGTCACACTGGTTTCCGGACGGCGTGCCAGTTCTGCAGTCTGTCGCTCTACAAATATGCCGAAATTCGGTGCTGCCGCATTCGGGAATAATGTCGACAAGGTCAGGATGCGGAGCGTCTGTGTCATGACAAATATTTTCGTATCCCGTTCCTACAGCTCTCGCACCAGACGCACCGCGACACCGATCCATTCCGGATCGCTGACGATCTGTTGTCGCGTGCCGCTGCCGAGCGGGAGTAACTGCAACTTGTTGTCCTGGCGACCGATCAGGCGGCCGAAGAGATATCGCCCGGCGGGACGAGGAACCAATATGTCCCGGTTCAGCGCGCCGCCAAACTGGTCCGGTTCGCGCCGCGAAAGCCAGACATCGTCGCCGGCACGATAGTCTCCGATACTGCTCTTTACGCGGAGCGCCATCATCGCCGGCTCGATCGCGGGCTGATAGATATGTTCGACCTTGCTCAGTGCATGGGTGCCCTTGTGATCCAGTAGAGCAGCAACCGGCAGTTCTTCCTGATCAGGTAAAGACAAGAGTGCCGCGCTGTCTACTCCCAGCGCGTCGGCGATCCGGTTCAGCCAGGCGAGCGACAATGTCCGCGTGCCGGTTTCGAGCCGTCCAATGGTCTGCGCAGTGGTTGGTGGTTTGCACCGTCCTGCAACATCGTCCAGTGTCAATCCTTTGGCCTTGCGCACATCCCTGATACGGCTGATCATCATCGCCTCCAAACCTATATGGTTTTCTACTTTCCTACATTATCGCCAAAATGGCAAGTGAGTTTCTAGCCAAACAGGAGATAATATGACAAATCAATCAACCAGAAAAAATATCGGGTGGCGCGGCCCGCGTTTGCTCGCCGAGCGAGCATTGCCACAGGATGGCGAGAAACGGGAAGGACGCGGGGCGCGGCGCAGACGCGCACGTAGCGTTACGGTCAATCTCGCGGAATCGCCACTGGGCTGGCTCCATGCGAGAGGCCATTTGTCCGACCGACAGTTTGACGCCGGTGAAAAATTGCGCGCCGACTGGGAGCGCGCCAATCTGGCACCCAGCGTGACCATGCGTTGGGATGGCGCGCCGGTTGCGGGCAGCAAGCGCGCGATGCCCCGGATAATGAACGAAACCGAAGCGCAAATCGCTGCCAAGCAGCGCTTTGACAAGGCGATCTGCCATCTGGGAAACGATCTGTCGGATATCGCCTGGCGCACCATCTGTGGTGGGGAGAGGACACCGGTAGCGGAGAGGAAGCTCGGTTGGCCGGCCCGATCGGGCAAGCTTGTGCTGAAAATCGCGCTGGACAGGCTGGCGGAATATTATCGCCTGCCTGGCTGATCACTTGTCCGCTAGCCGCTCGACTTCTTCCGCCAGTTCCAGCCAGCGCATTTCCGCTTCGTCCTTTTCGTCAATCAAGGCGCTGTTCTCTTTGGTCAAGGCCTCGAAACGGGGGAAGTCCCGAGTATAGAGATCGGGATCGGCTAACGCCTTTTCGATTTCCGCCATGCGTTGGTCGATCGCCTCGATCCGTTCCGGCAAGAGATCATAGTCGCGTTGATCCTTGTAGCTCAGTTTCTTGCTGGAGCTTGCGGCCTTCGTGGTGTTCTGGTTCGCAGGCTGCTGGGATTTCGACGCTGCTTTCGCGGCCCGGGGACGCGGTTTGCGCCGGGCTTCCCATTCGGCATAGCCGCCGGCGACTATGTCGACGGTTCCGCTGCCGTCCAGGCCGAGCGTGACCGTCACTGTCCGATCCAGAAAATCGCGGTCATGGCTGACCAGCAGGACGGTGCCTTCATAATCCGCGATCACTTCCTGCAACAGGTCGAGCGTTTCGAGATCGAGATCATTGGTCGGTTCGTCGAGCACCAACAGATTGGACATTCGCGCAAATTCCCGCGCCAGCAGCAATCGCGATTGTTCGCCGCCCGACAAGGTGCCGACCTTCGCGTCGATCAGCGACGGCGCGAACAGAAATTCCTTGAGATAGCCCTGCACATGTTTCTTGTCGCCGCGCACATCAACCCAGTCGCTGCCGTCGGCAAGCACGTCGCGGACGGACTTGTTGCCCTCGAGCAGGCTGCGCTGTTGGTCGATGAACACGCCGTTGAGGGTCTTGGCGAGCGTGACGGTGCCGCTATCCGGTTCCAGTTCGCCGGTGAGCATCTTCAGCAATGTGGTCTTGCCCGCACCATTGGCGCCAACGATACCGATCCGGTCACCGCGCTGGATTCGCAGAGAGAAATCGCGGATAATCTGACGCTTGCTTTCGCCTTCGCCAAAGGATTTGGAAACATGCTCGGCGGTGATGACCGATTTCGTCCGGCTGTCGTCATTCTGGATCTTGAGATTTGCGGTACCCGCAGGACCGATCATCGCGGCGCGCGCTGCGCGCATTTCCCATAATTTCTCCAGCCGCCCCTGATTGCGCTTGCGCCGGGCGGTGACGCCGCGTTCCAGCCAGCGCGCTTCGAGCTTCAGCTTCGCGTCGATCTTGCTGGCGGCCTGGGCTTCATCCGCGTGAATTTTCTCCATCCACGCATCATAGCCGCCGAAACCGATTTCCTGTCGCCGCAAGGCACCGCGGTCCAGCCAGATCGTCTGTTTGGTCAGCCTGGTCAGGAAGGTCCGGTCATGCGAAATGGTAATGAAAGCGCCCTTGTAGCGACCGAGCCAGTCTTCCAGCCAGTCAATCGCCCCGAGATCGAGATGGTTGGTCGGTTCGTCGAGCAGCAGAAGATCGGGATCGGATGCCAGTGCGCGGCAGATCGCCGCGCGGCGTTTCTCGCCCCCGCTGGCTTTGGCAGCTCCCCTGGACAAATCGGTACCCAGTTGATCGGCTATGGCCTCTACTTCATGCAGGGCAGGGCCCTGATCGCCCGATATGGCAAAGTCACGCAAGGTTTCGAACTGGCTGAAATCCGGTTCCTGCTCCAGATAGACGATATTGGTCCCGGGCTGGATCATCCGCTGGCCCTTGTCCGCTTCGATCTGGTCGGCGATCAGACGCAATAGTGTTGTCTTGCCGGCGCCGTTTCGGCCGATCAGGGCCAGCCGGTCACGCGGGCCGACGTGCAGATCGAGATTCTCGAATAGCCAGCCTTCGCCCTGATGGAGCGACAGATTCTCATATGCAAAGATCGGGGGTTGAGCCATGGTTCCCGGGCGTTAGGGCCAAGCGGCCTTGGGCTCAAGCCTTCTCTTTGGATCAAAGGCCATTGACCTGTCGCGCCATATCGGATTGTAGAGACGGATATGGCTTTATGGGGATAGGGAAGAGCGTTGGAAACAGTCTATCTTAACGGCGAATATGTTTCCGGGTCTGCGGCTAAAATTTCCGTATTTGACCGGGGGGTGCTGTTTTCCGACGCGGTCTATGAGGTGATTTCGGTGATCGATGGCCGCCTGATTGACATGCAGCGCCATATTGCCCGGCTGGAACGATCACTGGGCGAACTTTCGATCAATGCCAGTGCCGACTGGTCGACAATAGCGCAGAATCTGGTAACGGAAAATGATCTGCAGGAAGGCGTGGTTTATCTGCAAGTGTCGCGCGGAGTAATGGAAGAGCGGGACTATCGCTGGCCTGCTCCCGATACCGCCCCGACAATATTTGCCTTTGCCCAGTCTCGCGCATTGATCGCCAATCCTCTGGCGGACCGCGGCATGAAGATCATCACGCGGCCGGATCTGCGCTGGCAAAGATGCGATATCAAGACCACCCAGCTGCTCTACGCATCGCTGATGAAAATGGAGGCCATGGCAGCGGGCGTCGACGATGTCTGGATGGCGCGTGACGACTGGATTACCGAGGGGACGTCCCAGAACGCCCATATCATCACGCAGGACGGGGTCCTGATTTCCCATCAGCTGGATCGTCGCATTTTGCCCGGCGTTACCCGTATCGAAATGCTCGATCAGGCAAAGGCGATGGAACTAACCATCGAAGAGCGCGCTTTCTCCATAGACGAGGCGAAACAGGCAGCGGAAGCCTTTGTGACATCGTCGACATTGCTGGTCATGCCGGTTGTCGAGATTGACGGCCACAAGGTCGGCGATGGACAGCCGGGAACACGAACCGGAAAAATCAGGCAAAATTATTTAGCCGCCGTTCAGAGAGCCTCGTCTACAACGAACTGAATCAATGGAGAAGATTATGAAATTCCCAGTTATACTGGCCGGCGCGGCCCTGGCTCTGAGCCCGATCAATATTGCGCAGGCCGCAAATGTAGAAATCGTCGCCCAAAATCCGGTTATCGAACTGAGCGTCTCGGAACAGGTCGATAGCGCGCCGGATACGGCAAGCTTCAGCACTGGAGTGGAGACAAGAGCTAAGACCGCAACAGAAGCACTGCGCCAGAATTCGGTGCAGGCCAGGGCGGTCATGGACCGGCTCAAGTCGCTCGGTATTGCCGAGAAGGACATCCAGACCACCGGCATCAACTTGCGGGCAGATTATGACTATGACCAGGAAAGTCGGCAAAATCGATTCGTCGGTTATGTCGTTTCCAATCAGGTCTCGGCAACCGTCAAGGACATCTCCAAGCTCGGTGAAATTCTCGATGCAATTGTCACCAGCGGTGCAACCAATTTGAACGGACCGTCTTTCTCGATCAGTGATGACAGCAAGCTGAAGGACCTTGCGCGTGAACGGGCGCTGGCCAATGCCAAGGCGCGCGCCATGAGCTATGCCCGGGCAGAGGGCTATAGCGGTGTCCGTGTCCTTTCGATCAGCGAAGGCATGTCCCATCAATCCGATGCGCCAATGATGCGGATGGAGGCGTCCGCCTCCTCGTCAGCGCCCCCGGTTGCGCCAGGCCAGGTCGGAACCGTCGTTTCGCTCAACATTACCTATGAAATGACGCGATAATCTCTCGTTCCTGACAGGAACCTTATTCACGTGATGTTAAAACCACCGGGTCTAGGAGGGTGCTGATGTTGAAATTGACTGTCTTTCTGCCCCTCCTGGTGCTCGGAGTGTTGGCTGTCCCGTCGCAGGCTGCGGCTGCGGATCGTCGCGGCGAGCAGAATGAGGCGCGTGCCCAGATGATGGCCGGCAAGGTAAAGTCGATCCGGTCGATTGAAAACCGGATTTTGCCGCGCATGGGCGACAGTGAATATATCGGTCCCGAATTCGATCCCGGCGCGCAGGTCTACCGGCTGAAATTCATTCGCGATGGCCGGGTGATATTCGTCGACGTCGATGGCCGTACCGGCTCTATCCTGCGCCAGTCCCGCTGATTACCGTCGGCTGTCACGATTTTCTAATAGCATTGTGCCTTGGGGGGATGGTGATATAGGCTATTCCACAGAAACAGGTATTATTTCGGAGGACAGGCATGCGTGTCTTGATCGTTGAAGACGAACCCACGCTGGGGCAACAGCTCAAATCGACACTGGAGGCCAATGGCTATGCCATCGACCTGTCAACCGACGGTGAAGACGGCCATTTCATGGGTTCGACCGAAGATTATGACGCGGTTATTCTTGACCTCGGCCTGCCTGAAATAGATGGCCTCACGGTATTGGATCGCTGGCGCAAGGAAGAACGCAATTTTCCGGTGCTGGTGCTGACCGCTCGCGACAGCTGGTCGGACAAGGTTGCCGGGCTTGATGCCGGTGCTGATGACTATCTGGCCAAGCCGTTCCAGACCGAAGAACTGATCGCCCGTCTCCGCGCGCTCATTCGCCGGGCCTCGGGCAATGCCTCTTCGGAACTGACCGCCGGCAATGTCCGTCTCGATACAAGATCGGGCAAGGTCACGCTCGAC
The DNA here is from genome assembly GCF_002218195.1 of Sphingorhabdus sp. SMR4y. GTDB lineage: Bacteria > Pseudomonadota > Alphaproteobacteria > Sphingomonadales > Sphingomonadaceae > Parasphingorhabdus. The sequence continues at coordinate 1,421,536 of NZ_CP022336.1, read as the reverse complement.
GGCAGCCCGGTCAAGCTGACGGCGCAGGAATATAAGCTTCTGTCCTATCTGATGCACCACAAGGGCAAGGTCGTGTCGCGGACCGAATTGATCGAACATATTTATGATCAGGATTTCGACCGCGATTCCAACACGATCGAGGTGTTCGTGACCCGGATCCGCAAGAAACTGGGCGCCGAAGTCATTTCCACGATTCGGGGGCTCGGCTATAGTCTAGAGGATCCCGAAGCCTGAATGAACCAGCCCAGATAGATCGTCCGCTCGAAGAAAAGGCACCGGCAAGCCCATCTCGGCTAGGCACCCAGACCACCGGATCGCTCAGTCGCCGGATGATCGGCATTGCTGCGGCGTGGATCATGATCCTTCTGTTTGGCGGGGGTTTCGCGCTGGACCGGGTGCTCAACGATGCGGTGACCCGCAATTTCGATAATCAGCTGGAATATGTGCTGACCGCGATGATCGCGTCGGCGGAAATCGGCCCGGATGGTGAGGTTTTTCTCAACCGGCCACTGGGTGACCAGCGCTTTCTCGAACCCAATAGCGGACTGTACTGGCAAATCAGCGGCAAGGGGCATGACGATTTCCCCTCGCGTTCCTTGTGGGACCGGACGCTGGTGTCGAATATAGCCCATGACGACCGGGAAACCCATATTTACGACAGCAACCAGTTTCAGGATGAACCGCTCCGCGTCCTCGAGCGCACGATTATCCTTCCCGATAGCAATACCAAATGGTTGTTCCAGGTGGCGCAAAGCCGAGACGGGCTCGATGGCCAGATCGCCAATATCCGGTCGATACTGATCAACAGCTTCCTGATCCTGGCGCTCGGGCTGATCGGCATGGCGGCGCTGCAGACACTTTACGGTCTCTGGCCGCTGCGCAAGATTCGCAGCGCCATTGCGGCCATGCGCACCGGCCAGCAGCGCCGCGTGGTCGAACCAATGCCAATCGAGGTCACCCCGATGGTCGACGAACTCAATGCCTTGCTCGACCATAATGAGAAGCAGGCAGAGGAAGCGCGGCGTCACGCCGGCAATCTCGCCCATGCGCTCAAAACCCCGCTCACCGTCATCATGAACAGCGCTACTGCCAAGGCCGATGATCTGGCCAATACGGTGATTCGCGAAGCGGGCGTCATGCGGCGGCAGGTGGACCATCATCTGGCGCGCGCGCGGGCGGTAGGCCGGCGCGGCAATGCTCACAGCCGGGCCAAAGTCTGGCAGAGCCTGCAGGCGGTTGAACGGGCCGTTGGCCGGCTTTATCCGCATGTCCGGATCGATATCGACGGCGACAAGGATGCGGTGGCCTCGGTCGAACGGCAGGATCTCGACGAGATGATCGGAAATCTGGTCGAAAATGCCGCCAAATATGGCGGTGGCAGCGTCTTCATTACGGTCGAGACCAATGATGAGTTTGTCGAACTGCTGATCGAGGATGACGGTCGCGGTATCCCCGAAGCCGAACGCCAGCGGATATTCGATCGCGGTGTCCGTCTCGACAGCGGCAAGCCGGGAACCGGGCTGGGGCTCGCCATTGTCCGCGATGTCGCGGAAATCTACGAGGGCTCGGTATCGCTGGAAGAAAGCGAGGATCTGGGCGGATTGCTGGTACGGCTCAGGCTGCCGAAAAGCGAGATGATCGAGACTTAGTCGGCTTTGCCGCGTATCCGTTCGTGGTGGCGAATCACTTCGTCGATGATGAAGCGCAGGAATTTTTCCGAAAATTCGGGGTCGAGATTGGCGTCGCTGGCCAACTGGCGCAGACGGGCAATCTGTTCTTTCTCGCGGGCACCATCTGCCGGCGGCAGGCTGTTCTTCGCTTTATATTCACCGACCGCCTGGGTCACCTTGAAGCGTTCGGCCAGCATGAACACCAGCGCCGCATCGATATTGTTGATGCTTTCGCGATATTGCTTAAGCTTTTCGTCCATTTTATGCTGCCCCAATTCCACCTGTTTCGATTCCGGCATCTCATGCACGACATGCAACCGAATATGGCCTGATTTCACTTGCCTTATCCCTAGTGAATTGCCACATCCGGTGCAACATGTCAGCAACGGTCCATCATATCGGGCGGGATAACGCGCCTTCACTCGAACCCCTCATGTCTCTGGTCGCCAGCGACATGAATCAGGTCAACAGCGTGATTTTGGACCGGATGCAATCGGAAATCCCCCTCATTCCCGAACTGGCCGGACATCTGATCGCCGGCGGTGGCAAGCGGATGCGGCCGATGCTGACTCTGGCGGCGGCCAAGCTGATCGGCTATCCCGGCGATCGCCATTTCAAACTGGCGGCTGCTGTGGAATTCATTCACACGGCAACCCTGTTGCACGATGATGTGGTCGATGGTTCCGACATGCGGCGTGGGAAAACCGCCGCCAATCTGATCTTCGGCAATCCCGCGACCGTTCTGGTCGGTGATTTTCTGTTCAGTCGCTCGTTCGAGCTGATGGTCGAGGACGGCTCGCTGAAAGTGCTGAAGATATTGTCCAATGCTTCGGCCGTGATTGCCGAGGGCGAAGTCAACCAGTTGACCGCGCAGCGCAAGATCGAAACCAATGAAGACCGCTATCTCGATATCATCGGTGCCAAGACGGCAGCCCTTTTCGCGGCGGCGAGCCGGATTTCTGCCGTGGTTGCCGAATGCGACGATGAAGTCGAGCTGGCGCTGGACAGCTATGGTCGTAACCTGGGCATCGCTTTTCAATTGGTTGACGACGCGATCGACTATTCGTCCGATCGCGAAACCATGGGCAAGGATGCCGGCGACGATTTCCGCGAAGGCAAGGTAACCCTGCCGGTCATATTGGCCTATGCCCGGGGCAATGATGAAGAGCGTAAATTCTGGAAAGACGCGATAATCGGGCATAAATCGTCCGATGACGATCTCGCCCGGGCAACGGCGTTGATCCATGCGACCGGAGCCATGGACGATACGATGTCGCGGGCCCGTCACTATGGTCAGAGGGCTATTGATGCACTAGGCATATTCGCAGCGGGCAAAGCGAAAGACGCGATGACCGAAGCGGTTGAATTTGCCATCTCCCGCGCTTATTGAGCCGGTTCAAGACAGGAACAGACAATGGCCGCACGAATTTATCAAACTCCCAGAAATGCAATGCAGTCGGGCAGGGCGCTGACCGACAAATGGGTGCTGGAATTCGAACCGGCAGAAGCCCGCAAACCCGACCCCCTGACCGGTTGGGCGGGGTCCGGTGATACCCAGCGGCAGGTGAAGCTGACCTTTGACAGCTGCGATGCGGCGAAGGCCTATGCCGATAAATATGGCATTGCCTATGCGGTCATTCCGACCCCGCACAAAACGCTGAAAATCCAGGCTTACGCCGACAATTTTCGCTAGGTATCTGCCTGCCGTTGCCCATCGGGCGCAGATGGCCTGCTCAGTCCAGTTTTAGAAACATCATCAGTTTGACGTCGATGCCGGCGCCTTGTTTGCGCTTGCTGTCGATGAATTCGCTCAACGCGCTCAAAGCGACACGGTGAACCGTGATATTCTCTCCATCGACGCCACCGCCTTCCCCGGTCTTGGTCAGCCCTTCGGCCCTGAAAAGCGAGAAGCTCTCGGAAACCATCCCGGGGGATGAATAAAATTCACCAAGATCGGTCATGATTTCCGCGCGATATCCGGTTTCTTCTTCCAGTTCGCGGATTGCTGCGATGACGCTGTCTTCGTCGCCATTCTCGGCATGATCACCGACCAGCCCCGCGGGCAATTCGATACAGTTTTTGCCCAGCGGAACGCGAAACTGCTCGACCAGCAGCACATGGCCGTCATCGATGGCGAGTATGACTGCGGCTTTGATGCCGCGGCTGCGGGAGACATATTCCCATTTGCCCTCGCGCTTGGCCGTGATGAAGCGGCCTTCCCACATGATTTCGATATTGTCGGACATATTCATCCCGTTTGAATTTTGCGTGTCGATGCGTGCCTGCCGCAAAAACGGCCCTGCGACAAGCTCAGGGCGAAGGGAATGTCAGAGTTCTATCAGTCGGTCTGGTAGCTCATTCGGGTTCTGGTCGCTCTTGGGAAAATGCTCGGCCAGGACGATGCCCATCTGGCGGACCGCTTCGGCCATGCCGTCGCCCGGTTTGCCGGCGCGGACCAGATCGATCATGCCGACCATTGCTTCGCCCCAGACATCCGGTTCCACTTTGGCGACAATGGCTTCATCGGCCACGATTTCCGCCCGATGTTCGCGCATCGACAGATAGAGCAAAATGCCGGTCCGTCCGACCGTGCGATGGTCGGTCGAGACGCGGAACAGCGATATTGCCCGTTTGCGGACCCGGGCCTTCTTGATCGGCGCCGGGATCAGCAGGAATAGCAAGGGCTTCCAGATCAGGAACAGGCGTGTGCCGAAAAATTTCAGCGCCGCAAATATGAACAGCGCCCAATAGGGCAGGGCGGTGATGCCGCTCCAGCCGCCAGCAAGCCAGTCGATTATGCCCAGATAGATTTCCGGGAACAGGCTGATGACCAGCAGGGCAGTCAAGGCGACCAGTCCGGATATGGCCCAGGCGACATCGCCATAATGATCGGATTCGCCGGTCACGATGGTAACGATTTCGCCATCGGTCAATTTCTCGGCTTGCGAGACTGCGGACGTGACGATCTTGTGGTCGTCCGGTGTAAACTGATTGACTTTGGCCATTACCAGCCTCCTGACGCGCCGCCGCCGCCGAAGCTGCCGCCGCCTCCACTGAAACCGCCGCCACCGAAACCGCCTCCACCGCCGAAGCCGGAACTGCCGCCGCCTCCGCCCCAGCCGGACCCGCCGCCCCAGATAACAACCGGGCCGGTGCCACGCCGATAGCGTTTGCCACCGCGATTGGAGAACATCGGGATGATGACGAAGAAGATCAGCACGAAAATCCAGAAGACCATCAGGCCGATATTCTCGCCGTCGCCTTTTGCGCTTTGCTGGCTGGCCTGTTGTGCAATCGCCAGAGCTTCTTCCTCGGGCAGTGTCAGTTGGCTCGATATCCGGTTCACGCCGGCGATAATGCCGCCCGCCATATCGCCATTGCGGAACTGGGGCAGGATATCATTCTGGATGATGATGCTCGACAGGGCATCGGTCATGATCCCTTCCAGGCCGTAGCCCACTTCGACGCGAACCTTGCGTTCATTGGGCGCGACCAGCAGGATCAGGCCATTGTCCTTTTCGGTTTCGCCGTCGCCATCCTGTCCGATGCCCCACGTCCGGCCAAGCTGATAGCCATAGTCGGCGATATCATAGCCTTCCAGGCTGTTGACCGTGGCGACAACAAACTGGCGATTGGATTGGGTTTCCAGCTCCGCCAGTTTCGCGGTGAGCTCCGCTTCCAGCGCCGGATCGAGCAAATCCGCCTGATCCACGACGCGGCCGGTAAGTTCGGGAAAGCTTTGGGCAAAGGCCGGGCTGGTGATCGCCATAAAGGCGATGGCCAGACCGGTTATGACTGTCTTGAGCGACAAGATGGACCGAAGAGCAATCACGCCTAGAAGCTGACTTCAGGGGCTTCGTCGGCGCCTTCTGAAGTGGCTGCAAAGGGTTCCATCGGTTCCGCTCCATGGATGATTTTCGCGCCGATAATATCGGGGAAGGTGCGGATGGTGGTGTTATATTCGCGAACCGCTTCGTTATAATCGCGGCGAGCAACATTGATCCGGTTTTCCGTGCCTTCCAGCTGGCTCTGCAGCGCGAGGAAATTCTGGTTGGATTTGAGATCGGGATAGGCTTCGACGGTTGCCATCAGGCGTCCGAGTCCTTGCGAGAGTGCGCCTTGCGCGGCGGCAAATTCCTGAACCTTCGCGGCATCACCAAGATCTTCAGTGCTCAGCTGGATCGAGGTTGCTTTTGCGCGGGCTTCGACCACGGCGGTCAACGTGTCCTGTTCCTGCGTAGCAAAGCCTTTTACAGTCTCGACGAGATTGGGGATCAGATCGGCGCGGCGCTGATAGGTGCTTTCTACATCAGCCCATTTCGCCTTCGCATTTTCTTCTGCGGTCGGCACGCTGTTAATTCCGCAGGCGCTCAGCGACAAGGCCACGGCCGGCACCATCAGAATCTTGATCAACTTGTTCAGCATTTTTTTGAAACCCTCCATCCACACGGCCAATCGCCGTTCCACCGTGTAAAAATAGGTATCAATGGTCGTCTTTGCAACGACTTCCCTCGACAATTTGCGATTTTTCCTACATTTACACGGCTTTAGAAACGGGAAGGGAAATAATATGTTAAACGAGTTCAAGGCGTTTATTCTCAAGGGCAATGTCCTCGATCTGGCGGTCGCTGTCATTATTGGCGCTGCCTTTGCGACCATTACCACGTCATTGACCGAAGATGTGATCATGCCGGTTGTCAGCGCCCTGTTTGGTATGCCTGATTTTTCGGGAATGTTCATCCTGCTCGGCTCGCCGCCTGCCGATTATAGCGGTGCGATGACCGACTATGCAGCGCTCAAGGAAGCCGGCGTGCCGATGCTCGGCTGGGGCCAGTTCCTGACAGTGGTGATCAACTTCATCATTTTGGCGTTCATCATCTTCATGATCGTTCGCTATGCCAACAAGGTGATGAAGAAAGCCGAAGAGGAAGCGCCGGCGCCCGGACCAAGCGAAATTGACCTGCTGAAAGAAATCCGGGACAGCCTGAAGAAGTAAATTCCGCGATTATCAATATCGCCCCTTTTGCCGCCTGATTTGCATGACGCAAAACAGGTATCGCAAAAGGGGCGATTTTCATGTCCCGGGTCCGCAGACGGACGCTTTAAACTGCAAGAAAATGCCACAGATTTGTAATAATAATCATTATATTCCAATGATATAGCGGATGGCTTCATTTTTTGAGATACATTCGGATTTTTCGATCCTATAGGCTCGCTCGGCTAGATTGATTCTCAGCCAATTTGAACGACGATATGGGGACTTATTATTATGCGTAAATTCGCTGTTTTGGCTGCATCCGCAGCCGTATTCGCTTTGTCTGCTTGCAATGCTCCAGCTGAAGATGCTGTCGCAACCGACGAAGTTGCTACCGAAGAAGTTGCACCTGCTGAAGATGCCATGGCTGCTGAAGAAGTTGCTCCGGTCGCTGAAGAAGCAACCGCTGAAGCTGCTCCTGCAGACGAAGCTGCTGCACCAGCTGAAGAAGCTGTTGCCGAGTAAGCTCTCGCAACGAGTGAATTTCCCTTTGGGGAACTAGAGAAGGGTCAACCGGGCAACCGGTTGGCCCTTTTTTTATATTTTTTCGCACCGCGGGAACCAATTGCCGGCCGGTGGGTTGATAAGCCCGAGGAGCCTTTTTTGCTCCTTCCAATTGACGAGGGATTAATATGCGTAAATTGATGATTTTGACCGCTTCTACTGCAGCTCTGGCACTGAGTGCCTGTGCACAGGAAGACACCAGCGGTGCTGAAACCGAAACCGAACTGCAGGCTCAGGAAGCCGAAATGGAAGCAGATCGCCTCGATGAGGCGGCTGACAATGCGATGACTGAATCGGCTGAAGAGTCGCTGGAAAACAAGGCAGACGCAATGGAAGACAAGGCTGACGCCCTGGAAGACAAGGCCGATGCCGAAGAAGGCGTTCTCGCCCAGTAATCTGGTCCGCTATCACGAATTCCCTTTGGGGAACTAGAGGAGGGTCAACCGGGAGACCGGTTGGCCCTTTTTCTTGTCTGTGCACTGTTCATTCAGAATTATATCCCTATATAGGAAGCGTCCGTTTCGACGGACTATGGTGATAAATTGTGACGTGTAATAGACACTACGGACCCGGGGGCAGTACCCGGCGGCTCCACCATTTCAGGCGATTTGCTGTGTGCAGGACGCTTTTGCTGATGGGGCCGAACCAGGATCGACGGGTGTTCAAAGGCGTTATTTTTACCCGGCCTGAGTATGCCGTGATTGCTCAAAACCTATAAGTGCAAACGATAACGAAGCACTCGCTATTGCTGCCTAACCCATTGACCTCACGGTCATAAGTTAGAAAGCTACGCGCGGTTGAACCCACCGGGCAACAGAAGGGAATTCAGCGGTTTGGAAGGCACCGGGCAACAGAAGCCTTCCACTTCACCAAAAGAGAGAAATTTTGCAAGAAGCAATCGGTGGTTCGCTGCCCGTCGCGTTGTCCTGCTATGATCGCGATTCAGTAGTCCGAGCTGTATATGCGGTTGAGATCGATCGCCTCGATCATTTTGGCACCCGCCATGAACACCGCTCCGGTCACCGCCAGAAACAGCATCTTCCCGCCCCAGCCGGGATATTCGACCAGATAATGCTGGCCCCGCTGCACCGCCCCGGTGGCGAGCGCATAGATGATAAGAAAAGCCTCGAACTTGGTCTTGATAATGAACAGTCGTCTGAATTTTTTCCACATGTGCACTGTCTAGCAAGCAGCGTGCCAAGCGCAGAAATCCGGCATTTTCTGTCAAGGAATATGGTAAACTGTAAGTTAACCCGACAGTCGGTCGCCGCCGCTAGTCCGCCAGTTCGCCCAGAGAGCAGGCGACGAGCAGCCTGTGTCTGGCGCTGCCGATAATCCTTGTCAGTTCCGGTCCGGACAATTGATCGGGGCTGATCGCTTCCGGCCAATGGTCTGTCACGACTTTTGCGACCGCATCCAGTTTGTCCGGCGTCGCCATGAAGCGCTCGTCAACTGTCGCCGGATCCGCCACCACCCGAAGCCGCAGACAGGCCGGACCGCCACCATTGGCCATGGATTGGCGAACATCGACCGGACAAAGCCTGCGGATCGGACCATTTCCGGCGACCATATCCGTCAGATAGCCCCAGACCGCCTCATTCTCACGCGCCTCGCTCGGCAGGATCAGCGCCATACCGGCGCCGTCGGGCAAGGTGACCAGCTGGGCATTGAAGAGATAGGATTTTATCGCGTCGGCCAGGCTGACCCGGTCGGCTGGCACGATGATGATTTCCACCTCGGGAAGCTTGTCCCGGATCGCCTCATAAAGCGCAGCGGGCTGCTCGAACGCCTGTTCGTGGGTGAACAGTACCCGCTCGTTGGCCACCGCAACGACATCATTGTGAAAGGCTCCCGCAGCAATCGCCGTTTCCGCCTGCTGCGCGAAAATCACGCGGTCCTCGTGCAGCCCGTGCTTGCGCGCCACCGCCTTGCTCGCCTCGAAATGCTGGCGGGCCGGAAAGGGACCGCCGCTTTTGCCATAGACGAATATTTCGACACCGGGCGCATCATGGGGGGAACAGAGCCGCATATGATTGGCTGCGCCTTCATCGCCGAAAGGCGAAGGAACCGGCGCGTGAACCGCAAAATGGCTGCTGTCGGCAAAGGCCAGTTGCAATTGCGCCAGCGTGCCCGGCCATTCATGGCTGCGGTGTGGCATCGTCTGCAGATTGGCCACGGTGAGATGGCATTTACCGTCGGGCGCATCCGGTGCGGGGGATACGGTCGAGGCATTGGCCGCCCACATCGACGAGGCGGAGAAAGCCGCCGCCCGCAAATGCGGCTCTGCGTCCGCAATCGTCGTCCCAAGTGACTCCAGCCAGCCGCTGTTCGGCCGGTCCAGCGGCATGAAAAAGCCCTGCGCCAGTCCAAGCTCCATATTGTGCCGCATCTTCGCGATACCCTGGAGCGCTGCTTCGCGCGGGTAGGCGGTCGCGCCGGCATTGGTCGACGAAGCGATATTGCCCAGGCTCAACCCGGAATAGTTATGGCTGGGACCGATAATCCCGTCGAAATTGATTTCAACGAGCCTGCTCATCGCGGGATATACCGGATTTCGTCACCGACCGAGAGACCGATATTGGCGGCAGCCTGTTCGTCGATCATCACGCCCTCCTCCTGTTCGCCGAGCATGGCATAGGTTGCCTGGAAATCGCTGAGCTTGCCATGCGAAATGATCACTTTCGTTTCGCCTTGACCGAGAGCGCTGATCCTGACCGATTTGGCGTTGCGGATGCTGGTCACATCATCGGTCTTGGCGATCATCGTCGGGCCACCATCGAAAATATCGACATAGCCGTCATAGGAGAAATTCTCGTTCTCCAGCATCCGCATGGCGGCACGGCCATTGGGATGGGGTATTCCGATCGCGGCCCGTGCGGATTCGCTGAGCATGGCGGTATAGATGGGATGTTTGGGCATCAGATCGGCAATGAACTGGTTGCCGTGAATGGCGTTGAAATAGTCGGCTTCCTGAAAGCTCATGCCGAAGAAACGGCCGGCGAGGCCGTCCCAGAAGGGCGAACCGCCCGCCTCGTCGATGATTCCGCGCAGTTCGGCAAAAATCTTGTCACCGAACCGGTCGCGATGTTCTTTGATGAACAGATAGCGGCTGCGGGCCAGCAACATGCCGAGACCACCGGCGCGCTCGCCGGGGTGGAGGAACAGGCCGCCGACTTCGCTTGCCCCTTCCAGATCGGTGACCAGGCTGAGCATCTGGGCGCTGAACGTGCGATCCAGCTCCTTGCTGGTCTGTGACAATGTGCTCAGTCGATAGGAATAGAAGGGCCAGGTCTGCCCGACCTTGGTGAATAGCTGCGAAGTGCCCCGCACCGCGCCGGTCTCGACATTCTCCAGCACCATGACAAACAGGTCATCACCATGTTCGTTACTGTCATTTTCATAGGCTCGTTCGGACCGCTCCAGCTTCTGGGTCAGCGAGTCCCGGTCTGCCGGCAGGTTGGTAAATCCGCCGCCGGTCAGTTTCGCCATTTCATAGAGATGCTGCAGATCATCAACCCGCGCCGCGCGTATCCGGAAACTCATAATCCTCCTTTTTCGGCGATCCGCATGATCGTCAGCGCCGATAATTGTGTCCGTTCGACCAGACTTTCTGTGATCAGATATTCATCGGAGCTGTGAATGGCTCCGCCGCGCACGCCCATCGTATCCACGACCGGGATGCCGCAAGCCGCAATATTATTGCCGTCACAAACCCCGCCGGTGCCGCGCCAGTTGATATCCAGACCCAGTTCAGCGCCGCATTGTTTCACCAGACCGAATAATCTTTGCGCCTGGGGATCAATCGGCTTGGGCGGGCGGCCAAAGCTGCCGTGGCAATGGACGTCCAGATCATGCTGCTGTGCGATATCTGCGACCATCTGGTCCAGCCCCTGTTGTGCCATGGTCTGGTCTTCCAGTGTCTTGGGCCGGAAGTTGACCCGCAATATGGCGTGATCGGGAACCGAATTATTCGGCCCGCCACCATCGATTTTTGCCGGATTGACGCTCAGCCCCTCGCGGTGGAGCGCTTTCAGCCGCATCACCATGTCCGCCGCTGCAACCAATGCGTTGCGCCCTTCATCCGGATTACGTCCCGCATGCGCGCTCTTACCGGTAAAGATGATCGAAAAATTGCCGCTGCCGCCGCGCTCCCCCGCCAGCGTGCCGTCGGGCAGGGCCGGTTCATAGGTCAGCGCTGCGGTCTTGCCGTCGGCCAGTCGCTTGATCAACGATGCCGAAGATGCGGAGCCGACTTCCTCGTCGCTGTTGATCATCACGTCATAGCCGATCCGGCTGGCATATTCGCTCTGCTCCAGCAATTGCAGCGCGCCGAGCATGACCGACAGCCCACCTTTCATATCGGCAAGGCCGGGACCATTCAGGACGCCGCTTTCCAGTTCGACGATTTGCTGGAACGGATGGTCTGCCGAAAACACTGTATCCATGTGGCCGGTGAGCAGGACGCGAACCGGCGCTTCGGGGCGTACCGAAGTGACCAGATGCTGGCCGCGCCTGACCTGATCAACCGAACCGTCGGCGCGCACCGCCTCGACCGGTTCGGGATCGATCAGGCTGGTCTCTCCCGGCAAAGCCGAAAAGGCGTCTGCGAGCATGCTGGCGACAGTTGCCAGGCCATCGAGATTGGTGGTGCCGCTATTGACCTTCGCCCATTCGAGCGTGCGCGGCAAAAGCGGCAGCTCGCTTGCCTTGTCGATTACTGCTTTCTCGGAGGAGGAATCTGCTTTCATTTGAAACCGATAGCATTTGTCGTGAGTCCATGCCAGTCGCTCTGTCACAGGAAAAATACTGTCCTACAGCATATGGAGCCAGTATCATTGCATCTCGAAGCCCGGCGGTTTGCCGCCCCATGTCAAAAGGAGTATCCCGTGATCAAGATCGCCAGTCCATCCGTTTTCTCTGTCTCCCGGAATCCCTGTAAAATTGAAAAAACAGCACAATATCAGGTGATTTGGTCCGCCTTGCTATAAATATCCTCAAGAGAAGGAAAAATTTTCATAACAGTGTAAAGTTTGTCAAGATCAACTCCGGGAATATCCTTTTTCGCCGTTCCGATAGCCCATCCCATTTACAGGGCGAAAAAGAGGCGTCATAGACGGCGGCGATTCCTCCCCGGAACAATTTGAACGGTCCCGGCGTAGATTCTATGCTGCGGGTCAATGCATTTGAACGAGGAATTATCATGTCCGAATATGTCAGCCAAAACCAAATCCAGATCGCGCGGGAGCTGTTTGACTTTGTCAACGATCGCGCCTTGCCGGGAACCGGGGTGGATCCGGAAAAATTCTGGGCCGGATTTGCCGAATTGCTGGGCAAATTTGCGCCGCGTAATGCGGAATTGCTTGCCAAGCGCGAAGATATTCAGGCGCAGATTGATGCGTGGCATATTGACCACAAAGGCCAGCCGATTGATCAGGCTGAATATCAGGCCTTTCTCAGAAGCATCGGCTATCTGGTTGAAGAGCCGGCGGCTTTTTCTATCACCACAGAGAATGTCGATCCCGAAATCGCGACCATGGCCGGACCGCAACTGGTCGTGCCCTCGCTCAATGACCGGTTCGTTCTGAACGCGGCCAATGCGCGCTGGGGCAGCCTTTATGACGCTTTCTATGGCACCGATGCCCTTGACGCGCCCCCGGCCAAGCCAGGTGGTTATGATCCGGAACGCGGCGCTGCCGTGATCACGGCGGCCAAGGCGTTCCTCGACGAAGCCTTCCCGCTTTCAGGCGGATCATGGGCCGACTATGCCGGTGGTGAAATCGGTCTGGCCGATCCCTCGCAGCTTGTTGGCCGCAACGGACAATCGCTGCTGCTCAAGCATAATGGGCTGCACGCCGAAGTGGTGGTCGACCCGGCCCACCCGATCGGCAAGGACGATCCGGCTCATATCGCCGATGTCCTGTTGGAAGCAGCGCTGACGACGATTATCGACATGGAGGACTCGGTCGCGGCGGTGGATGCCGAAGACAAGACACTGGCCTACAGCAACTGGCTCGGCCTGATGCGGGGCGACCTCGATGCGTCCTTTGAAAAGGGCGGCAAAACGGTCGAGCGCAAGGCCAATCCGGATCGTGACTATGTCGATCTGGACGGCAAGCCATTCACCCTGCCGGGCCGCAGCCTGATGTTTGTCCGCAATGTCGGGCATCTGATGACCAACCCTGCGGTGTTGCTGGCCGACGGTTCGGAAGCGCCGGAAGGCCTGCTTGACGGCGTGTTCACCAGCCTGATCGCGATGCACGATATCAAGGGGCTGGGCGAATTGCGCAACAGCCGCGCCGGGTCGATCTATATCGTGAAGCCGAAGATGCACGGGCCGGAAGAATGCGCCTTCACCAATGATCTGTTTGATGCGGTGGAAGATCTGCTGGGCCTCGACCGCAATACGCTCAAGGTGGGTGTGATGGACGAGGAACGCCGCACGTCGGCCAATCTCGCGGCCTGTATCCATGCGGTGAAGGACCGGGTCGTGTTCATCAACACCGGTTTCCTCGACCGGACCGGTGACGAAATCCACACCTCGATGCAGGCGGGCGCGATGCTGGCCAAGGGTGATATCAAGACAAGTGACTGGATCACCGCCTATGAACAGCGCAACGTCGCCATCGGCCTGGCCTGCGGCATGTCCGGCAAGGCACAGATTGGCAAGGGCATGTGGGCCGCGCCCGACATGATGGCCGACATGATGGAGCAGAAAATCGGCCATCCGATGACCGGTGCCAACACCGCCTGGGTGCCCAGCCCGACGGCGGCGACGCTGCACGCGATCCACTATCACCGGGTCAATGTCTTCGACCGTCAGAAAGAGGTCGCAGCGGACGGCATAGCGCCGCTCGACAAATTGCTGAGCGTGCCGCTCGCCGAGGGCCACAACTGGTCGGACACGGAAATCGAACACGAGCTCGACAATAATGCGCAGGGCATATTGGGCTATGTCGTGCGCTGGATCGATCAGGGGATCGGTTGTTCCAAGGTGCCGGACATCAATGACGTCGGTTTGATGGAGGACCGCGCGACTTTGCGGATTTCATCGCAGCATATGGCCAACTGGATGCTGCACGGCGTCTGCTCGGCCGAGCAGGTCGATGCGGCCTTGCTGCGCATGGCAGCCAAGGTGGATGCGCAAAATGCGGGCGATCCGCTCTACCGGCCTATGGCATCCAACCCGGATGCGAGCTTCGCGTTCCAGGCGGCGCGCGATCTTGTGTTCAAGGGTGTCGACCAGCCCAGCGGCTATACCGAGCCGTTGCTGCACGCTTACCGGCAGAAGCTGAAAGCCGTCGGCTAGGAGAGCAGTCTGGCGAGTTCGACGAACTCGGAAACCGCGAGTGTTTCAGGCCGGCGCTGGCCATCAATGCCGGCCTGCTCGAGCGCTTCGAGACCGCCGGGCAGTTTTTTCAGGCTTTGGCGCAGCATTTTCCGGCGCTGGCTGAATGCGGTCTGGGTCAGGACTTCCAGCTTGGTAAAATCGACGCCTTCGGGCTGCGCCGCGGGAACAATATGGACGACCGCCGACATGACCTTCGGTGGTGGCGTGAAGGCCGAGCGGTGGACGGTCATCGCGAGCTTCGCCGTGCTGCGCCACTGGGCGAGGATCGACAGGCGGCCATAGGCGCTCGACCCCGGCTGGGCGACGATCCGGTCGGCGACCTCGCGCTGGAACATCAGGGTCAGCGATTGCCATTGCGGCGGCCATTGCGGGGCCGACAGCCATTTGACCAGCAGCGCCGACCCGACATTATAGGGCAGGTTGGACAGGATATGGAACGGACTATCGAACAGGCTGCCATGATCGAGCGCCAGCGCATCCTCGTTGATCAGCGTCAGCTTGCCGGGGAAATGGTCGGCCAGTTCGGACAGGGCGGGCAGGCAGCGTTCGTCCCGTTCCACTGCGGTTACTTTCGCGCCTGCCTGCAACAGGGCGCGCGTCAGACCACCGGGACCGGGGCCGACCTCGAAGACGGGCTGGTCGTCGAGACTGCCGGGGACGGCAGCGATCCGGTCGAGAAGCTGCATGTCGAACAGGAAATTCTGGCCCAGCGCCTTGCTCGCGGTCAGGCCATGTTTCTTGATCACCTCCCGCAGCGGGGGCAGGGCAACCGGCTGGTTCAAAGGTCGTACAACTGTCGGTTGGCGACGGCGGTGGCCGCCATCTGGATCGCCGCGATCATAGATCGCGGGTCGGCAATGCCCCGTCCCGCGATATTGAATGCAGTGCCGTGATCGGGCGAAGTGCGCACGATCGGAAGGCCGAGCGTGATATTGACCCCGTCGAAGAAATGCAGGGTCTTGAGCGGTATCAGGGCCTGGTCATGATAGGGACAGAGCGCGACGTCATATTGCTGCCGGGCTTCCTCGTGAAACATCGTGTCGGCAGGCATCGGATCGCTGATGTCCAACCCTTCTTTGCGAAGTTCGTCAATCGCCGGCTGCATGACCCGCTGCTCTTCATCACCAAGATTGCCATTCTCGCCGGCATGCGGATTGAGCCCCGCCACCGCTATGCGGGGTTTCTCGATGCCAAAATTGCGGATCATCGCTTTCTCGGCGGCGCGGGCGCGGGCCATGATCAACGGCCCGGTCAACTGGTCCTGGACGTCCGCCAGAGCGATATGCGTGGTCATCGGAATGACCCGCAAGCTTGGTCCCGCCAGCATCATCACGGCATTCTCTCGCGCGATACCGCAACGTTCCGATACAAATTCCGTCTGACCCGGATAGCGAAAGCCGATCTTGTAAAGCTGGGTTTTCGACACCGGCGCGGTGATCACTGCACCAGCATCGCCGGATCGTGTCAGGCCGCAGGCAATCTCCAGCGCGTGCAGCGAGCATTGCGCGCTATCCAAAGTCGCCTGGCCCGGAACAGCAGCGTCAGCTTCATGGATGTGGAACACCGGCAAGGCCTGGTCAAAAATATCGCCAGCCTCGGAAGGCTGTTCGATTTTCCGCGCCGGTACATCGGCGAGATTCTCGAAATCGGCAAAATTGCCGATTACGAAAAATGGCTTAAGACCAGCCTCTACCCGCTGTTGCCAGCTCTTGCCGATAATCTCTGGACCGACACCAGCCGGATCGCCGCATGACACCGCAAAGGGCTTGGCGTTTCCGTTGACCATTAATTATATTCGATGATGGCGTCGCGCCTCAGGTCGCGCAGATAGATCTGGGCCCGCTTGTTGATCCGGTCATTTTCCAGTCGTGACATGATCGCATCAAACGACGGCGCCGCCGCGCTTTGCGGATCATCCCGCCCGCAGAGAATCAGAACCCGGACACCGTCCTCGACAGAACCGAATGGCTGACTTGCCTGACCGATTTGCAGCTGTCCGATGGCGCCCTGCAAGGCGGCCGGAAGGTCGCGGAGTCTCACCTGATCGTTATCGACCACACTGGCGCCGAGTTTGGCAGCCACTTCATTGGCCGCACCGCAGCCCTTGATAGCCTGCGTTTCCGAGGCAAATTTTGCAGCTCGCGCAGAGGCCTGTGCTTCGGTGACGCCGGCCGGGAAGTCTATCGCCAGCTGTTTGAGGCTGAGCAGCGCGTTGCGCGGATCTGCGGTCAGCACCTGTCGCGAATCGATCAGGTAAAGAATGGAAAATCCGCCGGGCACTTCGATCGGGCCGACGACTTGTCCGACCTGCATCTGCTCCGCAGCCTGGGCGAGTGTTGGCGGCAGCTGTGCCGGACGAACCCAGCCCAGATCGCCGCCGGTCGCCGCGGTGGAAGCTTCCGAAAACTGGCGGGCGTAGGCAACGAAGGAACCACCCGCACGGATCTGCTCCAGAATCTTGAGCATATTTCCGGCAACCTGCTCGGCGGTTTCCTGATTTGCCGACATATAGATCTCACCGATACGAAACTCGCTGGTGCCCTTGGAGGCATTCAGCCGTTCGATAATGGCGTTAACCTCTTCATCGCCGACGTTGATGAACGGCTGGATGTTGCGACGGAGCAGACGGCTCCATGCCAGTTCGCCCTTGATCTGGCGTTTCAGCGTGTCCGCGGAGGATCCCTGAGAACGCAAATATTCGTCGAATGCACCGAGGTCCTGCTTGAAATTCTGCTGCGCAACCTGACGGAAAGTGGCCTCCACTTCCTCTGGCGCTATGACGATTTCATTGGCTTCGGCTTCCTGAATCTGCAGCGTTTCATCGATCAGGTTGCGCAATACCTGAAGCCGCAGCCGCTGTTTCTCTTCCTCCGCAACGTCGCCACCATTGGCCGCAACGATCAGGGCAAGGCGATGGCCGACGTCGGTGCCGGTGATAATGTCGCCGTTAACGATTGCAGTTGCGCGACGGACGTTCGGATCATTGTCACCGAATATTGTCAATTCGTCCGGAATATCCAGTCCGGTTTGCGGCAACGACGCATCCGCGACGGTCTGGCTGACCGACGGTGACGCCCCAGCCACGGCAAGCGCGGCGATCAGGATAGCCTTGGTCTTGAAACCCTGGATTTTCATGCTCAATACATTCATTTTTTGTTTCTTCTCAACTACACAGAGTAAATTTTACGAAGCAAATAGCAAATATCTGCTGAACCCAGGATGAGTGGGCCGACCTGTTTGAAAGACCTTTACACGCCCAGATTGCGCAAGGCCAGCCGGAACAGGAAGGTACTGCCACTTCGCGCGTCTCCGGTATCTTCATAATCATAGCGCCAGGTCACACCCATGGAGAGACAGCCGTCATCATAGGCGATGCCCAGCCGGTGGCGCACGGGAGCAAAACCGTCTGCCACCGATATCGGATCCTCGCTCCGATCAGTCAGGTCGATGATCGCCGAACCGAATACGGACCAGTAATTGTCTATCTGATAGCGGCCGCCAGCGCGCACTTCCTCGCGGTCTCGCAAATCTTCCAGGTCTAGTCCGATATTCCGGTTCAGACGGAGATAGCCGACCTGGGCATAGGTTTCTTTCGAACCAATGGTTGCATCGATCTCGTTCCGCCGGATCGCCAGATTATCCTTGTCGAGCCGGAAGCGATGAGTGAATTTGACGATATCCTTAAACCGGACGTTGGTGCGTCCGACAATATCGGAGAACCGGTCTGACAGGCCAGTGCCTTCAGGAACGATATTATTGTTGTTCTCCAGCCGGTAGCTCTGGCCGACAATCATGTTTACCTGCAAATTGGGACGATTGATTTCCCATTCCATTCCGTAGGTTGCCCGGACATTGTCTTCATAGCGATCATAGCCGGGGAAGCGGTTAAGAGAAAACAGGTTTGTGTCCTCGAGATCGACGGCGCGGGAATCTTCGTTGGGAACCGAGAGGTTGGCCAAGGCCGGTGTCGCGACGATCTGAAAACGGGGCGTGATCGTCTGGGTGCCACCAAAGGCTTCGCCGATCAGCGGCCATTTCACGTCAATCGCCGCCGTGGCTATGGCGCGGGTCTGCCAACCGCTCTGGCCGCGATAGATCGCCGTGTCATTGAGAGCATTGTCGTCACTATGATATACATCGCCGCGGACAAGGCCGGTCAGGGTGATATCCTGCCCCCAGTCGGTGAGCTTCCTCATGTCCCAGCGAGCAGAACCGAATGCACGCTGCGTGTCCTGACCCTCGGAGCGCCCGATTGCCAGACTGTTTGCCTGTACCTCAAGTCGGCCCCCAAGGATGGGGTCATCGAACCGCTTGCGATAATCGATTACCGGCAGGGCCACCGGGACCCGGTTTTGCGGGTCATTCACCCGCAATGTCTGGAATGCCCAGCCGGCCAGCGAGAAATAGCTGCTGTTGCTGATCCGCTCGACATTGATCGTCGAGCGCAGGCTGTCGTCATCGCTAATGTCATAACGCCGCAGAAATGTGCGGTCGGAAACGATGCGGGCGGATTGCGAAATGGTCCACTCGTCATCAAGCCGGAAGCGGCCGCTGGTCGCGAAATAGCCGCGGAAATCCTTCTCGGCGTTGGGCACGGCCTGGGTTGCACCGGTCGGAATGCGCGAACCATAGGTGGCATATCCGGTGAGCTGGAAAGCGCCTTTGTCATCAAGGCTGCGAAAAGTGCCGCTGACCAGCGGGGCGACATCGGTAAAGACCTGCGCAGTAACCGTTGCATCCTGATTGGGCGCTATGCTGAAATAATAAGGCACAGTGATACCCATGCCGTTGACCGTATCGAATTTAATATCAGGAACGAGGATACCGCTGCGGTTTTCATCACTCACCGGATGGGAAAGCCCGGGCAGGGGAATGACCGGCAATCCGAAAATCTCGATTCGCGCACCCTGATATTTAACGCGCTTCCGGACCGGATCGTAAATCACCTTCACGGCTTTGATTTGCCAGCTTGGATTCTTCGGGCATCCTTCTTCGGTCGTGACCGCACATGCCGTATAAGCTGCATTGTGTAGCGCGACCGAGCCGTCGACGAAGCGTTCGCTGCGCCGCGCCGCCAGACGGCTGCCATCTTCCAGCACAAGCAGGAGATTGTCGACAGCACCATCGCGCAGGCTGTCGGTCAATTCGATGCGATCACCATAAGCGACGTCGCCATCGGGACTCGTCGACTTTATATTGCCCTCCGCCACGACGGCGCCGGTCTGCCGGTTCCAGACAACCTGATCAGCGCGCAGTTGATATCCGTCGCGATTGAGCAATACATTGCCCTCGGCCGTGACCAGGTCATTCTCGAAATCATAATCAATGCCATCGGCACTGAATTCGATCTCTTCGGCTTGCTGATCGGACGAAACTGCATCGTCATTTTGTGACTGGGCTGTCGCGGCGACCGGATGCACCGCGGCCAAACTCAGGGTTAAAAGGGCGAATGAAGATTTCATCGACTGGCTCAACCTGCTTTTAGCCCCATTTCGGACGGCATTGAATATCGCACTGTCCACATTCCGAACGCCTATTGCACCAGATTGCCCTGTCTGCAAATTTTCTTTGCCATATTCTGATGAACAGATGCTTGACCGAAAAACCAAGACGGTGCAGCAACGGCTCACGACAGGATAATGTCGGTCCGTTCATCGATGAGTCGGATCGACGAGTGAGCCAATCGGGCGTTTCACTCCTCAAAACTTAAAAATAGGGACAGTTTTCCATGAATTTCATCTTTGCCAACGAGCGGCCCGCCGATGCTGATGCCATTATCTTTGCAATTGCCGAAAATGGACTGGACGATTGTGAACTCAATCTCGAGCAGGCGTATCTCGTCAAGGCGGGCGCAAAGGCCGCACGATTTGCCGGCAAGCTGGGTGAAGTATTTGAAACGTTCGTAACCGAGGCGAACCATGTTGTGCGGGTCATTTTGACTGGATTGGGCAATGGCAAGGCCAGCAATGCAGAATCGGCGGGTGGTTCGGCGATCGCAAAAATTCTTGCTTCCGGTGCGAAACATGCGATCATCGAACCGTCCGGTCTCGATGACGACCGTCTGGCCAGGCTGCTGTTCGGCGCAAAATTGCGCAGTTGGCGGCATGACAAATATCGGACGACCATGCCGGAAAAGCAGAAGGTGACGCTGCAGACGATCACGGTACTCGATCAGGATCTGGAAACAGCCAAAGCCTGGACGGACCTGTCCGCTGTTGCTGATGGTGTCGCCCTGACCCGCGAGCTGGTCGCCGAACCGGCAAATGCTATTTATCCGGAAAGCTTCGTCGCCCGCTGCGAGGAGCTGAAAGAGCTTGGCGTCGAATTCACCGTGCTCGGCTGGGACGAGATGGAAAAACTCGGCATGGGCGCGCTTCTCGGTGTTTCGCAAGGGTCCGAACGTCCGCCGCGGCTGCTGGCCATGCGCTGGGACGGCACCAATGGCGAACAGGAAAAACCGCTCGCGCTGGTGGGCAAGGGCGTGACCTTTGATACCGGCGGGATTTCCCTGAAACCGGGCGCCGGTATGGAAGAGATGAAATGGGATATGGGCGGCGCTGGCGCCGTTGCGGGAACCATGAAGGCGCTGGCTGGCCGCAAGGCCAAGGCGCATGTTGTCGGTGTTTGCGGGCTGGTCGAAAATATGCCGGACGGCAAGGCGCAGCGCCCGGGTGACGTGGTCACCAGCATGAACGGCCAGACGATTGAAGTGATCAATACCGATGCCGAAGGACGCCTGGTACTGTGCGATGCAATGCACTGGACGCAGGAGACGTTCAAACCGGAAGTATTGATCGATCTCGCGACCCTGACCGGGGCGATGATCATTGCATTGGGCAACGAACACGCCGGGTGTTTCAGCAATGACGATGATCTTGCAGAAGACCTTATAGATGCGGGCAAGGATGCCGGTGATCCGCTCTGGCGGCTTCCGGTTGGTCCGGCTTACGACAAGCTGATCAACTCCCCGATAGCCGATATGAAGAATGTCGGACCGCGCGGGGCGGGTTCGATTACGGCGGCGCAGTTCCTCAAGCGGTTCGTCAAGGACGGCGTGAAATGGGCGCATCTCGATATCGCTGGCATGGTCTGGGCGGACAAGCCCAGCCCGGTCTGGGACAAGGGTGCGACCGGCTATGGTGTGCGCCTGCTCAACCAGTATGTTGCCGATAATCTCGAAGATTGATGCGGTTTAGTCATGCGGCGAGCTCAGGCTGGAAAGGTGCGCGGTGCAGGTTGATTTCTATCACCTGACCCGCGATCCGGCAGATAAACTGGTGCCAATGCTGGCGAGCAAGTCGCTGGATGTCGGGAAAAGACTGTTACTGCTGGCACCGGACGAAGACCGCTGCGCCACGCTGAGTGATGCCCTGTGGAGTGCCGATCCGGTCAGTTTTCTCGCGCACGATCTTGCCGGATCCGAGCAAGAGGCTGACCAGCCGATCCTGATTTCCGATCGGTGCGAGGCGGCAAACGGAGCATCGTATATCGTTCTGTCCGACGGCTTGTGGCGGGACGGTGCGCTGGATTTCGAGCGCGCCTTCTTCCTGTTCACCCCGGACCAGATCGACCATGCCCGAACCGTCTGGCGGGATATGACGGCCCGGGCAGATGTCACCCCGCGCTACTGGAAGCAGGACGGTGGTCGCTGGGTCGAGGGTCCCTGAATGCTGCGCAATTGAGCGCCAAGACGGACGCGACACCATCGAAAACTTGCCATGGTGCAGTGCAGCGGCTAAGGGCGGCGCAACTTTTGACTATCCCTATATTTATGGAGCTTTATCATGGCCGTGACACGGACATTTTCGATCATTAAACCCGACGCTACCCGCCGCAACATTACCGGCGCCGTTACCAAGATGCTGGAAGACGCTGGCCTGCGCGTCGTCGCATCCAAGCGCATCCACATGACCCGCGAACAGGCCGAAGGCTTTTACGCGGTGCACAAGGAACGCCCGTTCTTCGGCGAACTGGTCGATTTCATGATCAGCGGCCCGTGCGTCGTACAGGTTCTTGAAGGCGAGAATGCGATGCAGGCCAACCGCGACATCATGGGCGCGACCAATCCTGCAGACGCCGCTCCCGGCACGATCCGCAAGGAACTGGCCGAAAGCCTCGAAGCCAACACCGTCCATGGTTCGGACAGCGAAGAAAATGCAGCGATCGAAATCGCCTATTTCTTCAACGAAGACGAAATCGTCGGCTAGTCCGGACGCATTTCTGACTATAAAAAAATGCCCGGTTGCAGCTCTTGCAGCCGGGCTTTTTTCGGCCTTGGACAAGGCAAGGACGATCGGTCCGATCGAAACTTCCTGACAATCGATCGGATTTGCGTGTAGCCTGTCCCCAAACTTGCGGCTGATATGAAAGAAGGATCCCTCATGACGCTCAATCTATTTTCGATGCAGGACAAAATCTGCGTGATCACTGGAGGCTCCAGGGGTCTTGGAAAAGCCATGGCGCGATCCTTTCTGCAGGCAGGCGCCAAACGGGTCTATGTCACGGCTCGAAAGCCTGAAGAATGCGGGCAGACCGCCGAGGAATTGTCCGCTCTGAATGAGCATGGCGAATGTGTTGCGCTGCCCGGTGATATGAGCAACGGAGAACAAATTGCAGCCTTCGCGACCGCGCTGGCAGAACGGGAAGACCATATTGATGTGCTGGTCAATAACGCCGGGACCGGCTGGACGGCATCGATAGAAGAATTCCCCGAAATCGGCTGGGACAAGGTCATGGACCTGAATGTGAAAACGCCGTTCTTCCTCACCCAGCAGCTTTTGCCCCTGTTGAAGGCAGGTGCAACCCCAGAAAAGAGCGCTTCCGTCATCAATATCGGATCGATAGCCGGAATCATGGGAAGCGCCGCAAGCGGGATCAGCTATGGTACGTCCAAGGCCGCCATTCATCAGCTCACCCGCAATATGGCCAGTCTCTTGGCTGATGATCATATCCGGGTGAACGCGATCGCACCGGGACGTTTCCATTCCAAAATGACCAGCCTGGTCGAGCAGGATAAAGAGCAATATGAGCGGGAAATCGCAATGATCCCGCTGCACCGCTGGGGGCATGATGAGGATATCATGGGACCGGCACTGTTGTTGGCCAGCAACGCCGGAGCGTTCATGACCGGAGAGATCATAACGGTCGATGGCGGCTATCTGCTGGTTTAGAGCCTGCAGCCCGACGTTCTCCCTGAAAATTGCGCCGGAGCCCGGGGCAGCAGCAAAGCTAGCCAGCCGCTGCGTGATGCCCTTCGGTTATCGCCGCCGCCGTTGCTTCTTCCGAGCGTTCCCAGTCGTGGAAGGCTTCGCGCTTTACAATGATCCACGCGCCGTCGCGCCGCTCCAGCCGGTCGCAATAACGGCCAGCGACGATCCAGTCGGTGGCTTTGCTGCTGCCGTGGCACGCATGGAAGTCCGGATTGCCGGCCTCAATATAGTGATAGGCGACGAAATTGGCTTCGGTTGTGGCGCTTTCTCCGTCTTCGGACAGGTCGATGTGAACATTCGAGATCGAATGATGGGTGCCGGGAATATTCTTTAGCGTCTCACTGGCAAAGCCGATAAATTCATCGGGTGGCCCTTCATAATCACCATGTTTGTGGACATGGTCGTCGGCAAAGCAGGAGCGCACGAGCGGCCAGTCGCGGCGATCAATCCCCTTGCAATAGCGGTGCAGGATATCGCGAATCTCTTCGCGGGCCGACAGCTGTTCCAAAGTGTACATTCCTGTTGTCTCCTCATTTTGTCAGTCGTTATAATTCGACTCTGGTCCTAGCCTTCACCGCAATGACTGTTGAGGAGATAGAGCATGGGCAGACTGCAAGGCAAAGTGGCAATAATAACAGGCGCGGCCAAGGGGCTGGGTGAAGCCGATGCCCGGATATTCGCGCGCGAGGGTGCGACGGTCATCCTGACCGACATGGACGTGGAAAATGGCAAGCGCGTAGCCGCAGAAATCGGCGATGCGGCGGAATTTCAACTGCAGGATGTCCGCGACGAACGGGGTTGGGAAGATTTGATTGCCGATGTTGTCTCACGCCACGGCCGGCTCGATATTCTGGTCAACAATGCTGGCGTGGTCGAGCCGGGCACGATCGAAACGCAAACGGCAGAAGAGTATAATTTTGTGATGGCGGTCAGCGCCGACGGTGCCTTTTACGGATGCAAATATGCGGTGCCGGCGATGAAGGCTTCCGGTGGCGGAGCGATTATCAACATGTGCTCGATCGCCTCGATCATCGGCGAACCGATTGTCGTGGCCTATGCGATGGCCAAGGGTGCAATCGAAAGCCTGACGCGCAGCGTCGCCGTTCATTGTGCAAACAACAAATATAATATTCGCTGCAACAGCGTCCATCCCGCCGGTATATTGACCCCGATGGTCGAGGCGATTGGCCCCAAGGTCATGGGCCGCGACGATCTTCGTCCCTCCAGCGAGGGACCGGCTCCCAGCGCACTGGGTGAACCGGATGATATCGCCAATACCGTGCTGTTTCTGGCGTCCGAGGAAAGCAAGTTCATCAACGGCGCGGCCATCCGGGTCGACAATGCCAAATCGGTGGTCGAGGGTGTAGTGTCCTGACCATTTCGAGCGTGCTTTTTCGATAAAGGAAAAACGTGCTTTCAGATGGTCTGTTGCACTGGACACGCGGCCTGATTGCGTAAGGGTGGATCCAGCAGGCCGTTGCCGTGCAAACTCGCGGTTTGCGGCAAACAGTCCTTTCCTGCATTCTTGCCAATCACTTATCCTCTCCACCGGCCCAACACGAAGTGCTGGCCCGGTTCTTGGACAGTCGGGAAAGGAGGGACGGGTTCGTGCACCAGTATGAAGCGCATAGGTCTGTAAGGGGCAAAATCGAAAGGTCACACTGGTAGCGCCGCTGCTGGATCGAAAAGTCTGGAAAACTCAGGCTTTGGGACAAAGTCCACAGAAAAGAAAAGCGGATGTTTGTGTAAAGCGCGCGCGGGCCATTTCACAAAGGTTGCCTTTGTTACTGTAAGTGCGATATTTGCTGCTAACCGGCCGAACGGATCAGCAGAATCAGGTGATCGATCGCCGTCCGGTCTCACAAAGACATTCTTCACCCGATCGAAACCAATAATCAAATTTACTAGAAAGCCGTTGCCCCATGAACACCCTGATGGACTACCGGGAAAAAATTCGGACGCACCACCGCAGCGATGAGAACGAGCTGCTGGATTACCTGATTTCCAGCTTTGCGCCGGACGAGCAGACCCGCAAGCGGATTCAGGAGCGGGCCATTCAGGTTGTTCGCGATGTGCGAAGTGCTTCCGGACCGACTTTGACAGAGAGTTTTCTGGGCGAATATGGCCTGTCGACCGATGAGGGGCTGGCGCTGATGACGCTGGCCGAGGCACTGTTGCGCGTGCCGGACAACCAGACGATTGACGCGTTGATTGAAGACAAGATCGGTCCCTCAAACTGGCGCGAACATGTCGGCCAGTCGGAAAGCTCGCTGGTCAATGCGTCGACCTACGCACTGGAGATGACGCGCAGTGTCATAAACAAGCCGGAAAGCCGCGGACCGCTGGACGCCCTGCGCGGGGCAATCAAGCGTCTGGGCGAGCCGGTCATCCGGTTGGCCGTGCGCCAGGCGATGAAGGAACTCGGCAATCAGTTCGTGCTCGGCGAGGATATGAAGCTGGCTCTGAAGCGGGCGGAGAAATGGAAGGCCAAGGGCGCAACCTATTCCTATGACATGCTGGGCGAAGCCGCGATCACGCAGGAAGGCGCCGATGAATATTTCGCCGCTTATGCCGATGCGATCAATGAGATTGCCAAGGTTGCCGTATCTGATGACTTGCGGGAAAATCCCGGGCTTTCGATTAAATTGTCGGCGCTCTACCCCCGCTACGAGATGAGTCAGCAGGCCAATGCGGTTCCAGCTCTTGCCGAACGGGTCGGAGAACTGGCGCGGGCTGCCCGCGATGCCAATGTCGGCCTGAATATCGACGCGGAGGAAGCTTATCGTCTGGGCATATCGCTCGACATGATCGAGATGGTGCTCAGCGATCCGCGGCTTGCCGGATGGGACGGCTTCGGCGTCGTCGTCCAGGCCTTTGGCAAGCGCGCCAGCTTCGTGCTCGACTGGTTATATGCGCTGGCCACCCAGCTCGACAGAAAGATCATGGTTCGTCTGGTCAAGGGTGCTTATTGGGACAGCGAGATCAAGCGCGCGCAAATGGACGGGGTGCCCGACTTCCCGGTATTCACCACCAAATCGGCGACCGATATCAGCTATATCTGCTGCGCGTCGCAGTTGCTGAAAATGACCGATCGCATCTATCCGCAATTCGCAACGCATAACGCGCACAGCGTTGCGGCGATTCTGGAGATGGCGGGCAACCAGCAGGATTTCGAATTCCAGCGGCTGCACGGCATGGGCGAGACATTGCACGACGCCTTGCTGCGTAATGAGAAAGTCCGCTCGCGTATTTATGCGCCGGTTGGCAAGCACCGCGAACTGCTCGCCTATCTGGTCCGGCGATTGCTTGAAAATGGTGCTAATTCATCATTCGTGAACCAGCTCGCCAACCATGCCGTGGCGGCCGAAATGATTGCTACCGATCCGTTCGAGACGCTGAAGGCCGACATGCAGTCCAGCCAGTCCAAGATCATCAAGCCGTTTGATCTCTATCAGCCGGAGCGCGTCAATTCACGAGGCTGGGACCTGGCCAATCGCACCGACATGAACGATTATGTCGGGGAACGCGCGCCATTTGGCGAAAAATTGTGGCGTTCATCCCCGATCACCGTGCGGCCGGTGACCAGCGGAACCACGCGAAAGATACTAAATCCCGCGCGCGTGGATGGGCAGGTCGGCGAAGTGATCGAAGCAGATGAGAAGCAGGCGCTCGAAGCCATAGAAGATGCGCTCGTCTGGGATGCCCCAGTCGCAGAACGTGCGGCTATTCTGCGACGGGCTGCCGATCTTTACGAACTTCATCATGGCGAAATTTTTGCCTTGCTGGCGCGGGAGGCCGGCAAAACGCAGTTCGATACGATCGCGGAATTGCGCGAGGCCGTGGATTTTCTGCGTTATTATGCCAAGGAAGCGGAGAAATATCCCGATAGTGAACCGCGCGGCATTATAAGCTGCATTTCGCCGTGGAACTTTCCGCTGGCGATTTTTACCGGTCAGGTGGCCGCGGCTCTCGCTGCCGGCAACGGGGTCTTGGCGAAACCGGCGGATCAGACACCGCTGATTGCGGCGCTCGCTACCAATTTGCTTCATGAAGCCGGTGTACCTGCCGCTTCCCTGCAACTGCTGCCGGGTGCCGGCGCGACGGTGGGGGCTGCGATCAGCGGTGACGCCCGTATCGACGGCGTCTGTTTTACCGGTTCGACCGCAACCGCGCAGACAATCAACCGGAATATCTCCGAAAACGGGCGGCCGGACTCGCTGCTGATCGCCGAAACAGGTGGTTTGAACTGCATGATCGTGGATTCGACCGCTTTGCCCGAGCAGTCGGTTCGCGATATCATAACTTCGGCTTTTCAGTCGGCAGGCCAGCGTTGTTCCGCATTGCGGGTGCTTTATCTCCACGAAGATGTCGCCGAACCGTTTCTGAACATGCTCTACGGTGCCATGGATGCGACCGAGATGGGCAATCCCTGGTGGCTGTCCACCGACATCGGGCCGGTCATCGATCAGGCGGCACATGACAAGATCAGCGATCATGTCGCGACCGCCCGGAAAGAGGGCAGGTTGCTGAAGCAGCTGGATTGTCCGGATGAAGGCCATTTTGTCGGACCGGCGGTTATCAGGGTCGACGGAATTAACGATCTTGAAGAGGAAATCTTCGGTCCGGTTCTGCATGTTGCGACCTTCAAAAATAACGAACTCGACAATATCATCGGAGATATCAACAATCGCGGCTATGGTCTGACCTTTGGCCTGCAGACGCGGATCGAGCGGCGCATTGACAAGCTGACCAGCGCGTTGAAGGTCGGAAATATCTATGTGAACCGTAACCAGGTCGGCGCGGTTGTCGGCTCGCAGCCCTTTGGCGGGGAGGGGCTTTCCGGCACCGGCCCCAAAGCCGGTGGCCCGCATTATCTGCCGCGCTTCCATGCTGGGGCCAGACCGGTATCGGCAGTGGACCGTGGTGACGACCTGAGCCTCGGGAAGGTCCAGGCGGCCCTCGACGATCTCCCGGCAATCGACATGCGACCCCGCGGTTCAGAGATGATGCCCGGTCCGACCGGGGAGTCGAACGAGCTGTTCACCTATGCGCGGGGAACGATATTGTGCCTCGGCCCGACGCCGGAAGATGCTGCACGGCAGGCAGAAACGGCGCGGCAGCAGGGATGTGTGGCACTGATCTGCGCTCCCGGCGCTACAGGAGAACAAAGTCTGGACGGATTTGTCCCGCGAGATGCGCTGACCGCGCTGACCGGGTTTGATGCTGTGGTCTGCTGGAGTGAAAGCGAGGATATACGCAGCATTCGCAAGGCTCTTGCAAACCGTGACGGGCGGTTGATCCCGATCATCACCGAAGAGGATTTCGGCCAGCAGTGTCTGGTGGAACGACATGTCTGTATCGATACGACCGCCGCGGGAGGCAATGTTTCGTTGCTGACCTGAGCATATGGGATGCGGGCAAGATGATGCTGTTGCGGTCCGCAAGAATAGCAGAGCCGTCGCGCCTGACGTAGAGCGATGTGTACGGGGTGGGCCGCAGCTCGGTTCAGGCGACGGCCGCTGTATTCCTGCTGCGCTCCGTGCTTGCCTTGAACCATATTTGTAGAGTAGCCTGAACGAATGGAGCGCGAGCAGAATTCGAGCATGAAAAAACAGATCGCGATTACTCGATCGGATTTGCCAGCGGCCTCGGTCATGGGGCTGATCGAGCACAGTCCGATCGCCTCGGTCGTCAGCAATCCGCGCTTGCCGGATAATCCGATTGTTGCGGCTAACGACGCGTTCGTGGAACTGACGGGCTATGACCGGGATTTCATTATCGGTCGCAATTGCCGTTTTCTGTCCGGCGAGGAAACCAAACCTTGGCTGACCGAGGAGATCAGGCGCGGCGTGCGGCAGCAAAAATCCGTGCTGGTCGAGATTCTGAATTATAAGAAGGATGGTACGCCGTTCCAGAATGCAGTGCTGGTCGCTCCCCTGTTTGACGAAGAGGGCGAGCTGGAATATTTTCTGGGATCGCAGGTGGAAATCGATGCTGATGTGCCAACTCTGGCGAAAGCGCGCCGGGTGCGGGCTGTCGAGATCGTCAAAAGCCTGTCCAAACGTCAAAGGGAAGTGCTGCAGTTCATTGCCAAGGGCTTGCTCAACAAGCAGATTGCCCACGAACTGAACCTCAGCGAGCGAACCGTGAAAATGCATCGGTCGATCCTGATGAAGCGGCTGGATGTGCCAAGCGCGGCGGACATGGTCCGCCTGGCGGTTGAAGCGGGAATGTGATCAGCTGGTCATACGGTCCAAGGGCCGTATGGAATATATGCTGGCAAGGGTCTATCTCTGATAGTGCATCGCGGGCTGGAATTCACTTCCCCAATTCGGGCCGCAAACCTTGTTTGGATGACAGTTCTCCCTCCTCCTTGTTGTCCAAAGAATTTCAGCCCGTGATTTACTTTTTCTAGAATTGCTCCGCGATTGCGATCATCTTGGTGAGCCGTTTTGGTGCTACCTGACACCAGCTGCTGTACAGCCGGCTGGCGATATGGTCCCAATCGGTGCGGCCGGTGTCGAGGCGGATCGCGATCCAGCCGGATTTCCCGTAAAATTTGGGTAGATAATATAAGTCAGGCTCAGCTTCGAGCAGGGCAGATTGTTCGTCCAGGCTGGTGGTCTTGACAAGCAAAGCGATACTGGCTTCGCCATGATGACTTTGCGCGAAATAGGCAAAATATTTTCCGCTTTTCTCGCTGCCAACTCGCCAGCCGGGGGCGCCGAAGCTGGCCCGCTCGTGGGTTTCTTCCAGCGCCAGCGCACGTTCGCGCACCTGCGCCAGAATCCAGTCCGGATCGGCCTGCCGAGTGACATATTTGGCAACGGTAGCGGGGTAAAGCTGGTGCTCGGCAATCAAAATCCGGCTTGCCAGCCGGTCAGCATCGTCATCGGCAAGGATGGCTACTTCGGTCTGGGCCAGTACCGGCCCGTCATCCAGCTCGGGCGTGACCAGATGGACACTGCACCCCGCCACCTTGTCGCCAGCGTCAATGGCACGTTGATAGGTGTCGAGACCCTTATATTTGGGTAGCAGGCTGGGGTGGATATTGAGCATGTGATCCATCCATTTGCGGACAAAATCGTCGCTCAGGATCCGCATATAGCCAGCCAGCACGACATATTGGGCGCCGGACCGGATTACAGCATCATGGATGATTGCATCATGCGCTTCACGCGCCAAGCCCTTGTGCGGATGCGCGAAGGTCGGGATGCTTTCTGCTTCGGCCAGTTTCAAGCCGGGAGCACCGGGATCATTGGATGCCACCAGCGTTATTTCATAGGGGCAGTCGGGTGATTTTGCGGCGTAGAGCAGTGCCGCCATATTCGATCCGCGGCCGGAAATTAATATCGCGAGTTTGGCTTTTTCAGCCATTGTGGGTGGCGGTCCAGTCGTCGGTTGCCGACCATATGCCACGGGCGCCGGCCACCGAGCAGCCCTTGGCACCGTCGCGAATATCACCGATCTTGTGGACCGTTTCGCCAGCCGCTTCGAGATCCGCCATGACGGTATCCGCTTCTGCTGGCGACACCGCCAACACCATGCCGATGCCGCAATTGAATGTCCGGGCCATTTCTTCCGGCTCGATATTGCCCTGTGCCTGCAAAAACGCCATCAGACGGGGCTGATCCCAGCTCGAGGCATCAACATGGGCGTGCATGCCATCCGGCAGCACGCGCGGGATATTCTCCAGCAGCCCGCCGCCAGTGATATGGGCGAGCGCCTTGATCCGGCCCGACTGCATCAATGGCAGCAATGATTTTACATAAATCCGGGTCGGGGCGATCAGGGCTTCGATCAGTAATATATCCGGATTGAACAGGGCGGGGCGGTCCATTTTCCATCCCTTGTCGGCCGCCAGTCGCCGGACCAGTGAAAAACCGTTGGAATGAACGCCGGAAGATTCGAGCCCGAGCAAAATATCGCCCGAATCGACCATCATGCCGGTCACTGCCTTTTCGCGTTCCACCGCGCCCACGCAGAATCCGGCAAGGTCATAGTCGCCATCGGCATACATGCCCGGCATCTCAGCCGTCTCGCCACCGATGAGGGCGCAACCGGACATCTTGCAGCCCTCCGCGATCCCCGCCACAACCCTTTCGGCAATGCCGTTCTCCAGCTTGCCGGTGGCGAAATAGTCGAGGAAGAACAAAGGCTCGGCGCCTTGTACGATCAGATCGTTGACGCACATGGCAACCAGATCAATGCCGACCGTGTCGTGGCGATCATAATCGATCGCCAGCTTGAGCTTCGTGCCCACACCGTCATTGGCCGCGACGAGCAACGGATCCTCATAGCCGGCTGCTTTCAGATCAAAAAAACCTCCGAAACCGCCAAGTTCGGCATTGGCCCCAGGGCGCGCCGTGGCTTTTGCCAAAGGCGCGATCGCCTTGACCAGGGCATTGCCCGCTTCGATGGATACACCGGCTTTCGCATAGGTGTAAGAATCCGGCTCATTTTGCTTTTCACTCATAGCTTGAGCGATTAGACAAGTCGCGGCTGGATTTCCACGCCATAATCGTCAAAAGGGCGCAAATGAGTTTTTTGAGTGACTTCCGGACCAAGATAGCTGCTGCCATTGCCGTCGTGACCATCCTCGCGGGAGCGGTCGTCTATGCCCAGCTTGAAGGCACGCAACGCGGCGTTGCTCCGCTCGCCAGCACTGGCGATTTCGAGGTGATGGGCGTGGAAGTTGATGTTCATGGCGACAATGCCTTTGATGCGCGTAAAAAAGGTTGGGAAGAAGCGCAGCGTAAAGCCTGGAAGATGCTCTACAAGCGCACCCAGGGCGGCGAAACCTCCGGTTTGCCTGATGGAACGCTCAATACAATCGTTTCTGCAATCATCGTGGAGCAGGAGCAGATCGGTCCCAAGCGCTATATTGCCACGCTCGGCGTGATGTTCGATCGCGCAAGAACGGGATCGATCCTAGGTGTTGGCGGACGGCGGTTGCGTTCCCCGCCATTGCTGGTGCTGCCGATCATGTGGAGCGGAGGATCCCCGCAAGTGTTCGAAAATCGGACCGAATGGCAAAAGGCCTGGGCCCGTTTCCGTTCCGGTGACAGCGCGATCGACTATGTGCGCCCCTATGGATCCGACAGCGAATCGCTGGTGCTGACGGCAGGGCAGGCCAACCGTCCGAGTCGACGCTGGTGGCGCAATATTCTCGATCAGTTTGGCGCCGCTGATGTTATTATTCCGATCGTACGGCTAACCTATAAATATCCCGGTGGACCGGTCACCGCCCGCTTCACTGCCCGCTACGGTCCGGACAATCGCTATATCGACAGCTTTACGCTGAAAGTAGGCCGCAGCGAAGATATTCCCAAAATGATGGATCAGGGCATAGCCCGCCTGGACAATATCTATTCGAGTGCTCTGTCGCGCGGCATCCTGAAAACCGACAAGTCGCTCATTATCGAGGACCCGTTCAATCTGGATGAACTGAATCTGGACGATTTCGAGCTTGAAGACGATCTGGCTGCCGAGGTTGGCGAGACAGATGGTGCTGCAACTGAATCCGGGGCTGCCTCGTCCGAATCGGGTGGAGAAGCGCCGGTGGCGGCGCCTTCGGCTGCGACCAGCATCTCGTTGCAGTTCGACACTCCGGATGTGGGCGCAGTCGGACGCGGCGAAGCGTCGGTGCGAGCGATACCAGGGGTCACTTCCGCTTCCACGTCCAGTCTTGCACTCGGTGGCGTTTCGGTCATGAGCGTGACTTACAGGGGTGATATTTCCACATTGGCTCAGGCCCTTCGGGCACAGGGCTGGCAAGTCCAGCAGGGAGCGGGCGCCTTGCGTATCAGTCGCTCCGGACAGTAATGTAGCGAGACCGTGAGTCAGATAGCCCTACCTCTTGAGCAGACACCGTCACCGGAACAGGCCGGATATCTGGTGACCGCTGCCAATGCAGGGGTGCATCGACATCTGGAAAACTGGCAGGAATGGACGCATCACACGATGATCCTAACCGGCCCCGCAGCCTCCGGAAAAACCACAATGGCAGCGGCGTTTGAAGCGGAAACTGATGGGCTCTTCCTCGACGATGCTGAGAATTATGACGATACGGAGATTTTTCATCTCTGGAATCGCGCCAACGAGGAGCAAAGGCCGCTTTTGCTTTTGTCAGCAAAGCCTGTTTCTGACTGGGAGATTTCGCTTCCGGACTTGCAATCCCGTCTCGCGGCATCCCTACATATGGAAATCGGTCCGCCCGATCAGGCGATGATCGACGGGCTGTTTCAGAAATATTTCGCGATACGGGGGCTGACGATATCCGAAGACGCGCTGCGTTATCTGGAAAAGCGCATGGTCCGAACCTATGCCATGGTGCGACAGATGGCACAAAAAATGGACGCGCTTGCCATCGAGTCCAGAAAACCGATAAATCTGGCAATCGCGAAACTGGCGCTCCGCCATTTCGATGGCGACGACGAGAAGGTGGATATTTAGCTCATGGATAACCCAGTTGCAGAATCACCGGAAGCGGATATCTCAGCCGCAGATGCGGTCGGCAGTGCATCCTCCGAAGTTAACAGCAAGCGCTATTTCAACCGGGAAATCAGCTGGTTGGGTTTTAACGAACGGGTCATTGAAGAAGCCGAGAACAGCGCCCATCCTCTGCTTGAACGATTGCGCTTTCTGTCGATATCCGGCAGCAATCTGGACGAATTTTTCATGGTCCGCTTTGCCGGACTGGTTGGGCAATATCGCCAGAACATCGAGGAACGTTCAGCCGATGGCCTGACCGCTACGCAGCAGTTG
Organism: Sphingorhabdus sp. SMR4y; assembly: GCF_002218195.1. Lineage (GTDB taxonomy): Bacteria > Pseudomonadota > Alphaproteobacteria > Sphingomonadales > Sphingomonadaceae > Parasphingorhabdus. Next base: position 1,387,003 of record NZ_CP022336.1, on the reverse strand, counting down.
GAAGCCATAGCGGCCCGGACGGATTCGCTTATTGAACATCAGCAGCGGGTATGGGCCGCCCTCTCCAAAACGCTTGCCAACGAGGATATCGTCGTATCGGCGGTAGGCGACCTCCCTGATCCGTCAAAAACTTGGCTGAGACAGCATTTTATTGACCAGATATTCCCGGTGCTCACTCCGCAGGCGCTTGATCCGGCGCATCCCTTCCCGTTCATTCCCAACAAGGGCCTGAGCCTCGTTTTTGATCTGGTCCGGCAATCGGACAATCAGGGCATCAGAGAATTGGTAATGATCCCGTCCGGACTGCCACGCTTCATACGTCTGCCTGGCGAATCGGCTATTTATGTTTCGGTCGAAACGACCATTCAGGAATTTTCCGATATTCTGTTCCCGGGCTATGCGGTAAAGAATAGCGGACTGTTCCGGATCATACGGGATAGCGACATCGAGGTAGAGGAAGAAGCGGAAGATCTCGTGCGTTATTTCCGCAGTGCGATAAAGCGTCGTCGTCGCGGAGATGTCATCCGGCTCGAAATGGGACCGAATCTTGCCGAACCCGTGATTGCAATGCTGCGCGAGAATTTGCTGGATGACGGCGCCACCGAAAGCCGCATCAATGGTCTGGTCGGCGTCGGTGATCTTGATATCCTGGTCGATGAGGACCGGCCGGATCTTAAATTCACGCCTTATAGCCCGCGTTTTCCAGAGCGTATTCGTGATCATGGTGGTGACTGTTTTGCCGCGATCCGGGACAAGGACATATTGGTTCATCACCCCTATGAATCGTTCGAGGTGGTTATCGAATTCCTGCGCCAGGCGGCTGCCGATCCCGATGTGGTTGCGATCAAGCAAACTCTATATCGTGCGGGCAAGCAATCGGCCGTGATCCGGGCGCTGATTGATGCAGCGGAAGCTGGTAAATCGGTGACCGCAATTGTCGAACTCAAGGCGCGCTTTGACGAGGAGCAGAATCTGTTGTGGGCGAGCGCGCTGGAACGCGCCGGTGTGCAGGTCGTCTATGGATTTATCGAATGGAAGACCCACGCGAAAATATCGATGGTCGTCCGTAAGGAGCAGGAAGGCTATCGCACCTACTGTCATTTCGGCACCGGCAATTATCATCCGATAACCGCGAAAATCTATACCGATCTCAGCTTCTTCACCGCGGACCCGAGGGCATCGCGGGACGCGGCGCAATTGTTCAACTATATTACAGGCTATGTCGAACCAAAGGCCCTCGAACTGATCTCAATGTCACCGCGGGACATGCGCAACGATCTGATGGGTCTGATTGATCAGGAAATTGCCAATGTTCGTGCCGGAAAGCCTGGCATGGTTTGGGCCAAGATGAACTCGCTCGTCGATCCGGCATTGATCGAGAAATTATATCAGGCAAGCAATGCCGGGGTAGAAATAGATCTGGTGGTCCGGGGAATCTGCTGCCTTCGGCCTGATGTGCCGGGGATGTCGGATCATATCCGGGTTAAGTCGGTGGTTGGCCGGTTCCTTGAACACAGCCGTATCTGGGCTTTCGGCAACGGCAGGGAATTGCCGAACGATGGAGCAAAGCTCTATATTTCATCGGCGGACTGGATGCCGCGAAACCTGGACCGGCGGGTTGAATATATGATGCCGATCACAAACCCGACCGTTCATGACCAGATACTGGATCAGGTCATGGTGGCCAATCTGATCGACGATGAGCAAAGCTGGGAGCTCAACGCCGATGGCAGTTATGCGCGGGTAGAGCCGTCCAGCAAGCCGTTTAATCTCCACCGCTATTTCATGACGAATCCGTCACTTTCCGGACGCGGCAAGGCACTCAAGAAAAGCAATGCGGTCCCGCGTCTGAGCCTGCGTCGTCGGAAGAAAAAGGTGTGAGCGGATTGCCGACAGATATAAATATAGCGCCCGGGTTGGAGCAGAAGAAAAAACGGAGATCCAATCGGCGGACAGCAATTGTTGATATCGGCTCCAATTCCATCCGACTGGTCGTCTATCAGGGTCCTGCGAGAGTTCCGGCCATTCTGTTCAACGAAAAGGTTATGGCAGGGCTCGGGAAAGAACTGTCGACGACCGGCGCAATCGGCAAGGATTCGATTGCGCTTGCTACCCGCGGGATGATGCGATTTTACCGTCTTTGCGTTGAAATGGAAGTCGACAATATCCAGAGTTTTGCCACGGCAGCGGTGCGGGACGCAAGCAACGGCAAGGACTTGCTGAAAATTGCCAGCGACATCGGCTATGATGTTGCGGTGTTGCAAGGCGAGGAAGAAGCGGAACTGGCCGCGCTTGGTGTGATATCCGGGATACCGGATGCAAAGGGAATCGTCGGCGATCTTGGCGGCGGCAGCCTGGAATTGGCGATGGTGGACAAGGGCAAAGTGCTGGAGCGGTTTTCCTTTCCATTGGGAGTGCTGAGAGTTGCCGATCTGCGGGCCAAGGGGCAGGATGCGCTCAAGAGCAAAGTGCGCAAGATGTTGAAAAAAACCGGGTGGGAAAAGCAGGCACAAGACCTGCCTTTCTATCTTGTTGGCGGCTCCTGGCGATCGCTCGCGCGCCTGGATATGTTTGACAGTCAGTATCCGTTGCCGGTCATCCACAATTATGAAATGGAACCGCGGCGCGCGCAGCGGCTCGTCAGCCGTCTGGCACAACTGAACAAGGACAAACTGAAAAATGTGCCGGGGTTGTCCAGCTCACGGATACCGACGCTCAAGGACGCAGCCTGGCTATTGTCGATGCTGGTCCGCTATCTGAACAGCAGCAAAATGGTCGTATCGGCCTATGGCGTGCGGGAAGGCATGCTATATCACACTGTCAGCAAGCAGGAAGCGGCGCGCGACCCGCTGTTGCTGGCGACAGAGGATGCCGGCGCGGCACAAGCCCGGTTTCCGGCGAACAGCAAATTGCTGGGCAAATGGATAGCCGATATTTTCTCGGACGATCCGGTCGAATGGCATCGCATCCGTCAGGCTGCTTGCAATCTTGGAGATGTCGCCTGGCGCGCCAATCCCAATTTTCGTGCGGAACGGGGCCTGGAAGTCGGATTGCACGGCAACTGGGTGGGAATCACCGGACCGGAAAGAGAGATGCTGGGGCAGGCACTGTTTACCAGCTTCGGCGGCGGCAATGATGTCTTTCCCGGTGGTGGCAAACTGGCCAGCGAAACGGCCACGCGACGGGCTATTGCATGGGGCCTCGCGATGCGGTTGGGGCAGCGGCTCAGCGGCGGTACCCGCAATCCGCTGGAGCAGACGGAAATTCGCAAGTCCGGTAAGAAGCTTGAGCTAAGGATAGCCGGCGAACTCGTCCATCTTTACGGTGATGTCGTTGCCAAACGGCACGGGCATCTCGCCAACATGCTGGGGCTGGAACCGGTGATGACGGTTATTTAGCTATTCTGCGTCACCATCTTGCTGGTGTGTCATCTTCAATTTTCCGTCCTTGACCGTAAAACTGACACGGCCTTCGACCAGATCCAGCGCGTCCCGGCCGAACTCCTCGTAGCGCCAACCTTCGAGCAATGGCACGTTCTCGCGCTCTCCGGCGACGATGCGTTCGAGATCATCGGCGCGAGCGAGCAGGCGGGATGCAACATTCATTTCAGCCGAGCGGATTTTGAGCAACAGTTTGAGCAAGTCTGTGACCAGTGCGTTGGACTTGCCATTTTTGGGGCGCCGGCCCACTTTCTGCGGCAGGTCGTCACGCGACAGCGGTTCTGCCTGTTCGATGACGTCCATCAGCCGTGCGCCGATGTCGTTATTCTTCCAACCGGCCGAAAGGCCGCGGACCTGTCCGAGCTTGGACTGATTTTTCGGGGGATGCGCCGCAATGTCCGCCAGTGTTTCATCGCGCATGATCCGGCCACGGGGCAGATCCTTGGACTGGGCTTCGATCTCCCGCCAGGCAGCAATGGCTTTCAGTCTTCCCAGCATCTCAAGATTGCGGCCCTGCGACTTGACCCGCAGCCAGGATTTTTCCGGATCGTTGACATAATTGTCGGGATCGGCGAGCTTTTCCATCTCCGCGTTGATCCACATGCCTCGACCCGTCTCGCGCAATTTGTCGAGCATCATCGGGAAAATTTTTGCTAGATGGGTAACATCGGCCACGGCATATTCCAGTTGCCGGGCGTTGAGCGGACGCCGCGACCAGTCGGTAAAGCGCGCGCCTTTGTCCAAAGTGATGCCCAGCCAGCTGTCCACGAGATTGGCATAGCCGATCTGCTCGCTCTGTCCGATCGCCATGGCTGCAATCTGGGTATCGAAGATCGGGTGAGGGGTTTTGCCGGTGATATTATGGATGATTTCGACATCCTGTCCTCCGGCATGGAAAATCTTGAGGACATTCTCGTTGTTGACCAGCAATTCCATAAGCGGTTCGAGATCGACGCCCTTGGCCAACGGGTCAATAGCTGCGGCTTCCTTGCCATCGGAAATCTGGATCAGGCAGAGAATGGGCCAGTAGGTATTCTCGCGCATGAATTCTGTATCAACCGCCACGAAGTCTGCGGTCGCAAATCGGGCGCAGATATCGGCGATGTCCTGATTGGTTGTCAGCAAATTATGGATGTGCATTTTTGTGCTATACAGCGACCGGCTGATCCCGCAAACATTTCGTGGGTCCAGGATAGAATTTGGGGGAAATCATGGCATTTTGGTCACTGGTTCTGATCGGTGTATTGGTTCTGCTTTTGCTGGGGCAGATTATGGCGCTGTGGGGGGACGCCTGTCTGGCCGTCGCCGATCCGCGGCCGGTTGGCGGCAAGACGATTGAGATTACGATATTGGCCTGGGGCTTCGCGTCCCGGAGAGGGCGATCGCTTCAGGTCGATGACTGCTATCAACTCGGCATCAACGACATGCGGTTCTTCATGACCGGCAAGGCCGTTCTGATCTGCCTGCTCAGCTTCGGCTTTGTCCGGAAGGTGAGCATCGCCTACCGCTGTTATGCCGGAGACCATGACGTGGGAGAAGCCTGATGGCACGGATCGTCAATCTCGGTCAGCAGGTCTGGAGCAACTATCACCAGACCGCGGAATGCAATCTCAAGGCCCGGATCGAGCTAATCAATGGCGATGAGAAAAACGGTCGGGCGCATCTGAAGGGCGTGGCGGAAACGGTTCGGGACCTGCTCAGGGAAGCCAGGCAATATCACATTCCGGTGCGGCCAGTCGGAGCGGGCTGGTCTCCGTCGCCGATCAACGTGGTGGAAGATGGCTGGCTGGTCGAAACATTGCGGTTGAACCGGACCTATAAATTGGCAGCAAAAGATCTGCATGAAGATTGCGAAGTTGCTGCGGAAGCGCTGTTGCTGGTGCAGGCCGGCGCGACGGTTGACGAAGTGTATGAAAGTGCCGAAGAAATCGGCCGGTCGCTCAGAACCGGCGGAGCAAGCAACGGACAGAGCTTTGCCGGCGCCTGCGCGACCGGAACCCATGGCAGCGTCTGGCAGGCGGGCGGCATCCAGGACCATGTCCGGGCGGTGCAAATGGTTACACCCGAGCGGATTTTTTGGATCTCGCCCGAAAAAGCCGTGCTGTCGGACGCGTTCATCGCGCAGACCGGCTCCGAAATCATCCGCGACGACCGGATATTCGCCGCCGCCCAGCTACACGTCGGCGCGATGGGCTTCGTCACCGCGATGCTGATCGAGACCGACCCGATCTATATGGTGCAGAATATCCAGAAGGCGGCGAAGATAAAGCGCGAGCATATCGACTGGCTGTCGCGCGGCGAGTTCAGGAAATTCTCAAACGCCTTCGGACTCAATGAAAGTCCCTATTTCCAGCAGGTTATTCTCAATCCCTTCGATCCTTTCGACAAGAAATGTCTGCTCCGTTTCCTCTACAAGCGCCCCTTTGACCCGAATATCCCGCCGCCGCCGCCGCGGGACATGGGAGCCGGCTATGATGCGCTGACCCTGCTCGGCAAGGCGATGGCGCACAGTGACCTGTTCAAGGGCGCGATCATGCAATTTGCGATGGAACAGGGTTATCCCGACAATCGCGATGTTGACGATCCGCCCGCCATCGCCACCTGGGGGCATACCACCGAAGAACATGCGCCGATCGCCAGCCTGTTCAACGGGTCAGTTACACTTGACCGCAACAGGCTGAGCGAAGTCTTTGATTTGATAATCAATAATTTCCGGCGCGGTGGCGGCGGCACGGTCGTCACCCTACGCTTCGTCCGGCAGGCCGCCGGTCTGCTCGCCCCCGCGCACTGGCCGGACAATGTCGTCATCGACTTTGACGGACCCAATATTGAATCGAGCCACAGTGGCTACAAGAAGGTGATCGAAGCGCTGGATGGAGCCGGTATCCCCTTCACCCGCCACTGGGGCAAGACCAACAATCTCGACGAGCAGCGGGTGAAACGGGATTATGGGCAGAATTTCGCCGACTGGAAATGGGCGCAGGCACAAGTGATGCCGGATCCTGCGGACCGGCAGGTTTTTGCGAATGAGGAACTGGTCAAGCTGGGGCTGATATAAGCGTTTTGTTCGGTGGTCTGTTGATATTGCCGATTAGGGGGGCTGTATCGGTAAAGGACGAAATCTGTTGTTGTGACGATCATAATATCCGTTGGTGACCGAGCAACCGATATCGGGCGAATGTTGGCAACTTTACGGCTTGTGCAGCATATGTCGATATTTTAGCGCCCGTCTGAACCTGGCGTTGCCGCTGGTTTCTGCGTCCGTGACTTTCTCAGCGAGCTATATCAAAATGTACCGCCGTCAAAATCAGTCTATGAGAACTAAAGTTTCTCATTTGAGGTGTAGAACGCCGGCAGAGAGTCGATCGAAGATTGGATGCTGGAACTGGAACCATAATCATTTGTTTGGTCCGGGTTCTGCATTCCGGCCGAAGCAATCAGATATGGAGAAACCCTTCTGCGAGTGCATAGGCCTCCGTTCCCGTCGCTGACCAGTCTTTCCTCGAATTCGAGGCCCTGTTGAAGCTTGTGCGAGCGCCGCACGACAGCGAGAGCCAGTTGGCCTTCCCCGAAGTCGATTACGAATTTAGTACCGACAGGGACGTCCATAAGTCCCTCCATCAACGCGCCGGTGGGAGAAAGATTCCGTATCATCAGCGAATAGCAATGGTTGTCGTGAATCGCGCGAACCTTGCGGTACATCGTTATGCGGTCGTGACGAAATTTTGCCGGGCCGGCCGGTTTTACGATCCATTCCCCGTTTTCGACAAGGGAAAGCAATTCTTCTGGGCGAACAGCCCGACTGTAAACAAAGCCCTGGACATGGCTGACGTTAAGATTGCGGATCCATTCAAGCTCGTCCATGGCTTCAATGCCTTCGGCCGTGGTCTCCATATCCAGTGCTTCTGCAAGCGCCACTATCGCGGCTATAATAGCACCATTGCGCGATCCTGGAATCGTCGCTCCCCTGACAAAACTCTGGTCGATTTTAATTTTGTCAAAGGGTGCTGTTTGCAAGTAGCTCAAGGATGAATATCCGGTTCCAAAATCATCAAGTGCCAGACGGACCCCAATTTTCTTGAGATCTGCGAACATCTTGTCTGTTTTTTCGGATCCTCCGAGAAATATACTTTCGGTAATCTCCAATTCGAGTCGTTCGGCTGGAAGGCCTGATTTCTTCAGCGCCTTCTTTACAATGCCGGGGAGGTTCTTATCGGCAAACTGAATTGGCGATACATTGACGGCAACTCTGAAGTTCCCGGGCCATTTTACCGCGTCAAGGCATGCCCGGTTTAATGCCCATTCCCCCAAAACCTTGATGAGATTTGCTTCTTCAGCGATAGGAATGAAAAGGCTTGGCGAGATTGGGCCGCGTTCCGGATGGTCCCAGCGCATGAGAGCTTCGACGCCTCTGACAGTGTTGTTTTTTGCATTAACGATGGGCTGGTAGGTTAAGTATAATTCATCCCGCAGCAGTGCGTCCCGCAGATTTTCTTCCAGAATTCTGCGATCTTTTGCCGTCCGTTTCAAACCTTCCGAGAAAAAATGAAAGCGGCCTCTTCCGTTACCTTTCGCAGCATAGAGTGCGAGGTCAGCACCATCAATAAGGTCTTCACTTGTCTTCCCGTCAAACGGACTGATTGCAATCCCTACCGACGCTCCGATCCTGCATTTGGATCCATTCGTTGTGTAAGGCTGAGACAGGTTGGAGATTATGGCCTGCGCCAACTCACCCAATTTTCCCCGATCTTCAATGTGCGGGAGTAAAATCTGAAATTCGTCTCCGCCAATCCGGCTTACTGTCCCCCGGTCGCCGACGATACTAGTTAGTCGTTGCGCTACCTGCTTTAAAAGTTCGTCGCCTGCGAGATGTCCCAATGTATCGTTGACTTGCTTGAAACGGTCCAAGTCGACGAGAAGGATCGCACAACTTCGTTTCTTTTGATTGCAAGCCGACAGGGCTGTTTCCAATGTTTTCGACATTGAGGAGCGATTGGCTAGCCCCGTCAGGGAATCAATCATCGCCAGGCGGGAGGCTTCTTCTTTCGACCGTTGCTGGGCAGTTATGTCCTTGCCGTTGCCCATATAACCCATGAATTCACCGGATTTATCCAGTTGCGGCTTACCTGAAATGGACCACCAGCGAACCTCACCACTGCTAGCGTCGTTCAATTCCAGCTCATTAAATGCTGATTTCTTCGCTAGGACAAAGGACAGGTTTCTCTGGTTATTTACATCATTTTCGGGTGTCACGAACAGCTCGCAAAATGGCGTGCCAAGCAGTCCCTTTTGCGTGTTATTCATGGCCTCGGCCAATGACTCGGTAATGTAGGTAATCTTTCCTGCCTTGTCGGTCGACCAGAACCAGCCCTGCCTTGTCTCTTCGTAATTTTGCAAAAGAAGCAGTGCTTTTGTTGTTTTGCCTTTCAGCGCATGAGAATCCGGTATTGCTGAACTTGACCGAGGCAGGATGCGGGAACTGATCCGGTCAAAGAAACTTTGCGAATCATCCACGGGTAAGCCTATTTCCAGACTATCCTCGATCTTGAGCGATTCAAATTTCAACTGTTTACAACTCCCATGTTTTCAAGATCACCACCTATTCTTAAAAAGTTAGCGAATGATAAAATACAGCACGAAAGATATGCCGTTAAGCGACTGACCGCCTATGTAAATTTTAGTAAATGGGATTTGAATCCTTCGGTGCCGGATTCCCTGACGACGGAGTCCCTTCGCTCGTCTAGCCCATCAGATTTTCACATGGCCTCTATTCGCGTAAAACGTAAACGCGGTTCGAATGACCAATCGCTGAATTTGTTCTGGATCTGCCATGATCGTGCGATCACAGTTTTCATTTCTGTACCCTAAATGGGTTTGCCCGCAATATATCAATAGTCTGAGCAATGACCAGAATCGCTCGCTGTAAAAACATTCCAACGACCGCATTGGATATCATTGGGAATATCCCGGTTCATCGCGACGATTGAACCGCCAATGAAAATTCCAAAAAATAGACCCGTAATAAACTTTGCCATCTTATGTTCCTGACAACTGATTGTATTCCAAAATGGTTAAATATTAATATCAGGACGAGTTGTTGTGGCTCAGACCGTCTGAGGAAGTGTCGGCCTGGTCCGGTGGATGATCCGCGGCGAACCGATATTTTGCCAATCAGTCCTTGAGTGTTCCGCCCGTACGGCAACCCAATGCGATCGTCTGGAAAATGCCCCGGATTGATCCACGGTCATCGCTATTATTGCACCAAGACAGTAGTGATACCCGCAGTTTCTCGTTCCCCATCTGCCGCCGAGTTTGTTCTCGCTGGCCGGAACCATCAGTCGGTCATGGCGTAACCCTCTTATGACCTCAAATAATGGAGAATCCGCCATGACCACGAGCGACAACAGAAAAAACGAGCACTCCCATGAATATGAACGGCAGAACCCGGGAGCTGCGCCGGGAACCCCGCACCGGCCGGAAACCTCCTACGGCATGAACACGGGAAAGGCCGGCGGGACCTATGGCGAAGCTGACTCTTTCCCGGAAGATGAAGAGAATGAGGACACTTCCGGAGGGCAATCTCCGGAAGAAGTGAGCGACCGGCCCAACGTCTCCACGGTTCGGCCCGAGGATTATCCGCTGAAAGATCGGAAAGACAGTCGGGCCTGAACGCGAGCAGGGGCCTTGTGTCAAAGGCAAGGTTTTGCCGGTGATAGCGGCTTGTCGGCAACCATAAGCTTGTTCGGTCCTTATCGACCGCGCGCCCTGTGGCCAGTGGCCCGTTCGGGCAATCTCAACCCTTGACAAATGGCGCGCAGACCTGTGTTACGCCTGCAATCTTTCCATCGAGGAAAGTACCCAATTCCAAAGGTCCATCATGCACGCATATCGCACCCACAATTGTTCCGCGCTTCGCTCTTCGCACGTCGGCGAGGAAGTCCGTCTGTCCGGCTGGATCCATCGCAAGCGCGATCACGGCAATCTGCTGTTCGTCGATCTGCGCGACCATTTCGGTCTGACCCAGATCGTCAGCGAAACCGGCAGCGAGGCTTTCAAGATTCTCGACGGTGCGCGGGTTGAATCCGTCGTCACGGTAACCGGCAAGGTTGTCGCCCGCGACGAGGAAACGGTGAACAAGAACCTGCCGACCGGCGAAGTCGAGCTGGTCGCTGATACGGTCAGCATGCAGGGGCCGGCCGATGAATTGCCGATGCCGGTGTTCGGCGAGCAGGAATATCCCGAAGATATCCGTCTGCGCTATCGCTTCCTCGATCTGCGCCGCGAAAGCGTGCACGCCAATATGATGCTGCGCTCGAAAGTGATCGCGAGCCTGCGCAAGCGGATGACCGATCAGGGCTTTACCGAATTCCAGACGCCGATCCTGACCGCATCGTCACCGGAAGGTGCACGCGATTATCTCGTGCCGAGCCGGGTTCATCCCGGAAAATTCTACGCGCTGCCGCAGGCGCCGCAGATGTTCAAGCAGATGCTGATGGTCGCCGGTTTCGACCGCTATTTCCAGATCGCCCCCTGTTTCCGCGACGAAGACGCGCGCGCCGACCGTTCGCCGGGCGAATTTTACCAGCTCGATTTCGAAATGAGCTTTGTCACCCAGGAAGATGTGTTCCAGACGCTGGAGCCGGTGCTGGCCGGTGTGTTCGAGGAATTTGCCAATGGCCGTTCGGTAACGCCCGCCGGTGAATTTCCGCGCATTCCCTACAAGGAATCGATGCTGAAATATGGCAATGACAAACCGGACCTGCGCAACCCGATCATCATCCAGGACGTCAGCGAGCATTTCAAGGGCTCCGGTTTCGGCCTGTTCGACAAGATCACTTCGACCGGTGGCACCGTGCGCGCCTTTGTCGCGCCGGAAGCGGGCAAGAACAGCCGCAAATTCTTCGATGCGATGAACGACTGGGCGCGCGGCGAAGGTTTCGCCGGGCTCGGCTATATCAATATGAAGGAAGGCGCGGCCGGCGGGCCGATTGCCAAGAACCACGGCGAGGAAGGCACGGCGAAGCTGCTGGCCGATCTTGGCTGTGGTCCGGATGATGGCGTGTTTTTTGCCGCCGGCAAGGAAGCCGAAGCGGCGAAGCTGGCCGGCCTGGCGCGGACGCGGGCGGCCGAGCAACTGGGGCTGATCGACGAGAACGCGTTCAAATTCTGCTGGATCGTCGACTATCCGATGTTCGAATATGATGACGAGCTGAAGAAAATGGATTTCTCGCACAATCCCTTCTCGATGCCGCAGGGCGAACTGGAAGCGCTGGAGAGCAAGGACCCGCTCGACATCCTTGCCTGGCAATATGATATTGTCTGCAACGGCATCGAACTGTCCTCCGGGGCGATCCGGAACCACCGGCCCGACATCATGTACAAGGCGTTCGAGATCGCCGGTTACACCAAGGAGCAGGTCGACACCGAATTTTCCGGCATGATCAATGCGCTGAAATATGGCGCGCCGCCGCATGGTGGCTCGGCGCCGGGTGTTGACCGGATCGTGATGATGCTGGCCAACGAACCGAATATCCGCGAGGTTGTGCTCTTCCCGATGAACCAGAAGGCCGAAGACCTGATGATGAGCGCGCCGAGCCCGGTTGCCGCGAAACAGCTGCGCGAATTGCATATCCGGGTGGTCGAGCCGCCGAAGGAAGGCTAGGCTCAAATCCGTTAGTGGTGAGCCTGTCGAACCACGCTTATCGATAATCGCCCTTCAACCGGCTCAGGGCTAACGGAACAGATATATGACAAATCCCGAACTTCACCATTTTGCCTCGTCCCACGGCGATATCTGTTATTTCGAATGGGGCGAGCGGGGCGCGGGGCCATCGGTGCTGCTGCTCCATGCCACCGGCTTTCATGCCCGTTGCTGGGATCAGGTCGTGGCCGCTTTTCCGGCCGGCACCCATGTGATTGCGGTGGATCAGCTGGGCCATGGCCGCAGCGATGCACCGATTATTGCCGACTGGAATGGTGTTGGCGGCGCGACTGCAGAGCTGGTGCAGTCGCTGGGGATCCGGTTTGCGGTCGGCGCGGGGCACAGCATGGGCGGTCATTGCCTGGTGCAGGTGGCGGCCAGCCATCCCGATCTGCTGGAACGGCTGGTGCTGATCGATCCGGTGATCATGGCCCGCGAATTTTACCGGAACCCGCCCGATTATAGCGGTACCAGCGAGATGGTCGCCAAGCGGCGCAACAGCTGGACCGGACCGGAGGAAATGCTGGAGCGGTTCCAAGACCGGCATCCCTACCGGCTGTGGGATCCGGCGGTGCTCAGAGACTATTGCGAACATGGGCTGCTGCCGGACGGGCAGGGCGGATATCGCCTGGCCTGTCCGCCGCAGACCGAAGCATCGATCTATGCGACCAGCGCTTCGGTCGATCCGTGGCCGCTGATCGACAGCATTGCGCAGCCCGTCAAGATCTTGCGGGCGCCGCAGCTCGTGCAGGACGGCGCTTTTGACTTTGCCACGTCGCCGACCCCGCCCGGGCTGGCGGATGGTTTTGCCAACGGGAGTGATGTCTATCTGCCTGACCTGACCCATTTCATGCCGATGCAGGACCCCAGGCGGATTGCGGAACTGATCATCGCCAGCTAATATTCTGGTCATATTGGTGCCGATATTTGTGAATGACCATTTTCGGGGGGATGAATATGAGCAGGACATGGGGCACCGCAATCATGACCACTATGGCGTTGGTCGGCGTGGCAAGCGCGGCACGCGCCGAGGTTCTGGCAATCGAGGGGATGACGCCGGCCGGTTCTCCCGAATTTGTCGATATTCAGTCGATTGCGATCGAGCGTTTTGGTGGCAGTGAAGGCCGGGCGCTGGCCTTTGCGCTGGAGGACCGGCTGTCGGCGGTCACGATATTCGGGCAGGATTATTTCGATATCATCGGCGGGCGGGCTGCGGTGCCGTCGGACGCGTCGCTTTCCGGTCATGTCACCGCCGGGATCGAGGAATATGAAACGACCGCCAAGCGGCGGCGCTGCGTCGAGCGGGATGACAAGGACAAATGTGTCACCCGCAAGTCGATCAGGGTGGATTGCCTGCGCCGGATCATCGATTATCGCGCGCAGGTGCGGGTGACGCGCTATAGCGACGGCCGCAGCATCTATAGCGAGAGCTTTCCGGAAAGCCATGAGCAGACAATATGCTTTGGCGATGACGAGGATTTCGCCAGCAGCGAGTCGGTGATCCGGACGATGGTGGCAGCGACGGCCAGCGCGGTTCGCGATGATCTGGCCCCGAGACAATATCGCCGGGACATCAGGATATTGGAAAGCCGCAAGGGCATGACCAAGGTCGAAAGCAATTTCTTCAAGGCGGCGATCAGGATGACCAAGAGCGATGCGGCGGAGGCCTGCCGGATGTGGGACGAGGCGGCGGCAAGCGGTCAGGTGCATATCTCGCTGACCTTCAACAGGGGGCTTTGCGCCGAGCAGCGCGGTGATCTGGAAGCGGCGCTGGACCTCTACGAGGAAGCGGACAGGATCGCGCCGGGAAAATCGGAGGTGACCGGATCCCTGCAACGCGTCAGCGATCATCGGCGCGCATTGGACGAATGGGAATTGCGCCAGACCGGAACCGCGTGACAGAGCGGCCAATGACCATCTGCCGGCGATTGGCCGTCGGAGCGTGTCTGATATAGATTGACCTGCCTTGGCCGAGCTTGTCAAAGGCTGCACATATTGAACGGAATGTGCCTCGCCCGCCCGGCCGGGGTGCGTTCATGGCGAACGGAGTGAGAATGACCATAAATCTTTCCGACTATGAATCCGATGACGATTTTGACGGCGATTATAGCGAGGCGCTGAAAGCGCTGCAGGACCGGCTGGCGCATATCCATTTCAAGCATATCATTCACGGCAGCCGCTCGATCCTGGTATTCGAGGGCTGGGACGCAGCGGGCAAGGGCGGCACGATCCGCCGGATGACCGGCGAATGGGATCCGCGATATTATGATGTCTGGCCGATCGGCGCCCCGAGCAAGGAAGAAAAAGACCGCCATTTCCTCTGGCGCTTCTGGCAGAAATTGCCGGGCAGCCGCGAAATCGGCGTGTTCGACCGCAGCTGGTATGGCCGGGTGCTGGTCGAGCGCGTGGAGGGCTTTTGCGAGCCGGCGGACTGGAAGCGCGGTTATGACGAGATCAACGAATTTGAAGCGCAGCAGATCGACGGCGGCACCAATCTGGTGAAGCTGTTCTTTCACACCACGCAGGAAGAACAGGACAAGCGTCTGGCCAAACGGCTCGACACGCCGCACAAGCGCTGGAAAATTACCGCCGAAGATTTCCGCAACCGGGACAAGCGCGACGCTTATCTCGAAGCGATGCACAACATGTTCCAATATACCGATACGCGCTGGGCCCCCTGGAAAGTGATCGCCGGCAATGACAAGAAATCCGCGCGTATCGCGGCGATGACCCATGTCGCCGACACGCTGGAAGCAGTCTTGCCGGATCATTTGCCGGACGCTGATCCGGAGCTGGTCGAACTGGCCCATGAAGCATTTGGCTATGAGGTCAAGGATTGAGGCGAAGCCGCAGTCTCCGCAAGCGGGTGCTTTCTCCTTGTCGCCATTCGCTCAACGGAAAGTGAGGGCGGTCGCCGCGGGAGCACAGGTTTCCGATGCCACCGCTTCCGGATTTGCGGCAAACAGCGCCAGCGGCTTTGCAAGACAATCCTGGCTGGTGATATAGGCCGCATGCGGCGCGTCGGTCAGGCTCAACATCGCGACGGATCCCCTGGCACGGAGGCTGGCTGCATGTTTTGCGGCCGTGGCATAAGGCGTTTTCGGGTCCAATGTTCCCTGCAATATCAATATGGGTGGCATTGTGGCGGGCAGGGCCAGCGCTGGCAGGGGTTCATAGAGCGGGAACCGGTTGTTCACCAGCAGGCCGGGAAGGGGGCTGGTGAAGCCCAAATTGGCTTTCTCCGAAGCCAGTTGCTCGGCCGTCAGGTCGGGGCGGCTGTTAAATTCGGAACCGGTGATAATGGCAGACAGCGGGATCGAAGAGGTCGCCTGTTGGAATCGACTGATCTTGCTCCAATAGGACTCGGCGTCCTGAATGACATCCAGAATCAGCCGTCCGGCGTCGGAATCTCTGTTCGACAACGCTCCGATAATGTCCGGAATCCGGTTGCGGGCACTCGGTACATCCAGAAGCAGGCCTAGAAGCTGTCGCAGATCACCATTGGGCACACTCTCCATGCCCGGAAAATCTATCCCGGCATCGAGCTTCTCGAGCAAGGCGCGATAGATTTCGACGGCTTCCGTTCCGAGACTGCAATGGCTGTCTGTCGCACAGCGATCAAGCAAGGCCATGCCAACCTGGTTCGTGGTTTGTGATCGGTAGGAGAGCCCATTCAGATGATCGGACGCTTCGGGAGTCAGGGAGTCGAGAATGATGCCGTCGATGTCACTGGTCGCCAGTCCGGCATATTCAAGCGCCAGCGACGTGCCGTATGAGACGCCATAGACCAGGGTAGTGTTCTGCGAGCCCAGCGTCGATACAAGTGTGTCGAGGTCAAGCGCGGCGTTTCGCCGGTTGAAACTGCCGGCTCTTTCCGGGTTTGCATATAAAGTCCCGAAACAGCTTCCCCATTCCGCTCTGGCAAGTGCCAGCCCGCCGGTACTATCCGGTGTCTCCTCGGGCATGCACAATTTTGACGAATAGCCGGTTCCGCGATGATCGGGAACCATGACATCATAGTCGGCAAATGTCTGTCTGAAGAAATTGATGTCGGCGTAGAAACTGGCGCCGGATTCGCCGGGACCACCGGCGATCAGCCATATCTCGCCCTGATGGTTGCCAAGCGCGGGGAATTTGCGCACGAAGAGCGAAGCAGGTTGGTCCTGCCGTGCGCTGTGATCGACGCGGGTTTCGTGACAGAGGCTGTCGGACAGATTGGCGTCCAGATCCTGGTCAGCGCAAGCAACAAAGCCGGGATTGCCCGGGCGATCCGCCGGAGTTGCGCAAGCGCTCAGGGCGCTGGCCGCCAGCAGAGTCAAAAAGACCGGTGCGAAATATTTCACTGCAACCTTTGTCGAATGCGAGGACCGGGCGCTCAGCCCTTGTAATTCTTGCCGATATAGCGGGTCAGCGGCGTGTCGCTGCGGATCGTGGGGCCGCGCGGATTTTTTGTGTCATAGACAACTGCATTTTCCAGCACGCGTTTGACATAGTTGCGGGTTTCGGAAATCGGGATATCCTCGATCCACTGAATCCAGTCGATGCCGCCCATGCGCGGATCGCCGTTGGCGCGCAGCCACTTGTTCACATTGCCGGGACCGGCGTTATAGGCCGCCACCGCGAGCGGGTAGCTGCCGCCGTAATAATCCATCATCCGCTGGATATAGCCGCTGCCCAGCCGGATATTATATTGCGGATCATCGGTCAGCGACGACAGATTATAGGACAGGTTTGCCTTGCCCGACTGCTCGCGCGCGGTACCGGGCATAAGCTGCATCAGGCCGCGCGCGCCTGCGTGGCTGATTGCGCCTTCGGCAAACTGGCTTTCCTGCCGCGTGATCGCGTGGATCAGCGTCCAGCTGCCTTCATGTCCGAAGGGAACCTGCATCGTCGGGAAAGATGTCTCGTCGATTGGGCCAACGCCGGCGCTGAGCGCGCTGATTCCCTTGATAACGCCGAGATCGCGCGCACCGATACGGGTCGCGAGATCGCTGAGCAGCAGATAATCCTTGGGAGTCTTTGCATTATAGGCGAGCGCCCGGTGGAAGCGGATCTGCTCGCGCCACGGGCCGGTACGGATAGATGCCTTGGCGGCGATGACCAGCGGTTCGCTGTCATAGGCCCTGCGGTCTTCTTCGGTTATTTCGATCGCCGGTTTGCGATTGAATTCCGGCAGCGGTCGTCCCAGTCGCTCGAGCGACAACTGGCCGTAGAAATAGTCCGGAAAGGCCGCTGCTTTCTCGAAATAGGCCTGTGCCTGTTCGGTCTGTCCGGCTTCGGCAGCGGCGCGGCCCGCCCAATAATAGCCCTTGGAGGTGATATTCGGGGAATCATAGGATTGCGCGTAAAGGTCAAACATCCGCACCGCCCTGGCCGGTTGGCGCAGGCCGTTGAGGGCGGCGGTGCCGGCAATCCATGCGAGATCGGAATATCTGTCGCGCACGCGGGAATTCTGGTCGGCGATCCGTGTCGGCTCGGCATAGGCATCCTCGATTTTCGAGGCGATATTATAAGCCGTCGACCATTGCCGGTCATTCTCTGCGGCTTTGGCGTTGAGCAGCATCGCCTCGAACCATGTTTCCGGCAAGGCGGGTTTGACGCGAAGTTCCGGACGGGTAGCGAGCAACTGCCGCGCCGCCGCGCTTTGGCCGCGGTTGCGCAAATAACGGGCGCGATCGGCCAGATAGCCGGCATCGTCGCGAGCAATCGCGCCGACCGCGCTGGCCTGATCATTGGCGTCTGCGGATTCGGTAAGCTGAGCCAGTCTCGCCGCGAATACGGGGCGCCGCTGGGGCGAAGTGAAGCCGAGTTGCCGCGCGGCATCCCGCGTCGCTCTCGCCCATAACAGCGCGTCCATGCGCGCGTCATGATCTTCGATGCTGAACACCGAACTGAAGCGCGCGATCAGCATCGCTTCATCTTCGTCGGTCAATGTGCCGCCACGCCAGGCCGTCCGGGCCCACTTGTCGGCCAGCTCGCGCTGTCCGGTCGCTTGCAGGGCGACCGCAAATTTGGCGGCACCGGCATTGGTGATCGGTTCGAATCGGTTGAAAAAAGCCAGCACGCGAGCCGGGGAGAAGCTGTTGATATTGATTGCCTGTTCCGCATTGCGCTGCATTCTCGTATCTTCCGGCCAGCCCGGGAAGGTGACCAGAAAACCGGCATAATCCTCGAAGGAATAATTGTCGGATTGGGTCAGCACGCGCCAGCGCTGGAGGCCCAGAATCGCATTGCCGCCGGTTGGATCGGACAGGCCTGCACTTTCTTTTTGCCAGCCCATCTGTTCGCCGATATTGTCGGCGGCCATGCAGGTGGCGGGGCTGAAAAGCAGAGCGGCTATAACAAATCTTGATACCATGCTGGACATTTTACGGTTAGGCTCCTTATCAGGCGCTGAACGGCGAACTATATCACCGTTAATAATGAAAATGACTTGGTGGCGGCTTTGCCCATTTCCAAGGTAAATATAAAGGATTATTAGATGTTCTCGGGCTCAATACCGGCTCTGGCGACTCCCTTTCGCGACGGATCGTTTGCCGAAGACCAGTTTCGCGCTCTGGTGGACTGGCAGATCGACCAGGGCAGCAGTGCCCTTGTGCCCTGCGGGACAACCGGGGAAGCTTCCACATTGTCCAATGCCGAGCATCACCGGGTGATCGAAATATGCATTGAACAGGCGGCCGGGCGGGTGCCCGTGATCGCCGGCTGCGGGTCCAATGATACGACCAATGCCCTGCTGCATCTGGATTTCTCCAAAAAATGCGGCGCTACAGCCGGTCTGGTGGTCGCGCCTTATTATAACCGGCCCAATCAGGAAGGCATCACCGCGCATTTCACGACGCTGACGCAAAAAACCGATCTGCCGCTGGTGCTTTACAATGTTCCGGCCCGGACGGTGACCGACATCATGCCGGACACGGTTGCGGCCTTGTCGAAGCTTCCCAGCGTGGTGGCGATCAAGGATGCCAGCGGGGATCTCGACCGGGTCACCGCGCATCGCCTGAATTGCGCGGATGATTTCGTCATGCTGTCCGGTGTCGACGAACTGTCGCTGGCGTTCAACGCCGCTGGCGGAGTCGGTTGCATTTCGGTGACCGCGAATGTCGCGCCCAAATTATGCGCCGAATTCCAGGCCGCCTGCGCTGCCGGTGACTATGCCAAGGCGCGCGAGCTCAACGACGTACTCTATCCGCTGCACAAGGCGCTATTCTCCGACGCTTCGCCCGGCCCGATCAAATATGCCATGTCGCGGGTGTTCGACAATTTCTCGACCGAGCTGCGCTTGCCGATGACGCCACCGTCCGAAGCCAGCCGCAAGGCCGTCGACGCTGCTCTGGAAGGGGCTGGGCTGGTCTGATGGCAAAACCGCGTCCGGAAGAATTTGACAAGCAGAAGGTCGTCGCCGAAAATCGGCGGGCGCGCTATGACTATTTTCTGGATGACAAGTTCGAGGCGGGCATCATGCTTACCGGCACGGAAGTGAAATCGCTGCGCTTCGGCTCCGGAACGATCGCCGAAAGTTACGCCGAGGTGAAGGATGACGAAGTCTGGCTGATCAATGCCAATATCCCGGAATGGAGCCATGGCAACCGGCACAATCACACCCCGACGCGGCCGCGCAAGTTGCTGCTCAGCCGGCGCCAGATCAACAAGCTGCACGGCGCGGTCATGCGCAAGGGCATGACGATCGTGCCGCTGTCCATCTATTTCAACAGCAAGGGACGGGCGAAGCTGGAGCTGGCGCTGGCCAAGGGCAAGAAGGCACCGGACAAGCGACAGACCGAGAAGGATCGCGACTGGAAAAGGCAGCAGGGCCGGCTGATGCGCGACCATGGCTGATCCGAGGCCTCATATTCGTGACAAGGATTTTGCCGCTCGTCTGATCATGTATGTGGTCCATTGGTTCCAGCGCAAGATGCCGACCCGAGCGGCAATGGAACGGAACAAATATCTCAAGCCTATTGCCCATCGCTTTTTGCGGTCCGAATTGTGGCGGTTCACCCGTCGTTCGGTCCCGCGCGGCGTTGCCCTCGGAATGCTGGCGGCCTTTCTGGTTCCGGTCGGCCAGATATTCGCTGCGGTCTTTCTGGCGCTGCCGGTGCGCGCCAATGTCCCGATTGCGGCGATCACCACATTCATCACCAATCCGCTGACCTATCCGTTCTGGATTGCCGCGGCCAACCAGACCGGCAAATTTGTCCTGCAATTTGACGCGATGACATCCGGCCAGCCGATCAACACGCATATCCAGAGCGAATTCGGTCAATGGCTGAGCTGGCTGGGGCGCGAAGCGGGCGTGACCGCTTTCGGCTTTTTGCTGTTTGCGATATTTTTTGCGGCGATCGGCTATCTGGTCAGTTCCTTCGGATGGCGCTGGTGGATCGCGCGGAAGCGGAAAGGGCGGCTGACTCAAACCATCGCTGGCGGGACGGGCGATGGCGAGTAAGGCACAGCCCAAGGCCGGATTGCTGAATCCCAGCACGCGCAAGGCGCAAAGCGATGTGCGGATCCGGGCACTGGTGCTGGTGCTGGCGGTTCTGGCCTCGGCGGGACTGCTCTACTGGCAGGTGCAGAATATCACCCTGCTTGTTGCCTTTTTTGCGCTGGTGCTCAGCCTGGCCGGCGTTGCCTATTTCCTGCGCCCGGAGAATGTCGCCGCCGATCAGGACCAGGCGGATCCCGACGACTGGGCGGTTACCCGAATGGTTGCCGATCAGTCGGATATCGGTCTGGCGATTACCGACCGGGCCGGGCGGCTGGTCTGCGCCAACGAGCTTTTTACCAAATGGTTCAATGGCGCGGCGGTTCCCCCCGAATTGCCGTTGCAGGCGGGCGGCAACGAGTTGCTCGCGACGGCCGGACGAGCCGCCTGGCGCGATGGCCGCGGCTATGCCGAGGGGCTGAAGCGCGGGGTTGCGGAATATAGCGCGAAGGTCGTGCGCGCGGGACAGGGTGATGAATATCTGCTCTGGCAGATGATACCGCAAATCCAGGCAGATTTGCTGGACGAGATGATCAGGCTGGTCAGCGGTGGCGGTGGCCGCGCCTTTTCGGAGGTCGGCATATTGGCCAGCGTGATCGGCGGCGAAGGGCGAATCCGGGCGTCCAACCAGGCTTTTGCCCTGCGCGCAACCGGCCGGGTGGATGCCAATATCACCGGCCGCAATTTCATCAATTTCCTGCGGTCCGATGACAGGGGCACGATCTTTTTCGAGCGCGAGGGCCGGCATGGCACGCCGGTGCGCCTTTTTCACGTTCCGCTCGACCGGGAAAAGGAAAAGGGGCCGGCGCTGATCCTGCTGATCGACGATGACGGCGGGATGGTCGAGCGCGGCAAGGCGCTGGAACAGGTCGAATCGATGCTGTCGCTGCTGCCGCTTGGGCTGGCGCTGACCGATCGCGACGGCCGGTTCCTGTTCTTCAACGAGGCCTTTGCCAAGACTGCCGGCATCGGCGAAAAGGAACAGCCGCTCTATCCCGGCGATCTGATGATCCGCGATGACAAGTCGGCGGTTTCCGATGCCGTGCGCCGCTATGCGAGCGGTCCGCCGCTGGCCGGTGACCTGGCGGTGCGGCTGCGCAATGGCGGCGAGGAGCCGGTGGCGCTGGGGATCGCCGGTGTGCGCGGGCTCGGCGAAGCGGCGGTGCTGCTTTCGATCCGCGACAATAGCGAAGAGTCGAAGCTGAAAAGCCAGGTTGCGCAGGCGACCAAGATGCAGGCGGTCGGCCAGCTTGCCGGTGGCGTGGCCCATGATTTCAACAATATTCTGACCGCGATCATCGGCCATTGCGATCTTATGCTGCTGCGCCATGCGCCGGGAGACAGCGATTATGACGACATCCAGCAGGTCAAGAATAACAGCAACCGGGCGGCCGGCCTGACCCGGCAGTTGCTCGCTTTCTCGCGCCAGCAGACGCTGCGGCCGCAAGTGCTGCAACTGCCCGATGTTGTGGCCGATGTCTCCAATCTGCTGAAGCGGCTGCTCGACGAGACGATCGAGCTGGAGGTCCGGCACGGTCGCAATCTCGGTCTGGTGCGCGCCGATCCGGGGCAGCTCGAGCAGGTGATCATCAATCTCGGCGTCAATGCCCGCGACGCGATGCCCAAGGGGGGCAAGATTTCGATTTCCACCCAGGCGGTCGGAGCCTCCGACGTGCAGGCCCTGAAAAGCGATATCCTGCCGGTGGGCGATTATACCGCGCTGATTTTCTCCGATACCGGCAGCGGCATTCCACCGCATGTGATCGGCAAGATTTTCGAGCCGTTTTTCACCACCAAGGCAGTCGGCAAGGGCACCGGTCTCGGCCTGTCGACGGTCTATGGAATCATCAAGCAGTCGGGCGGTTATATATTCGCCGATTCCACACCGGGCGAGGGCACGACCTTCTCGATCTATTTTCCGGTACACAAGCCGACGCAGGACGATCTGGAGCGGGCCACGCTCGAGTCGATGCCGGTCAAGGCGACGGGGACGAAGGAATTGTGGGGCAACGCCCATATATTGCTGGTCGAGGACGAGGATATGGTGCGCGCTGTCGCGGAGCGGGCGCTTGCGCGCCAGGGCTATACGGTGGTGCCGGCTTGCGAGGGCGAGGAAGCCCTGGGGCTGCTCGCGGAGCAGGCGGGTCAGGAGCAGCAGTTCGACCTGATCGTGTCCGACGTGGTGATGCCGAACATGGACGGTCCGACCATGGCAAGGCATGTGCGCAAAAATTATCCGGACCTGCCGATCCTGTTCATGTCGGGCTATGCCGAGGAACAATTGCGCAAGTCCATCGATCTCGACAAGGTCAATTTCCTGCCCAAGCCATTTTCGGTGGCGCAAATCGCGGAAGCGGTCGGGGAAACTTTGGCCGAACATGCCAAGAAGGACTAGAAATCGGCATAATTCTCAAGTTTTTCAATAATTTCACCAGGGCCTGAAAAATATATGTTCTCTTCTTGTTCTTTGAGAACAAATGCGGTACATGATCACAATCATTGATTGATGATGGTTAAGCATTTAGCGAAGGGGACAGGCAAATGGCCGGCAATTTAAAAGTCGTAGAATCGGAAAATCAGTTGAACTCATCAGACAGACAAAAGGCGCTAGACGCCGCATTGGCGCAGATTGATCGCGCTTTCGGCAAGGGCTCGGCGATGAAGCTGGGCCAGCGCAAGGCATTGGAAGTGGAAGCCATTTCCACGGGCAGCCTGGGACTTGATATCGCGCTTGGCATCGGGGGATTGCCTAAAGGACGCGTCATCGAAGTCTACGGACCGGAAAGTTCCGGCAAGACCACGCTGGCCTTGCACGTGATCGCCGAAGCACAGAAAAACGGTGGCACCGCTGCCTTTGTTGACGCAGAACATGCGCTCGACCCGGTCTATGCCAAGGCGCTGGGCGTCAACACCGACGAATTGATCATCTCGCAGCCGGATACCGGCGAGCAGGCGCTGGAAATCACAGATACGCTGGTCCGTTCCAATGCGATTGACATTTTGGTGGTCGATTCGGTTGCCGCTCTGGTGCCGCGCGCGGAAATCGAAGGCGAAATGGGCGATACCCATGTCGGTCTGCAGGCGCGCCTGATGAGTCAGGCGCTGCGCAAGCTGACCGGCTCTATCAGCCGTTCCAAGTGCATGGTCATCTTCATCAACCAGATCCGCATGAAAATCGGCGTGATGTACGGCAATCCGGAAACCACCTCGGGCGGCAATGCGCTGAAATTCTATGCATCGGTCCGGCTGGATATCCGGCGCACCGGCCAGATCAAGGAACGCGACGATATTGTCGGCAACTCGACCCGCGT
Organism: Sphingorhabdus sp. SMR4y; assembly: GCF_002218195.1. Taxonomy (GTDB): domain Bacteria; phylum Pseudomonadota; class Alphaproteobacteria; order Sphingomonadales; family Sphingomonadaceae; genus Parasphingorhabdus. Next base: position 1,363,069 of record NZ_CP022336.1, on the reverse strand, counting down.
CAAAGTGGTCAAGAACAAGGTCGCTCCGCCGTTCAAACAGGTTGAATTCGACATCATGTACGGCCAGGGCATTTCCAAGGTTGGCGAGATTATCGATCTCGGCGTGAAAGCCGGTGTGGTCGAAAAATCCGGTGCATGGTTCTCCTATGACTCGGTCCGCATCGGGCAGGGACGTGAGAATTCCAAGCGCTTCCTTCTGGAAAACCCCGAGATGATGGCCAAGCTGGAAAACCAGATTCGCGGCAAGCAGGAAGAAGTGGCCGAGGAAATGATGACCGGCCCGATTGGCAAGGCCGATGACGGCGACGACGGAAAATAGGTGATTATGCCGTCAGACCGGGGGCTGTGGCCGCCAGTCTGACGGGCCTTTTCCCAGCCGGCCCTGTTCCTCTGAAGTCGGCACCAGAATTCACATCTATAAAGTTTTGCCGGATCACTCTCCCCCGAGGCGATCCTTGGCATAGGGTCGTCCTTCTGTCCCCCGACACTGAGGACGGCCCATTTTTCTGCCCGGAATTTGGGCGCCGGCGCGGGTTAAGATTGACATTTGCACGATTAAAACGCTTGCTTGGCATCAGATTTTACCGCTGTCGCGCTCCCTGGAAGGACTCTCGCCATGACCATCGTCGTACATCATCTTGAAAACAGTCGTTCGCAGCGAATTCTCTGGCTGCTCGAAGAACTCGGCCTGCCTTATGAAATCAAGCGCTATGAGCGGAATCCCAAGACCCAGAAGGCACCGGACAGTCTGAAAGCCATTCATCCGCTCGGCAAATCGCCGATGATCGAGGATGACGGAGAGGTTATTATCGAGACTGCCGTGATTGCCGAATATCTGGTCGAGAAGGCCGGTGGCAAGCTGGGCGCTCCTGCCGACAAAAAAGGCGCGCGGCTGTATAACCAGTTTCTCCATTTTGCCGAAGGTTCCATGATGCCGCCGCTTTATGGGCTGTTGGTGGTTGGCCGTCTCGGCCTGCTTGGCCTGCCGGCGCGCAAGCCCGTAGGGCAGATGGTTACCGACCTGCTGGTCTGGCTGGAAAGTGAACTGACGAACCGTGACTATTTCGCCGGCGATCAGTTAACTGCCGCGGATATCATGATGAGCTTCCCGCTTGAAGCGTGTCAATCGCGGGCCGGACTGGACCAGCGTTATCCCAATCTGATGGCCTATCTCGAGCGCATTCATGCACGCCCGCAATATCAGACGGCGCTCGAAAAGGGCGGGCCTTATGCCTATGCTTGATGGTCTTTTCCTGCTGGGGCTCTCCTCGCTCGCCAGTGTCGCCACGGAGCCGCTTCCGGAGCCCCGGGATTTTTTCGATCCAGTCCAGATAGGTTTCGAGCCGGATTGCACCCCTAATGCCGGGTTCCAGAAGATCGTCGAAATGATGGCTGGCGAGCAACCCGACCTTTCGATCTTGCAAACCGTGTCGGGGAATATCGTGCACCATCTTGAACTGGATGAACCGGTCAACTGGCACGGACTCAAACTCTCCGGTTTCCATCTGTATTTCGGGATTGAGCGGGGGCCCTACAACTATTCTCTGATCTTCGCGGACGGATCGGAAGATGTGCGGACAGTCTGGAACCAGCGGGGGTGGAATTTGCCTCCCATCGGTCAGGCGAGGGACATCGAGGGCCTCGAAGGATATGCCTCGATCGGCATCAGCCCTTCGCCGGCAGACGGAGAGGCCACGCGGGTTACCTGCTTGCGGGATTAGCTTTTGATCCATTCTCGGGATTGTCAACGGCAGATCGCTCGCCTAAGTCGATTTCATGCAAACCACCAATGATATAAGACGCTCTTTTCTGGACTATTTCGCGGCCGAAGGTCACGAGATTGTCCCGTCGTCGCCGCTCATTCCGTATAATGACCCGACATTGATGTTCATCAATGCGGGGATGGTCCCGTTCAAGAATATCTTCACCGGTGCGGAGAAGAGCTCTTATGCGACAGCAACGTCCAGCCAGAAATGTGTGCGCGCTGGCGGCAAGCATAATGATCTCGACAATGTCGGCTATACCGCGCGGCATCACACGTTTTTCGAAATGCTCGGGAATTTTTCCTTCGGCGATTATTTCAAGGAACAGGCGATCGTCCACGCCTGGACTCTGGTCACCAAGGTCTGGGGCATATCACCGGACCGGTTGACCGTGACGGTCTTTCATACCGATGATGAGGCTTTCGATCTGTGGAAGAAAATCGCCGGCTTGCCGGACGAGCGGATCATCCGGATTGCGACCAACGACAATTTCTGGTCGATGGGTGATACCGGTCCATGCGGCCCGTGTAGCGAAATCTTCTATGATCACGGCGAGCATATTGCCGGTGGCCCCCCGGGCAGCCCGGACGAGGATGGCGATCGCTTCGTCGAAATCTGGAACCTCGTGTTCATGCAATATGACCAGCGCGGAGAGGGCGACCGCGTTGATCTGCCCAAGCCGTCGATCGATACCGGCATGGGGCTGGAACGTGTGGCTGCCGTCATGCAGGGCGTGCACGACAATTATGACATCGACCTGTTCAAGGCGCTGATCGCGGAATCGGGATCGCTGACCGGCACGGCCACCACAGGTGAAAATCAGGCGAGCCACCGGGTGATCGCTGACCATCTGCGCGCCTCCTCCTTTCTGGTCGCCGATGGCGTGCTGCCGTCCAACGAGGGCCGCGGCTATGTTTTGCGCCGGATTATGCGGCGGGCGATGCGCCATGCCCATCTGCTCGGCGCTGCCGATCCGCTGATGCACCGGATGGTCGGTTCGCTGACCGGTGAAATGGGCAATGCCTTTCCCGAACTGATCCGCGCGCAACCGCTGATCGAGGAAACCTTGCTGCGCGAGGAAACCAATTTCCGGCAGACATTGGCCAATGGCCTGAAGCTGCTCGACGCGGAAATCGTCGATATGGGCGAGGGCGATGTTCTGCCCGGAGCAACCGCGTTCAAGCTCTACGATACCTATGGCTTCCCTTATGATCTGACCGAAGATGCGCTGCGCGCCAAATCGCTGGGCGTCGACCGTGAAGGCTTCGACAAGGCGATGGCCGAGCAGAAGGCCGCCGCACGCGCCGCTTGGAAAGGCTCCGGTGACCAGGCGTCCGACACGGTCTGGTTCGACATTGCCGAGCGCGAAGGCAGCACCGAATTTACCGGCTATACATCCGAGGAAGGCGAGGGCGTTGTTGTCGCTCTGGTCAGGGATGGCGCCGAAATCGAGACGGCCAAGAGCGGTGATACGGTCACCCTGCTGACCAACCAGACGCCATTTTACGGCGAAAGCGGCGGCCAGATGGGCGATGCCGGCGAGATGTCGGGGGATGACGGTTTTGCCGCGAGCGTGACCGACACCAGAAAACCGCTGGGCCGGCTGCACGCCCACCAGATCGAAATTCGTTCGGGCTCGGTGTCGGTCGGTGACAGCATTCATCTGGTCGTCGATAAGGAGCGCCGCACGGCGTTGCGCGCCAATCACAGCGCTACCCACCTGCTGCACAAGGCCTTGCGCCATCACCTTGGTGATCATGTGACGCAAAAGGGCAGCCTGGTCGCGCCCGATCGTCTGCGCTTCGACTTTTCCCATGTCTCGGCGCTGACCGAAGCGGAAATACAGGCCGTGGAAGCGGATGTGAACGCACAGATCCGCGGCAACAGCGCGGTGACCACCCGTCTGATGAGCCCAGATGATGCCGTGGCGGCAGGCGCGCTGGCGCTGTTCGGCGAGAAATATGGCGACGAGGTTCGGGTGCTGTCGATGGGACTGGATGCCGATTGCGATTATTCGGTGGAACTGTGCGGTGGTACCCATGTCCACGCGTTGGGCGATATCGGCCTGATGACCATCATATCGGAATCCGCGGTCGCCAGCGGTGTTCGCAGAATAGAAGCGCTGACCGGCGAGGCGGCAAGGCTGTGGCTGCTGGACCGCGATGCCAAGCTCAAGTCGATTGCCGGCGCGTTGAAAGCGTCACCGGAAGAGGCGGTGGAACGGGTTGCGGCTCTGGTCGATGAACGCAAGAAGCTGGAACGCGAGCTGACCGAGGCGAAGAAAGCGCTGGCGCTGGCCGGTGATGGTGGCGGCGCGAAGGCAGCGGAAACGGAGACGATTGGCGATGTCGCTTTTGCCGGACAGGTCATTCAGGGGCTGAATCCCAAGGAATTGCGGGGCCTCGTCGATCAGGCGAAGCAGAAGCTGTCGAGCGGCGTGAGCGCGCTGGTCGCGGTGAATGATGGCCGGGCAACCGTGGCGGTGGGCGTAACCGATGACCTGACCGATCGCTTCAGCGCGGTCGATCTGGTTCAGGCGGGCGTCGGTGCCGTGGGTGGCAAGGGCGGCGGTGGCCGTCCGGACATGGCGCAGGGCGGCGGCCCTGATGGCGCCAAGGCCGACGATGCGATTGCCGCGATCAGGTCTGTTCTTGCGGGCTGAGGCCGTCGGGCACCAGATCGTCGGCGGTTGCCTGACCGGTGGATGTCGACATGGATTTCAGCTTGGGTTCGTGTTCCAGATCGCCTTCTTCCTGAATCCGCTTGCGGTAGATGTCGCGCAGTTCGTGGATTGAGGCGATGACCGGGCCCATGGCGACGCCGTTTTCAACCAGCACCGCCTCCGACAGTTGCAGCGAGCCCTCCAGCGCTTCGGGCACGGCATTGGTTGCGCCTGCCTGATAAAGCTCGGCGGCATGTTCGATATCCCGCGCCCTTGCGATGATCGGGAGATCCGGTACCCATGCGCGCACCTTCTTGACGATCTGGACCGACAGCACCGGTTCATCCATGGTCAGGACCAGTGCCTTGGCATGGCCAAGCCGTAACCGGTCGAGCATTTCGTTGCGCGAGACATTGCCGAACATGATCGGATAGCCCTCGCGCCGTGCTTTGGCGACCGTGTCGATATTGGTTTCGACGGCGAGATATTTCTGGTCATGGGTGGTCAGCAGGTCGGCGATCAGCTTGCCGACCCGGCCAAATCCGATGATGATGGTTTGCTGGGCCTCAACCGGTTTTTCATCAGCTGTTGCACCACCGTCGCTGCGCATTTCCATGCGGCGGGCCATGTCGTGGCCAAAGCGGGCGAGCAACGGCGTGATGGTCAGACCGATCGCCGTCACGATCTGCCAGAAGGCGGCCGTCTGCGGCTGGATCAGCTGCGCCTGTGTTGCCGCGGCGAGCACGATCAGGGTGGTCTCGGACGGGCTCGACATCAGCACGCCGGCCTCTGTTGCCGTCCCCGGTCGCGCGCCGGCGAAACGCAGCAGGCTGCTGGTGACGATGGCCTTGATCAGCACCACGCCGACGACCGCAATCAGCAGATCCGACCAGTTGGCCATGATCACCCTGATATCGATCTGCATGCCCACGGTGATCAGGAAGACGCCCAGTGCAAGGCCTTTGAAGGGCTGGGTGATGACTTCCACTTCCCCATGATATTCGGTTTCTGCAATCAGCAGGCCGGCGAGCAGGGCACCGACGATCGGGGACAGTCCGGTTGCGGCGGTCGCAAGACTGGCGAGAATGATTACCAGCAAGCTTACCGCGAGGAACAGCTCCGGGCTCTTGGTGCGGGCGGCCTGCGCGAATATGCGCGGCAAAAGCAGGCGGCCCAGCACCAGCATGCCGATAATCACTGCGCCGCCCATGAGCAGCGTGCGCCCGAGATCGTCCCAGCCGCCATCGGCGGTTATTGCCGGGGAGATGGCGCCAAGCAGGAAGATGATCGGCACAATCGCGACATCCTCGAAAAGGAGCATGGCGAGAGCGGCCCGGCCGACCGGGCTTTTGGTGCCGGACATCGGCAGGACCAGGGCGGTCGAGGAGAGGGCGAGGGCCAGGCCGAGGCCAAGCGCGCCGGCCGAATTCTGGCCGAGAAGATAGAGGACGGACCCGATGATCAGGCCGGATGCCAGCAATTCCGCCGCGCCAACGCCAAAGACGAGACGACGCAGGGACCAGAGTCGCTTGAAGGAAAGTTCCAGCCCGATCGAGAAGAGCAATAATATGATGCCCATTTCGGCGAACGGCTCGATAGCCTCGCGATCGTTGATCGTGACAAATTGCAGCCAGCTATACTGGCCCTGCAGCGAGCCCAGTCCGGATGGACCGAGCAATACGCCGACCAGAATGAACCCGATGATCGGTGTTATTCGAAAGCGGGCAAAAGCCGGGATCACGATTCCGGCGGCGCCGAGGATCACGATGGCGTCAATGAAGGCGGGATTTTCGAGTGGACTGTGCATGGTCCGACTCTATACGCGAACAATGCTGTTTGTCAGCAGGTTACATGGCGGAGAGAGAAAATCTCGGATCTTGGCCGTGATATTGTGATTGTCGGCATTGTCGCAGCCTGCTCGCGACTGGCGATGCTGCGAATGGCATGGCCGTCCCGGATTCCCGGGCCGGTCCTTGGTCCGGGATTCGGGCGAGAGAATATTCTCTCGCCCGAAGTGCCGGTTAGTCCGGAACGCTTATTTCCAGTTTTCCATTTCTTTTTCGAGATTGGACCGAACGGCTTCAAAGAACTGTTCCGTGGTCATCCACGACTGATCCGGTCCGATGAGGATCGCGAGATCCTTGGTCATATCGCCATTTTCGACGGTTTGCACGCAGACGCGTTCCAGCGTCTCGGCGAAGCGCGTTACTTCTGGTGTATCGTCAAATTGTCCACGATAGATCAGGCCGCGGGTCCAGGCAAAGATCGAGGCGATCGGGTTGGTTGATGTCGCCTTGCCCTGCTGATGCTGGCGATAGTGTCGGGTCACCGTGCCGTGCGCAGCTTCTGCTTCGACACAGTCGCCGGTCGGTGTCATCAGCACCGAGGTCATCAGGCCGAGCGAACCAAAGCCCTGTGCGACCGTGTCCGACTGGACGTCGCCATCATAGTTTTTGCAGGCCCAGACAAATTTGCCGCTCCATTTCAGGGCCGAGGCAACCATGTCATCGATGAGGCGATGCTCGTAAGTGATCCCGGCCTTGTCGAATTTGGCCTTGAATTCGTCCTGAAAAACTTCTTCGAACAGATCCTTGAAGCGGCCGTCATAGGCTTTCATGATCGTATTCTTGGTCGACAGATAAACAGGCCATTCGCGGTTCAGTCCGTAGTTCATCGACGCGCGGGCAAAATCGCGAATCGAATCGTCCAGATTGTACATGGCCATGGCAATGCCGGGGGACGGGAACTGGAAAACTTCCTCGTCGATCGAATCGCCATTGTCGCCTTCCCAGACCAGACGGAGCTTGCCGGGGCCCGGAACCTTGAAATCGGTCGAGCGATACTGGTCACCAAAGGCATGACGGCCGACCACGATAGGGTCGGTCCAGCCCGGAACAAGCCGCGGGACATTGTCGATGACGATCGGTTCGCGGAAAACGACGCCGCCGAGAATGTTGCGGATCGTGCCGTTTGGCGATTTCCACATCCGCTTGAGGCCGAATTCCTCGACCCGGTCTTCATCCGGAGTGATGGTGGCGCATTTGACGCCGACGCCGTGCTTCTTGATCGCGTTGGCTGCATCGACCGTGATTTTGTCATTGGTGTCGTCGCGAACCTCGATCGACAGGTCATAATAATGCAGATCAATGTCGAGATAAGGTTCAATCAGCCGCTCGCGAATCCACTGCCAGATGATGCGCGTCATTTCATCGCCATCGATTTCGACGACCGGGTTTTTGACCTTAATTTTCGACATATCGTATATTTCTTTCCTGAAACGGGAACAATAGGGAGGAATGATGTTGCCAGCCTCTTAGCAAAGATTGCCATTTGTTCAACCCAGAGTTGCGGGGGGCTGATTTGCTGCGGCGCGGCAAAATCGCGTTATCGAATTTCCATTATATCAACGGGAGTGTTGTCAGAGCAATGGCCCGTCACTAAGTAGCATTCATGGCAATCGAAAAATATTCAAACAAGGGGCTGGGTGAAGCCAAATGGTCTTTCCCGCCGATCCATCCCGAGGGGCGCAAATTTGCTGTCATCGCCGGGGTCATCACCGCCTTTTTCGCGGTCATGGCCTGGGAGACGCTGGCCTGGCCAATGGCCGGTATTACCATCTGGGTATTGGCTTTTTTTCGCGATCCCAAAAGGGTCACGCCGCTTGATGAAAATTATATCGTTTCGCCCGCGGACGGTCTGGTGAACCTGATCATGCCGGTCACGCCGCCGGTTGAACTGCAGGGCGAGGGCGGTCTTGGAAGCGAAGAGCTGATCCGCGTTTCGATTTTCATGAGCGTGTTCGATGTGCATATCAACCGGACCCCGATCGAGGGAACCGTTAGACGCCAGGCCTATATATCCGGAAAGTTTCTGAACGCAGACCTGGATAAGGCCAGCGAGGAAAATGAACGGCAGCATTTCATGGTCGAACGCAATGACGGTCTGAAAGTCGGCTTTACCCAGATAGCGGGACTGGTAGCCCGCCGGATCATGGCCTTTGTCAAGGAAGGCGATTTTGTTGCCGCCGGACAGCGGATCGGCCTGATTCGTTTTGGTAGCCGGGTCGATGTCTATCTGCCCAAGGGAACAGAACCCAATGTCGTGCTGGGACAGCGGGCCATTGCCGGCGAAACCGTTCTAGCCGTGATTGGCCAGACGAAAGAAATCGAAGGCGTCGGCCAATGATTTCCAGACTGGCCTGTCGCCGGATGCTGCAACGCTGATGGCCGGCAAAGGATCGATGAAACGTCCTGAACGCGGCATCCCCCTGCGCGCTTTCGTTCCGAACGCGGTGACAGCTCTGGCGCTGTGCGTCGGGCTCAGCAGCGTTCGCTTTGCCTATCTGGACAATTGGGTGCTGGCAGCAGCGGCGATCGTTCTGGCCGGTATTTTGGACGGTCTCGATGGCCGTGTTGCCCGTTTGCTGAACGCCCAGAGCCGCTTTGGTGCAGAGCTCGACTCGCTTTCCGATGTGATTGCCTTCGGCGTCTCGCCCGCGCTGGTCATGTTCTTGTGGTCGACCCAATATATGCCGCAATTCGGCTGGGTGTTGTCGCTGACCATGGTGGTCGGCTGTGCGCTCAGGTTGGCGCGTTTCAATGCGTTGATCGATGACCAGGATCAGCCGCACAAGTCGGCTGGCTTCCTGACCGGCATTCCGGCACCGGTGGCTGCAGGACTGGCAATGTTGCCGCTCTATCTGTGGATGATTACCGGTGAAGAGTTATTTCGTCACTATGCATTGGTGTCGCCGTGGATAGTGTTGATCGCATTTTTGATGATTTCGAACACGGCAACCTACAGCTGGTCATCGCTACGTTTGCGCAAGAACATCAGGCTGGAAGGGATTGCTGTGGTGGCGCTGGTCGGTGTTGCTCTGATCAACTCGCCGTGGATCATGCTCTCGGCAATAAGTATCGGCTATCTGATATTGATTCCGTTCAGCATCAGAAGCTATTCGAGGGTCAAGCGGCAGCGCGCAGCGGAGCGGGCTGACGCGGGCAATGTCGCGTCATAGGCTGTGGCATCCTGACCGTCCGCTGACGACAGGTCATGTGCTGAATACCGGTTGCCGGATGAGTGCCATCAAGCCCGCCCTGGATAACCTCTGCAATCCGGTCACGATATTGGGCGAACATCATCGCGATAACGGTCGCTGAGCCCAGAAAAGCGAGGACAAAAAAGGTTGAGATGGCGATAGCAAGCATGTGACAATCCCGTTTGTTCTTTCGATGAACCCTTAATGTTCCATATCTGTTCTTCTTGTCAAGCGCTATCTGACAAGATTGCGGAATCCGGCAGGATCACTGGCGTTTCCAACTGCGGGGTTTAAGAAACAGTTGCGGGACCGATAGGAACGTCTTAACTGTTTATTCTTTGGGAACTGCACAATGGACCAATTTTCTCGGCCGCCAGAAAGCTCCGGTTCCTCATTTCCATCGATTCAGGCCAGATTGGCATCCTGTTCCCAGGTCGTAGGAGAGGCCTTTTTTCCGGTCATGGTCAAGGCGCTGGCCGAGGAACTCTCGGCGCGGTGGGTGCTTTTGAGCACGCTCCATGCTGCGGACCGTGGAAAGGCCTGTACCGTGGCGGTGTGGAACAACGGACCGAGCGAGAATTTCGAATATGACCTGAAAGATAGCCCCTGCGAGAATATCGTGGGGCAGGGGGCGTGCTGCTATCCCGAGAATATCGTCGACCTGTTCCCGCGTGACCAGATGCTGAAAGACATGGGCGCGGTGAGCTATGTCGGAACGCCTTTGCGCAGCGCATCGGGAGAGGTTCTCGGTCTGCTCTCCGTCCTCGATGACAAGCCGTTCGAAAATGTTGATCAGGCGTCCGAAGTGGTCGAAGTGTTTTCCGGCCGGGCAGCGGCCGAACTGGAGCGGTTGTCGACCGCTTCGCTCAACGAGCGGCTCGGGCGGGTCGTCGAGGATTCGGTCAGTGAAGTCTATATTTTCGATGCGGACAGCTATCGTTTTGAACTGGTTAACCGGGGAGCCCGCGAAAATCTTGGCTATTCCATGGAGGAACTGCGCCAGTTAACGCCCTGGGATATAAAGCCGCAATTTACCAAGGATGAATTTATCAGGCATGTGCAGCCCTTGCTGACCGGAGAGATTGCCAACCAGAATTTTGAGACCCAGCATCAGCGGAAAGACGGCTCCTGTTATGACGTTGCTGTCCAGCTGCAATATTTCCCCGGTGTCGAGAATCTATTTTATGCCTCGATCAATGACATCACCGATCGCAAGCGTGCAGAAGAGGCGCAGGCCCATCTTGCGGCGATCGTCTCCTGCTCCAGCGAAGCCATCGTCTCCAAGACTTTGGACGGCACGATAAAAAGCTGGAACAGCGGAGCGCAGAAAATCTTTGGCTATTCGGCCGAAGAAATGATCGGGAAATCCATTCGCCTTCTCATTCCCGCCGATCGGCAGCATGAGGAAGAAGAAATTCTCGGGCAGATCAGTCGCGCTGAGCAGGTCAACAATTATGAAACGATCCGATTGACCAAGGACGGGCGGGAAGTGGATGTGTCGGTCACCGTCTCGCCGATCTTCGATTCTGCCGGCACTATCGTCGGGGCGTCGAAAATTGCCCATGATATAAGCGACCGGAAGCTCGCTGAAGCCCGCGAGCAATTGCTTATGGGAGAGGTAAACCACCGGGCGAAAAATATGCTGACACTGGTTCAGGTGATCGCCCGGCAGACAGCGGCAAATGATGCCCAGACCTTTGCGCAGCGTTTTGAGGAACGCATCCTTGCGCTCTCCGCGAGCCATGATGTTCTGGTGAACAGCTATTGGCAGAATGTGCCGCTGGAAGAGCTTGTGAGGTCACAACTGGGGCATTTTCAGGACATTTTCGGTGCGCGGATAAAATTATCCGGCCCGTCGCTCAAGATTACTGCTCCGGCGGCTCAGGCCATCGGCATGGCGCTGCATGAACTGGCTACAAATGCCGCAAAATATGGAGCGCTATCCAATGATGAGGGTGTGGTCGAGATCGGCTGGAAGCTGGAAGGGCAGGAAGTTTCCGAGCAGCGGCTGTTTCTGGACTGGATCGAGCGGGGAGGGCCCGAAGTCAAGAAGCCGGCCCGCAGCGGATTTGGTTCCACGGTGATCGATCAGATCTTGTCCGCCAGCATTGATGGGCAGGTTCGTCTCGACTGGTTGCCCACCGGACTTGTCTGTCACGTGAGCTGTCCGGCCGACAAGATACTCGATAATCTGGACGTATCAAACCAGCGGTCGCGGGCGGCATCGCACACCGGCCAATCATCCCCTTCGGACCGCCGCCGCGTCCTTGTTCTGGAGGATGAGATACTGATCGGAATGGAAGTGTCCGAGATATTGAAGGCCGCCGGATATGAAATTCTGGGCCCGGTAGCCACGGCCGACAGCGCGATTGCGCTGCTGGAAAGCGAAATGTGCGATGCTGCGGTGCTGGATATCAATCTGGGCAAGGAGACGTCAGCGCCCGTTGCCAGATTGCTGTCCGACGCGGGGACGCCGTTTCTTTCTATCTCGGGACGCAACAGGGGGGACCGGCCACCGATATTTGGCGATTCTCCGCATCTCGTCAAACCGATTCAATCGGCGCTGCTCGCCAAGGAGCTTGGGCGGTTGCTCGAACCGGCGGCGAGCAGGAGCCCGGGGTAAATCCATCGATCGCACAGACCGCGCCGCTGGAACGGTCGCAGACGGTTGGTTTCCGCAAGCCCGTCATTGGTCATTACCAGCCGGTCGAGTCCGTGCAGCAAATGGAACAGGTAGCGCGCTGTTGCAAAATATGGTTGCATTTTGCTCCGCATCGCCTTAACGGCACGCTCATTCCACATGGAAAGCACTCATACCGGTGCCGAATAGCGGCCTTTCAGGTCGTTTGAGGTTATCAGCTTTCCAGAGGCATAACCGGATAAGGAGAAATATTATGGCGGCCCCTGTCGTCACCCTACAGCAATTGATTGAAGCCGGAGCGCATTTCGGCCACCAGACCCACCGCTGGAACCCGAAGATGAAACCCTATATCTTCGGCGCTCGCAACAGCGTCCATATTCTTGATCTTTCGCAGAGCGTGCCCTTGTTCGCTCGGGCGCTTGATTTTATCGCCAATGCCGTTTCGGCTGGTGGCAAGGTCCTGTTCGTCGGTACCAAGCGTCAGGCGCAGGAGCCGATCGCTGAAGCAGCGCGCGCAAGCGGCCAGCATTTCGTGAACCATCGCTGGCTCGGCGGCATGCTGACCAACTGGAAAACGATTTCCAACTCGATCCGCCGGATGAAGACTTTGGAAGAACAGCTTGGTGGTGACACCGCTGGCTTCACCAAGAAAGAAGTCCTGCAGATGACGCGCGAACATGCCAAGCTCGAGCTTTCGCTCGGCGGTATTCGCGACATGGGTGGCATTCCCGATGTCATGTTCGTGATCGACGCCAACAAGGAAGAACTCGCCATCAAGGAAGCCAATGTTCTGGGCATTCCGGTTGTCGCGATTCTCGATTCCAATGTTGATCCCAGCAACATCGCCTTCCCGGTTCCCGGCAATGACGATGCGGCACGGGCGATTCGCCTCTACTGCGAATCCATTGCTGCGGCAGCCACCAAGGGCGGCCAGGATGCTTCGGTTGCGGCTGGCGAAGATCTGGGCGCAGCGGTTGCTCCTCCAGTCGAGCAGATTGTTTCGAGCGAAGCCAATGCAAGCGCAATGACTTCCGGTGAAGAAGCTGCGGTTGCCGACATTGCTGAAATCGCGGCAGACGAACCGAAAGCTGACGACAAGGCAGGCGACAAGGCCTGAGCTTGAAGCTTCTTTCTGCGGTCATATATTGACCGTATATAGAATATAGGGGGCGGCATTTTTGTCGCCCCAATTTCACATTTCCCGGTTAAGAAATTGAGGAACGAATAATGGCTATTACAGCAGCAGCAGTGAAAGAACTGCGCGAGCGCACCGGTGCGGGCATGATGGATTGCAAAAAAGCACTGAATGAAACCAATGGTGACGTGGAAGCAGCGGTTGATCTGTTGCGGACCAAAGGCCTTGCAGCGGCTCAGAAGAAGTCGAGCCGCACCGCGGCCGAAGGTCTTGTCGGCGTTGCCGTCGAAGGCACCCGCGGCGTGGCTGTTGAAGTGAACAGCGAAACGGACTTCGTCGCGAAAAACGACCAGTTCCAGGACTTCGTCAGCAATGTGACGCAGGTTGCCCTGACGATGGACAGCGATGATGTAGAAGCTCTGTCTGCTTCGGCCTATCCTGCCGGCGGCACCGTTCAGGAAGTCCTGACCAACAATATCGCCACCATTGGTGAAAACCAGACCATTCGCCGGATGAAAACCGTTGCGGTCTCCAGCGGTCTTGTCGTTCCCTATATCCATAACGCCGTTACCCCCTCGATGGGCAAGATCGGCGTCCTGGTTGCTCTGGAAAGCACCGCTGGCGCGGATGTTCTGGAGCCGCTCGGCAAGCAGATCGCGATGCACATCGCGGCGGCTTTCCCGCTGGCGCTGAACGCTGACGGTCTGGATCAGGACATGCTCGAGCGTGAACGCGCTATTGCGGCTGAAAAAGCTGCTGAATCCGGCAAGCCGGAGAATATCGTCGAGAAAATGGTTGATGGTGCGATGGCGAAATTTGCCAAGGAAAATGCGCTGCTCAGCCAGATTTTCGTGATGGACAACAAGACGCCTGTTGCACAGGTCGTCGAGCAGGCCGGCAAGGATGCCGGTGCTGAAATCAAGCTGACGGAATATGTCCGTTTCCAGCTTGGCGAAGGCATCGAAAAGAAAGAAGATGATTTCGCAGCGGAAGTTGCGGCTGCGGTTGCCGGTTAATCGATCTTCCGATGGAATATTTCAGGCGGTAACGCTTGGCAGCATGGCGCGGACTATCTATGGTCTGCGCCATTGTTGTATTTGGGGCCGGAATTTGATTCCGGCGGGATAGGATTTGCATGAAACGACCGGCGTTCAAGCGCATTTTGCTGAAGCTTTCTGGTGAGGTCCTGATGGGCTCCAGCGAATTCGGAATCGACCCGGAAACGGTCAACCGGATCGCCACCGAAGTGAAATCTGCGAAAGAAGCGGGCTTTGAGCTTTGTCTGGTCGTTGGCGGCGGCAATATCTTCCGCGGGCTGGCGGCGGCAGCAAAGGGCTTTGAGCGGACCAGCGCCGATTATATGGGCATGCTGGCGACGGTGATGAACGCGCTCGCGGTGCAGAATGCGCTTGAACAGATGGGCTGCGATACGCGGGTGCTGTCCGCCATCCCGATGGCGAGCGTGTGCGAGCCCTATATCCGCCGGAAAGCCGTTCGGCATCTGGAAAAAGGCCGGATTGTCATTTTCGCGGCCGGAACCGGAAACCCCTATTTCACCACCGACACCGCCGCCGCGCTGCGGGCCGCCGAGATGGGTTGCGAAGCCCTTTTCAAGGGAACCAGTGTCGATGGTGTCTATAATGCCGATCCGAAGCTTGATCCCGACGCGACACGCTATGACGCATTGAGCTTTGACCAGGTCTTGAGCGATAATCTGAAGGTCATGGATGCCAGTGCCGTGGCGCTGTGCCGGGAAAACAAGATACCGATCGTGGTCTTCTCGATCCGCGAGCAGGGCAATCTCGCAACCGTATTGGGTGGCGGTGGAACCGCAACCATGGTTGGCACAATCCAATAAATCTAGAGGAAACAGCAATGGCAAAATATGACAAAGCCGACCTGCAAAAGAGGATGAACAGTACGCTGGAGGCGCTCAAGCATGATCTGAGCGGTCTGCGTACCGGCCGGGCCAATATCGCGCTGCTGGACACCATAACGGTCGAGGTTTACGGCTCGAAAATGCCGCTCAATCAGGTTTCAACCGTGTCCGTGCCGGAGCCGCGGATGCTGTCGGTCCAGGTGTGGGACAAGGCGAATATCCAGCCGGTGGAAAAAGCCATCCGGTCCGCCGGTCTCGGGCTGAACCCGATGACCGATGGCCCCAATATCAGGCTGCCGATTCCGGATTTGACGGAAGAGCGTCGCAAGGATCTCGCAAAACTGACCGGTCAGTTTGCGGAGAAGGCGCGGATCGCCATTCGCAACGTCCGGCGCGACGGTATGGATGACCTGAAAGCGGACGAGAACAAGAAGGAAATCAGCGAAGACGATCGCAAGCGGCTCGAAACCGAAGTGCAGAAGCTGACCGACGAGATGATTGCTGAGGCCGACAAGCTGGCGGATGCGAAAGAACAGGAAATTCTGACGCAGTGAAGCTCACGCGTTCCAGGAACGGTTCTGCGAGCCCGGCGCAAGCTTCGGCCGGGATATCCGACCCGACATATGGCGCCCGGCACGTTGCGATCATCATGGATGGCAACGGGCGCTGGGCGAAGCGCAAGCATCTGCCGCGCGCTCTTGGTCACAAAAAGGGTGTGGAGGCGGTCCGCAACATCGTCCGCGTAGCCGGAAAAATGGGTGTCGAAGTTATGACGCTCTATGCTTTCTCGTCTGAGAACTGGAACCGGCCGGAAGAGGAAATCAGTGACCTGATGGGACTGCTGCGGCAGTATATCCAGTCGGATATCGATGAATTTGTCGAAAATGGCGTGCGCTTGAAGGTGATCGGCAACTACAAGGCGCTGGATTCCGATATTGTCGCAATGATCGATAATGCGATCCTGAAAACGGCCGGGAATGACAGGATGACACTGGCTGTTGCGCTCAACTATGGTGCGCAGGACGAAATGCGCCGTGCCGTCCAGTATGTCGCGAATCTGGTGAAGCAAGGCGAGCTGGAGCCGGATGCGATCGGTCTCGATCATATTGCAGGGGCGCTCGATACGGCTGATCTGCCACCGCTCGACCTGCTGATCAGGACATCAGGCGAATTGCGCCTGTCCAATTTTCTGCTGTGGCAGGCGGCTTATTCGGAACTATATTTTACGGATACGCTCTGGCCCGATTTCGACAAGGCCGAGTTTGAGAAAGCCTTGCAGTCCTTCGGTGCGCGCGAACGACGCTTTGGTGGGCGCTGAATCATGGCTGATCCCGCTGCCCCGGTGCCCGGCAAGACCAACGAACTGCAAACCCGTGTTATCGTTGGTATTCTCCTGATCGGCGCGGCTCTGCTGGCAGGTTATTTCGGCGGTGTCGCGCTCTGGTTGCTGGCTGTGCTGATGTCACTTGGCATCATGAGCGAGTGGGCAGGGTTGACCGGGCGCTCAGATAAGAGGCGGCTCGCAATGTATGCGCTCTCCGTTCCTCTGGCGATCATGTCTCCCTGGGCTGCGGGGGCTTCGTTTCTGGCGCTCGGCCTGGTCCTGGGGGCGGCGATGTTTGTTGCGGTGTTCGATCGGTCGATCAAGCTTGCTGCGGGCGTTATCTATGCTGGGCTTCCGGCGCTGGCGATCCTCTATTTACGCGGGATTGATGACGGCATTCTTGTGATGCTGTGGACGCTCGCGCTGGTCTGGGCCACGGATATAGGCGCCTATTTCTCGGGTCGCGCGATTGGCGGACCAAAATTGGCACCCCAGTTTAGTCCGAACAAGACCTGGGCCGGCCTGATCGGCGGCGTCCTCCTGACAGCGGCGCTGAGTTTCGTGCTGCATATCCATTGGGGCCTGTCTTTCTATCTCGTGCTGCTCAGCATCCCTCTGGCAGTGCTGGCACAAATGGGCGATCTGTTCGAAAGCTGGCTCAAGCGAAAGGCCGGTGCCAAGGATAGCGGTACGATATTCCCGGGCCATGGCGGTGTGATGGACCGGCTCGACGGCTTGATTCCGGTCGCACCGGTCGTCGCCCTGATCATGCTGCTGGACAGCTGGCCGAGCCTGACATGACCAAACCCATCTCCATATTCGGTGCGACAGGATCGGTAGGCCTGTCGACTCTGGATCTCGTCCGCCAGCATCGCGACCAGTATGAGATCATCGCTCTGACAGCCAACGGAAATGCTGCTCAACTTGCCGCTCTGGCAAAGGAATTCTCTGCCCGGGTCGCGGTGGTGGCAGATGATGCTGCTTATCCCGAACTCAAGCAGTTACTGGCGGGAACGTCGATCGAGGCAGCGAGCGGCCCCGATGCGCTGATTGCGGCGGCGGCACTGGGCGCTGACTGGACGATGGCGGCCATCGTCGGTTGTGCAGGATTGCCGCCAACGCTGGAAGCTCTGCGCTGTGGCAAGACGGTCGCTCTGGCCAACAAGGAAGCGCTGGTTTCGGCAGGCGCGCTGATGATCAACGAGGCCGGGAAGGCCGGTGCGACCCTCCTGCCGGTCGATTCCGAACATAATGCGATATTTCAGGCCTTGCAGGGCGGGCGGATCGATCAGGTCCGCAAGATCACCCTGACCGCCAGCGGCGGACCGTTCCGGACATGGTCTCGCGAGCAGATGGCGAAAGTTACGCCCGAACAGGCAGTCGCCCATCCCAACTGGAACATGGGCGCAAAAATTTCCGTCGACAGCGCCACCATGATGAACAAGGGGCTGGAACTGATCGAGGCCCATCACCTTTTCCCGGTCGGGCTCGACCATATCGACATATTGGTACATCCGCAGTCGGTCATTCATTCGATGGTGGAATATCACGACCGTTCGACCCTGGCTCAGCTCGGGTCTCCGGATATGCGGATACCGATTGCCAGTGCGCTGGCCTGGCCCGACCGGATGACCAGCAATTGCGAACCTCTCAATCTGGCGGAGACAGGACGTCTGGACTTTGAACAGCCCGATGAAGACCGCTTTCCGGCGACCAGAATAGCAAGGGCGGCTATCGTGGCGGGCGGTGCCAAGCCGGCAATGCTCAATGCGGCCAATGAAGTAGCGGTCGCGGCGTTTCTCAACAGAGCGGTTCAGTTTCTGGACATCACAGAGATTGTATCACGGCTGTTAGACAGTTATAGCCCGCCAGACCCGAGCGAATTGGCGGATATTTTTGCGATAGACAAGGAAACCCGCGTTCGGACCGAGCGGCTGGTTGAGGAATTGAAGGTTTGACGGACAATCCCGGTTTTTTGATATATTTATTCTCTTTTCTGATCGTCATTGGCGTGCTCGTTTTTGTGCACGAAATGGGGCATTATCTGGTCGGGCGCTGGTGTGGCGTCAAAGCCGAGACTTTCTCCATCGGATTTGGCAAGGAAATTGCCGGATGGACCGACAAGCGCGGAACCCGCTGGAAAATCGGCATGTTGCCACTGGGTGGCTATGTCCAGTTTGCCGGTGACATGGATCCGGCGGGTACGAAGAGCAAGGAGTGGCTGAGCCTGCCTGCGGCGGAGCGCAACCAGACGTTCCAATCCAAATCTCTGTGGAAGCGCGCCGCAATCGTGTTTGCCGGACCGGCGATCAATTTCATCTTTGCGATCCTCATCATCATGGGCTTTGTCATTGCTTATGGCACCAGTGCAACCCTGCCGGTTGCCAGCGAAATTTCTCCCAATTCCACCGCTGCTGCCATCGGCATGCAACCGGGTGACCGGATCATCTCGGTCGACGGGGAAAAAATCGATCTGTTCGAGGATCTGCGGCAGAAAATGATCATGATCCCGGAAGAGAATGTCGAGATCGTCTATGAACGGGATGGCCAGCAGATTGCCAAGCAGGCCACGATTGGCGTTCATCTGATGACGGATCGCTTCGGCAATGAATATCGGCTTGGCATGCTGGGCATGGCGTCCAGTCAAGTCGAGTGGCGCGAAGTCACGCCGCTCGAGGCACCGGCCGTCGCAGTCGATAAGACAATCGGCATCATCGACCAGATTGTCACCACGCTCGGTCAGGTGATTACCGGCAAGCGTTCGATCAAGGAGCTTGGCGGGCCGCTCAAGATTGCTCAGGTTTCCGGCGAACAGTTCAAGCTGGGTCTGGAAAGTTTCATTCTTTTTGTCGCGCTGATTTCAATTAACTTGGGGTTCATCAACCTGCTGCCAATCCCGATGCTCGATGGAGGGCATTTGATGTTCTATGCATTGGAAGCGGTGAGGAGGAAGCCTGCCAGCCCGAAGGTACAGGAATGGGCCTTCCGGTCCGGCTTTGCCCTGGTCATGGTGTTCATGCTGGTGGTGACATTCAACGATTTAACCTCATTTGGCCTGTTCCGGGCTATCTCTGGCTGATTGGCCATTGATTGACAGGCCGCATTGGGGCAGGGGGTTGGCGAAGTTGATGCCTTGGTGTCAGTTTCATTTTTATTTCGGTTTATGGTGTGAAAGCGAGTTTGTCTGTGAATCATAAAAAGCGGCTTTTGCCCTTGTTAATGTGCGGCACGATTTTGAGTGGCGCAGCGGTTTCATCACAAGCGCTCGCGCAGGAAGCTGCGCAAGCTGCGCAAGCTGCGCCAGCGGCTCCTGCCGACGACCTGATCCGGTCGATTGTGGTCAACGGGGCCCAGCGACTGGAGCCGACCACAGTGCTATCCTACATGAAGTTGCGGACCGGACAGCCGTATACACAGGAAGCTGCCGATCAGGCTCTCAAGGACCTGTTCGAGACCGAATTGTTCAAGGATGTCAGTATCCGGAACAATCAGGGTGCCGTGATTATCGAGGTTGTCGAGAATCCGGTGATCAACCGCATCCTGCTGGAAGGCAACAAGCGGATCAAGGAAGACAAGATCTATCCTGAAATCCGGCTGGCTCCGCGACAGATATTTACCCGTTCGAAAGTCCGCGCCGATGTGGCCCGGATCGTCGAGCTGTATAAGCGCAAGGGCCGCTTCGCGGCGAATGTCGAGCCCAAGATGGTTCAGCTGGACCAGAACCGCGTCGATATCGTGTTCGAGATCAATGAAGGGCCCAAGTCCAAGGTCCAGCAGATCAACATTATCGGCAACGAAGAATTTTCCGACGGCAAGCTGCGCGGGGAAATGGTAACCAAGCAATCGCGCTTCTATCGTTTCTTCAGCTCCAGCGATACTTACGATCCGGATCGGCTCGCCTTTGACCAGCAAAAGCTGCGGCAATTCTATCTGACCGAAGGCTATGCGGATTTCCGAGTCATTTCGGCGGTGGCCGAGCTGACGCCCGACAAGCGGGACTTCATCATCACCTATGTCGTGGAAGAGGGGGAGCGCTACCAGTTTGGCGAAGTGTCGGTCGAAAGCGATATTCGCGACTTCACGCCCGAGTTCCTGACACCGCAATTGCCGATGAAAACCGGGGATTATTACGACGCCAAGCAGGTCGAGGATACGGTCGAGCGTCTGTCTGAAACCGCTGGACTGTTCGGCTATGCGTTTGCCGACGTTCGTCCGCAGTTTACGCGGAACAAAGAAACGCTGACCATGGATATCCTATTCCAGGTTGCGGAAAGTGACCGGGTCTATGTCGAGCGAATCGACATCAACGGCAATACCTTGACCCAGGACAAGGTCGTCCGCCGGGAATTCCGGCTGAATGAAGGCGATGCATTCAACAGCTTCCAGGTCAAACGCTCCGCCAACCGGATCAAGTCGCTCGGATTTTTCCAGGAAGATCTGGAGATCGAGCAGAAACAGGGTAGCGCGCCCGACCGCATCATATTGGAAGCCAATGTCGAGGAGAAGGCGACCGGCGAGCTGCAACTTTCTGCAGGTTTTTCCAGCGTCGAGAATTTCATTCTCCAGGCATCCGTGCGGCAGCGCAACTTCCGCGGCAAGGGCCAGGAACTGCGTGCCAGTGTCAGCTATTCCAGCTATTCCCAGTCGATCGAGCTTGGCTTTACCGAGCCCTATCTGTTTGACCGGAATATTGCTGTGGGTGCCGACGTATTCCGGCGCGATCTGAACAGCTTCAACTATGTCAACAGCGACCGGCAGACCACTTTCGAGCAGCTCACCACCGGGTTCCAGATTCGTGCCGGCGTACCGATCACCGAATATCTGTCCGCTTCGTTCCGTTATGGCCTCAGCCAGGACGACGTGACGCTGGAGCCGAGCCTGTTCTTTACCGACAGCAATGGCGACGGCATTCGGGGCAACAGCGATGTTGACGACTGTGATCCGTTGCTGGCCGGACGCTATCTGTGTGATGCCCTCGGTGCCCGGACAACGTCTTCGCTGGGCGCATCGCTGATCTATGATGATCGGGATAACCGTATCCGGCCAACTCGTGGCCAGACCGTTGTCGGTAGCCTGGATTTTGCTGGTCTGGGCGGTAGTGTCAAATATCTTCGTGGCCGTTTGAATGCTTCCAAACATTGGCGCGTACTGGGTGACTTCATCTTCACGGCCAAGGCAGAAGGCGGATATATCTATCCGCTGGAAAATCGCGGAAGCGAAGCGGACGGCATTGACGATGTGCGTCTGACAGACCGCTTTTTCCTTGGCGAACCGCAAATCCGCGGTTTCGACATTCGCGGCGTTGGTCCTCGGGTCGTGCGTTCGTCTACCATTCCGGGGCTCGATACAAACGGCAATCCGATCAACCAGATCGTGGAAGTCACCAACGGTCGCCAGACGGATGACGCCATCGGTGGCCGGGCCTATTATCTGGGCCGTGCCGAGCTGGAAATTCCACTCGGTTCGGGGGCGAGTGAACTTGGTTTGCGACCTTCGATCTTTGTCGATGTCGGTGCGGTCTTCAACGTGACTAAGCCTTTGCTGCTGACCGATGCGCAAACCCAGACGTTCAGTACCGTCGACAGCGCGGGCAATGCGTCGCCCACCGGAGCCGCCGCGCCGCTCTATCTGACCACCGACAGTTCGGGAGCAGTAGCAACAACATTCGACGCGACGACCAACGGGGTCGCCAATCCGATCGCTACCAGCTTCACGGAACGTTTCTTTGGTGATACGATGAGCCCACGATTGTCCGTGGGCTTCGGTGTGAACTGGAATTCACCATTTGGTCCATTCAGGATCGACATCGCCAAGGCTCTGTTGAAAGAGCCGGGCGACGACACAAAACTCTTCACTTTCAACGTAGGAACACAATTCTGATGAAACGTTATTTCAAAACCGCACTCGCTGTTCTCGCCGTCACCGCTGCACCCCTGGCTGTTGGTTCAGTCGCCCAGGCGCAGGTGTCCGGCATTGCCACCGCGAACCCGACGCTGGCCATTGCCAAGACCAAGGCCTTCTCGTCTGCCTATTCGCAGATCGGCACCCAGTATAAGTCCTATTTCGACCAGATCGATGCCCGTAACAAAACCCTGAACGGATTGCGTGCGCAGCTGGACACCAACAATGACAAGCAGTTGACGCAGGAAGAGCTTGATGCAGCGGTACGGGCGAAAAACCCGGTGCTGCAGAGCATCCAGACCGAGGAAAATGAAATCCAGAAACTGCAGACGCCGGCCGTCAAGGCGCAGATGTTCGCAGTTGAAGCCATTTTTGCCGAATATGGCAATGCCCAGCAGAAAGTGGTTTCGGACAAGAAGATCAGCGTTATTCTGGATCCGGAAGCCTTTCTGTATGCGCCGTCCCAGGCTGATGTCACCAACGATATTACGGCCGCTCTGGATGCGAGACTTCCGTCGGTCAGCACGACTCCTGGTGCCGACTGGCAGCCGCAGCGCAACACCGTTGCGCTTCATCAGCAGTTGCAGCAACTGCTGGTTGCCAGTGCCCGTAACCAGGCTGCCCAGCAGCAGCAACAGCCTCCGGCAGCCCAGCCAGCCAGCCGCTAGTTGACTGCTTATGACCGAGCTTCTCGATTATGATGTAACCAAGGTGATGGCGGTGCTTCCGCACCGTTATCCCATGCTTCTTGTTGACCGGGTGGAAGAGCTCGTAAAGGACGAGTCCATTCGGGCGATCAAGGCTGTCACAATCAACGAAGGCTTTTTCCAGGGCCATTTCCCGGGCCGGCCAATCATGCCCGGGGTGATGATAGTCGAGGCGCTGGCACAAGCCGCCGGCGTTCTCGCCATGGAAAGCTTCGACATGGTGGGATCGGGCAAGCTGGTCTATTTCATGGCGATTGACGGAGCGAAATTCCGTCATCCGGTGGAACCGGGCTGCCTTTTGTCTCTGAACGTGAAGTTCGAGCAGAAGCGCGCGCGTGTCTGCAAATTCTCCGGACAGGCGATGATCGGCGACAAGCTGGCCGCCGAGGCAAGTTTTACCGCCATGATCGCCGATCCGCCTGCAGCATAGGCTTTTGCAAAAGAATCTTGCCCTTTTGTCATTCGGCGGTTAATGGGCCGCTTCCGTTAAATTTATTCGCTTTGGGTCTGGTCGGTAACCAGCCTGTTTAGGAGCCGAAAATGAAATCCGATACGCATCCAGACTATCACATGATCACCGTTCAGATGACCGATGGTACGACTTTTGAAACCCGTTCGACATGGGGCAAGGAAGGCGACACGCTGCAACTGGACATTGATCCGACTTCGCACCCGGCTTGGACCGGCGGCAACCAGCGCCTGCTCGACCAGGGCGGCCAGGTGGCGCGCTTCAACAAGCGTTTCGGTGGACTGTCGCTCAAAAAGAGCTGATTCGTATCGGGGCTACCAGATAGTCCCGATCCATCACCACAATTTTATCTGGCCGAGCCAGGACGTGAGCAGGGAAATCTTTTCCCGGTAAATTTCCGTGGCCCGGTCGGGCGTAGTCTGCACGAATCGAATGCGCGCACCCGCGGCCAACTGGCCGATCAGGTGACGATCGGCCCTGATGACCTGCGCAATCCGGGGATAGCCCCCGGTCGTCTGCGCATCGGGACCAAGCAGATAGGGCTGGCCACTCGGCGGCAGCTGGATAGTTCCGGGAAAAACAGCCGCACTGCGCATGTCGGACGCATCGGGGGCGGTCAGCGGCGGACCCTCCAGTGCCAGCCCCATCCGGTCGGCGCGCGCTCCGACTGAATAAGGGCTCAGGCACAGGTGATCGACGATATTCTCGTCCGCATGGCCGGTTTCCGGACCGCGGGTCAGCCGCAGCACATGATCGTCGCTATAGTGAGGCCTGAGATTGTCCGGTGTGGTGCGTTGCACCTCCGTGACCGGCGATTCCGGCGCAAAGGCGATGACATCATCCGACTGCAGAGCGCGCCCGTGAAAACCGCCGAGACCTGCCGCGAGACAGGTGGACTGACCGTCGAGTATCCGTTCGGCATGCATTTCCGCCGATATGGCCAGATAGGTCCGGCATCCCGGGCGGCCAGGTCCGATGGCGATCTTGTCGCCCGCTTTTAGAGACAGGGTCTGGTGCTGGGGATGGTCTTGACCATTGATCCGGACATAGGCGGCGGCCCCCACAACTGCTATCGCGCAGGGCTCGTTTACTTCAAAAATGGCGTCCAGAATCGTTATCTCGATCGCAATGGCCGCGAGAGGCTTGCCGACCAGAAAATTTGCCAGCGCCAGAGACAGGCAATCGGCGGCACCCGCAGCGGGCATGCCGAGATGGCGATGCCCGCTGAACGGCGCGCCCTGCAATGTGGTTTGCAGTCCGGCTTTCACGACGGTGATACTCACGCAGCCGGTTCCCGGGGCCAGTTATCGAATGTGGTCTTTGAAATCGCTTCAAAGCGTAACTTGTCTCCCGCCGAAAGCAGGGCCGGCTGGTCCCGGGCCGGATCAAACAGGGAAAGTGGTGTGCGGCCGATGATCGGCCATCCACCGGGGCTGTCGAAAGAATAGATGCAGCTTTGCCGTCCGATAATGCCGATGGATCCCGCTGCAACCGACTGTCTCGGATTGGCCAGCCGTCCGATATTGCCGCAATTTTCCATGCTTTCGAGATAGGCAAAGCCGGGCATGAATCCCAGCATGGCGACCCGTTGCATCTGCGCGCTGTGCCAGGACGGCAATGCCGCCGCCGGGATACCCAGCTTTTCGGCCACATAATCACGATCTGGACCAAATGCCGCGTCATAACAGACGGGAATCACTGTCGTGGATGATGCAGTGTCGGGTGCACGCTTCAATTCGCTCAACTGGTCCAAGGCAATATGTGCCGCTTGATCCGGCGCCAGCCGGGCGGGATCAAATTGTATCGCTATGCTGTCGAGGCCCGGAACGGTTTCCGTCCAATGGTCGCTCGCGGCGAGTATATGCTGCGCGGCCGGAATCTTGTGCCAGTCGGGCAACGGAATGCTGATCCAGTCATCGCAGACGTGGACCTCAGGCCGGTCGTCGCTCATGATCCGACCGGCCCGATCACGATGCCGGCCTGTTCAAGCGCCATGCGCATCTTTTTGGCGGTGTCCAGCGCACCGTCGCTGTCCGAATGGAGGCAGAGACTCTGTGCATCGATCGTCAGTATTGATCCGTCCTGCGCGGTGAGCGCGTTTCCTCTTGCGAGGTCGAGACCCTGCCGGATCCGCAGCGCTTCATCAGCGATGACCGCCCCTGTCTCGCTGCGGGGGACCAGTCTGCCCTTGCTGGTATATCTCCGGTCAATGAAGGCTTCGGCAACAAAGCCAATATCTTTCGCCGCAGCCTCTTGCTGGATGAGAGAACCCGCCATGCCGACCAGCGGCAGTCCGCATCGTGTCGCGATGTTGACCAGTAGCCTGGCAAGCTCCGGACTGTCCTGGGCATCATTATACAGCGCGCCATGCGGCTTGATATGGGTGAGAGGCACCATGATTTCTGCTGCTATCGCTGCAATGGCGCGTATCTGGTCCATCAGGCTGTTTTCGAGATCCGCAAGCGCGATATCCAGCGTGTGCCGCCCAAAGCCGGCACGGTCCGGATAAGAAGGGTGGGCGCCGGGCGCGATAGCTTTGGCCTGTGCCGCGCTCAGCATCTTTCGCATGCTTTCCGGTGATCCGGCATGGCCGCCGGTGGCGATGTTGCAGCTGGAGACGATATCCATGATTGCGATATCGCGTGCGATACCGGCCGGACTCTCGTCCTCGCCGAGATCGGCGTTCAGATCGATCTGCAAAGTCATGGCCAGAATCCTAGCGCGCGGGCGATCAGTCGAAAACTCAAAGCGATGGTAATAAGCAAGATTGCCGTCCCGAGGATATTGGATATCAGGCCATTTGCATATTCTCCGAGCAATTTCCTGTTATTGGCCAGCCGGAGCAGAAAGATCGCAATGACCGGAAGAAGCAGTCCGTTGGCAATCTGGGCAATAAATATCAGTTCGACCGGCCGATAGCCGAGCAGGGCTGCGAAGGTCCCGGTCAGGATAACGATCAGAGCGCCAATCTGGAACGGCCGCTGTGAGCGCGAAGATTTGAAAATTTCCTGGACGATATAGCCAGTGGCCAGAGGCGCTGTGATCGCCGAGGTGAGGCCCGCTGCAAAGAGGCCGGCACCGAGCGTGACGGTCGCCATATTCCCGAAGAGGGGTGTGAGCTGTTGGGCCATGTCGATCGCATTTTCTATTGTTTTGTCGCTGCCGAAGAGACTCGCTGCGGCGGTTGCCAGGATCGTCATCGACACCAGGCCGCCAATGCCGATCGATACCATGTTGTCGAGCTGTGCGTCGGGCAGTTGTTCCCTGTCCCAGCGGTTGCGCACACTCCCGGCGTGCAGAAACAGGTTATAGGGCACGATCGTGGTGCCGATGAGCGCGATCGCGGTGAGCAAGCCTCCATCGGGGATCGAAGGCACGAACCCCGCCAGCAAGGCCCCGAGATCGGGTCTGATGAGCAGAAAGGTCAGAATGAAGGCCGCGCTCATCAGCAATACCAAGGCTATCAGGACATTCTCCACCCATTTCGGTTTTGAAAATATCAGCATGGCTGATGCGAAAATGGCAATAGCGATGATGACCGGTGCGATGCCGAAGGGCAGCGCGCCGCCGTTAATGGCTTCCAGACCCAGTGCTGCGCCCGACATATTGCCGGCCTCATAGGCAGCATTCCCGAGGACCAGTGCGGAAATCAGCAAAAGCGCAGCCAGCCCGCGGATGAACGGCGAATGGACCGATTTGAGCATGGCTTCTGCCAGCCCGAGCCGAGTGACCAGCGCGACCCGGATGGCGAAGGACTGCAGTACAATCGTGGTGCCGGTGGCGAACGTCAGCGCCCAGAGCAGCGCGAAGCCGAAATTGGCGCCGGCCAATGTGCAGGCCGTCACGGTGCCCGGACCGATGAAGGCGGCGGAAACCATCATGCCCGGGCCGGGACGGTAGCGCATGAGTTTCATGGTCTTCGGGACAACAGGTTCACCCGTTCCATGGCCAGGGCTTTTCTCGAAACCATTTGGTGATCACATATTTGGTCCCCTTTCGGACCTTCATGCCATGGTGCATGGTCCAGCTATTGACCGAACCATCCGGATTGCGGTTGTTCCAGCACAGCATCGTTCCGGTTTCCGGGGTGAAGCTTTTCTTGAACTGTGTGAAGCGCGTTGCCCCGCCAGCGTCGGGTTCGTTGAGATATATCATGAACGTCCAGCTGCGCTGGCCGGAGATCGCGCAGTATTTCTGGAAATCCTGCCCCCGGGGTTCAAAAAAATCCGTGTGCGCCTTGAATTCCTGACCGACCGCATAGCGTTGTCCCTGCAGCGGTTCGCCAAATCTTTTGTCGATATCGGCAAAGGCGCAGATTTTTGCATCTATTTCGGCGACGAAATCATCCTGATGATCAAGGTCGCAGGTTTCGCTGGTCCGGAAATAGTCGTCACCATTGGGGTCGGCAATGGTGGAAGGGCGCCGCCGATCGTCGATCAATGCGATCAATTTCCCACATTCGGCCGGGCTGAGGAAATTCCTGACGATGCACAATTCGATTTCCTTGCGCGGAAAACGCTGCACTTTCCCCAATGCGACAAGATAGTCAGCCGACGTATTATTGGCCTCTGTCATATCACCGTCCAAAATTGTACCTAACTACCCGGTTTTACGATAAATGAATCCCCGTTGATCGCAACCGCTGTTTGCGGGTCTGGCCAATAGGAATATAAGCGAGGACGATGAGCCGCATTTCCGCCAATTTCCGCGATCGCAACGGCTTCACTCTGGTCGAGATGATGGTGGCGCTGTTCATTTTCGCGATCCTGTCGGTCGCCGGGGTGATCATGCTCCGGTCTGCGGTCGACAGCGACGAGATTACCGCGGAAAACCTCGGCCAGATGGCGGAAATGCAACGTTTTGTTTCGCTAATGGAAGCAGACCTGAGCCAGACCTTGCCACGCCCCTATCGCGATGATCGTGGCGACCGGATGCCGGCTTTTGCCAGCGAAACCGGCGGTCCGGAAGCGGCCTTTCTGAAATTCACGCGGGGCGGCCAGAGCAATATCAACGGGCAGGCCCGGTCCAATCTGGAGCGGGTCGAATATCGGCTGACGGAAGGCAATCTCGAACGCTGGCGGTACCGGATGACCGATGGCGGGACGATTGACCCGCCCGCGGTTCTGCTTTCCAGCATCGATGCGCTGGAGGTCCGCTTTCGCGACAAGCGGGGTCTGTGGTCGGAACGCTGGACAACCGAGCGGCTGGCAGACCTGCCGAGGGCGATCGAGATCCGGTTCGAGCAGCAGGGGCGCAGCTATCGCCATCTGTTTCTGGTCGGGGCGGGTTATTTGTGAGCGATTTGCGGGAAATAGGGACCGCCAGGGAGCGGGGGGCGGCGCTGCTGACGGTGTTGCTGCTGGTCGCGGTCATCGCAATTCTGGCGGCGCACGGGATTGACCGACTGGCCGGGGCGACCAAGCTGGCCTCCAACGCGCGTGAACTGTCGCAGGCCAAGGCCTATCTGATTGCCGCGGAATCGATCGGCATTCGGTCTGCCGAGCAAATAGTGTCGCTGTCGCCGGGCCGGACGATCAATCTTGATGGCTGGAACGGCAAACAGCAGAGCTTCCCGGTGCCGGGGGGGATCATCACGGCATCGCTTTCCGACGGCGGCAATTGTTTCAACATCAACAGTCTTGTCACCCAGCAACAGGAAATCCTGACGGCCCGGCCCGAAGGCCTGGCGCAATTTTCTCGGCTGATGGTCATGCTGGGCATATTGGACGGTGATGCCGCCGATATAGCGGAGTCGGTCGCGGACTGGATCGACAGCGATCTGGTGGCGGCCCCCCGCGGCGCAGAGGATCAATATTATCTGCAGCAGGAGACGCCCTACCGCACGGCCAATGCGCTGATCGTCGATGTTAGTGAATTGCGCACCATCAAGGGCGTGACCGACGATATATATGTCCGGATCGCGCCGTGGCTGTGCGCGCTGCCGACCACCGATCTGTCGCCGATCAACATCAACACGCTGCGGCCCGAGCAGGCGATATTGCTGGCGATGCTCGGCGAGATGCCGTCCGACCTGACGCCCGCCCGGCAGTTTCTCGGCCGCCGGCCGGAACTGGGCTATGCCAGTCTCAATGATTTCTGGGCGCAGTCCTATCCGGTCAGCCTGGTCGCCAGTTCGGAAGTCCAGAGTCAGGTCAAGCTGACCACCCGCTGGTTCCGTGTCGAGCTGGCGGTCGAGATGCAAAGCGCGCTGGTCGAGGAGCGCGCCCTGATCGATGCCGCGCGGCGACCGGCCCGCCTTGTGCATCGCCAGCGCAGTGATGCGTTTTAATTGGCAAACGGCCCGCTAAATGCTTGACGTTTGCCACCACCTGTCCCTATGGACCCCATCGCAATGCGGCTCTATAGTGCGCGGCTTGTGGCGATCGTAGCTCAGTTGGTTAGAGCGCCGGTTTGTGGTACCGGAGGTCGGGGGTTCGAGACCCCTCGATCGCCCCATTTTTCCCTGAAGACGATGACGAAGCGCAAGGCCATCACCACCTGGTCCTGATTCAAAGTCTCTCTTTATTTGTAATTATATTACAGCTATGGGATATTTAATTACTTCAACTGTCAGGGATAACCGCCATGAGCGTGATGTGGGATTTGCCGGATTTTGACGACCATGAAGCGGTCCATTTTTTCCATGATGCGGAAAGCGGCCTTAGCGCGATCATTGCGCTGCACAGCACGCATCTCGGCCCCGGTGCGGGCGGAACGCGCTTCTGGCACTACGAGAATCGCGAAACCGCGGTAACCGACGCGCTGCGTCTGTCGCGCGGCATGAGTTTCAAGAACGCGATGGCCGGCTTGCCGCTGGGTGGTGGCAAGGCGGTGATTCTCGCCGATCGCAACCGCAGCAAGACACCGGAAATGCTGGCTGCGTTCGGCCGTAAGATCGAATCGCTCGGGGGCCAATATGTGACCGCGGAAGATGTCGGGATTACCGCAGCAGACATGGTCGCTCTGACCAAGGAGACGAAATATGTCTCCGGCCTGCCGGTCAGCAACAGCGGAGAAGCCGGTGGTGATCCGGGGCCGTTCACCGCGATGGGCGTCTATCTGGGCGTGAAGGCGGCTGTGGCGCATAAGCTGGGCCGAGAAGACATGAACGGCATCCATGTCGCGATCCAGGGCGTCGGCAGCGTCGGCGGCGGTCTTGCCCGTCTGCTGGCCAGGGACGGGGCGAAGCTGAGCATCGCCGATATCAACAAGGACTATGCGGCAGCGCTGGCCAAGGAAATCGGCGCCACGGTCGTGGGCCTCGACGAGGTCATGCGAATCGAGGCGGATGTGTTCAGTCCCAATGCCCTTGGCGCGATACTGGACAAGGTTTCCATCGCTCATCTCAACGTACCGATCGTTGCAGGCGGTGCCAATAACCAGCTGGCGACTCCGGAAGACGGGCAGCGGATTTTCGACCGTGATATCCTGTTTGCGCCGGATTATGTCATCAACTCGGGCGGCATCATCAGCGTCGGGCTGGAATATCTCGGCGAGCGGGATGTTCAGGAAGTCAATCGCCGGGTCGCGATGATCCCGCAACGCCTGACCGAAATCTGGGAACAGAGTGCGGCGCAGAAATTGCCGGATTCCGATGTTGCCGACAATATGGCAATGGCGCTGATCGGGCGCGGTTAAACCTGTTCCGAACCTGACAGAAATTGCCGGTTTTATTTTCTGTGACCTTTTTTCGGAAACCCCGGAATTCTGACATTTCTTGATCGCTAGCCCGGTTCCTAGTGTAACCTTTGCATTGTGGGTCCGGTCCGCCGGGGCTGTCGATCATGCGCGCGCAATATCGTCCCGCCCATATGTCAAAGAGCCGGTCCCGCGCATCGCGAAGGACGGGGCAGAGAATAGGTGATCGGGGCAGCTGCAGGAAAGAAGTTTAGATGGAATGATGGAAGAGAGCCCCGCAAAAGGGCTCCCTTCCGATCCCGTTCTCGCGATCAGGGCGCAACCGCAGCCTTGATCTTCGACCAGCTGAGCAGCTTGAAATTCTGCGTGCCGCCTTCATTGGCGCCATCCTGCATCACCATCAGGCCTTCGGGATAGGCCGGACCAAAGTCACCCAGGATGACTTCGATGCCGTCGGTTTCCGAAGTGCCGTCGATCGCACCGTCGACGAGGCGAAAGCGGTTTACATAGGTGCCGGTGACCAGGTCATAGAGCACATAGGCATTGTCGCCCTGGCTGGAGGCGACCAGATAGCCGCCATTTGCGCCTTCGGGTGCCAGCGCCAGCCCTTCGACATCGGCGACCAGTTCGCGGCCATTGATATTGGCGAAGCGTTGCGGGATGAAATCGTCGGCGTTCAGATCGAACAGCCAGATGCCGCTATTTTCCTCGCCGACGTAGAGTCGTCCGGTGCGGTCATCGACGACGCAGCCTTCCGGCTGGGTTGCCAGCTTGTGCTCCCGGCCGATGGTTGCCGCTGGCGTGCCACCGTCAAAGGACAGGGTGATTTCGCGGACAAAACCGCTTTTCTCGATCATATAGGCAAAGATTTCGCCGCCGCTGTCCTGTCCGAAGCAGAAGCCGTAGGCTTCGCCGGGACCGGCCGGATATTTGCCGAGCAGCGACAGTTCAGCGGTTTCCGTGTCGAGCTTGTAGAGGCCGACATGGGCATTGGCGCGATCGTTGCGGATGCTGGCCCCGACCAGCACGGTTTTTTCACCGCCGATCACGACTTCGCGCAGATCGACATTGTTGAGCTCGCCTTCGGGCAGGAAGGATTTTTTCGATCCGTCCAGCCCGTAGACATAGAGACCGGCGCGCTTGTCGGTGCCAATGATCAGGCTGTTCGCCGGATCCCCGGCATTGCGCCAGATTGCCGGATCATCCGCCGCATCGCGGTTGACCGTGCCGACCGGAACCGTTTCCGCATCGGCGGTCAGTTCCAGGGTCGGGGCCGAAGAGACGGCAACGGCGGTGGTGGTGCAACCGGAAAGGGCCAGGCTGCCGAGCAGGAGAGGGGAGGCTATATTTTTCATCACATCGTTATCTTTGCGCCAAATTTGAAGGTCGAGCCATATTCTTCATATTGCAGCAGTCGCTGGGTCGATTCGAAATTCTGATAGGCGAAATATTTGGCATTGTTGATGTTGATCCATTCCGCAAACAGCCGGACATTCTTGTTCAGCTTGAACTTGATGCTGGCGTCGAGCTGGAAATGATTGTCGACATAGCGGTCCTCGCTGGCTTCGGCACCCAGTTCGTCGAGATAGCGATCCCGATAGGTGCCCGCCAGACGGAAATCGAACGGTCCCTTTTCATATCCCAGAACCGCGTTGAGCGTGTGCTTGGAACTGCTTGGCAGAGTGATGCTGCGCAGGTCGGTGACATCGCCGTCAGTAGGCACCGTGCCGGTGGCATCGGTATAGGTATAGTTGAAATTGACCAGAAAGCCATCGAGCGGGTCGGGCAGGAAATTGAGTGCTTGCGCAAAGCCCAGTTCGATACCGAAGGCTTCGGCGCTGCTGCCGTTGATCGGGATGGTGGCCTCGTCAAAATCGATGCCAAAGCGAGTGCCGTTTTCCTCCAGGGACTCGACGATGAAATTCTTGATATCCTTGTAAAAGATATTCGCGGTGATCGCGCCGTTCGAACTGAAGTAATATTCCGCGGAAGCGTCGAAATTCCAGGCCTCGTAGGGCAGCAGGTCCGGATTGCCGAATTCGCCTTCCCGTTCGTCATCGTCATTTTGCTCGACCGCAAAGCGGGGCGCAAGATCGGACAGATTGGGACGCACGACGCTGCGATAGCCGGCGGCGCGCAAGACAAGGTTCCGCTGCGGTTCGAAGCGAATGTTGAGGCTTGGCAGCCAGTCGTCATAGCTGCGCGAGAAGCTGTTGGGTGCGACGACCACGGTGTCTTCGGTAAACAACACGCCGCCGAAGGTTGCATCCTCCTCGACCAGGGTTACCGTGTTGGCCGAAATGACATTTTCGGTGCGTTCGAAGCGCACACCGCCGATGACGCGAAGCTTGTCGCTGTCCCAGCGGCCGAGCAGATAGCCGGCGTAAATATCTTCCTGGTTCACATAGTCGGAGACGGCCGAATCAAACTGGCTGTCGATTTCCTGAAGCTCGAAATCGCCGAAATTTGTGCGGAAATATTCGGTCGGGCCGGTGTGGCTGGCGACCGGACCGAGGTCGGTGATACGATAGGTCTGTGTGCCCAGCACATCGGCCAGTGAGTAATTGCCGGTGCTGTCTTCGTAAAACTCGACATTATTGTCGTGGCTCTTCTCGCGCCAGCGCCCCTTGAAGCCGCCCTGTACGGTAAAATCGCCGCCATTCATGGCAAAGATGTGGGATACGTCGAGACGGGCCGAATATTCTTCGTCCTGGGCGTCCGACAGGGAGGTCAGCTCAACATCGTCCAGTTCGTAAACACTGGCATCATTGGCCAGCGCGGCACCCGAGGCGAAGCTGTAAAGCGGAACCCGGGGATCGCTATAGTCGAACAGGACGCTGACGCCGTCATCTTCGAATTTGTTGGAAAATGTGGTCGGATCGACTGAACCATTTTCATATTCGCTCGATTTCGACCAGCTTCCCGAATATTCGATTTTCCAGGGGCCGGTTTCGGTCTTGCCGCCGAGCACGACGGAGCGGATTTTCTGGCTTTCCATGCGGTCCTTGATGTCCCGCTCGATCTCGATTTCGCCGTCGGCGTCGTCGAACAGCGCGCTGTTGGCGTCGCCGCCGCTGGCTTCTTCGTCGAGCTTGAAGGTCGTGCGTCCACGAAATTCCTGGTCGTCAAACTGGCTGTAGATGCCGCGGATATAGAGTTCGGTGCTGTCGCTGGCGCGGAAATCGAATGAGAGCGAAGCGCTGATCCGTTCGCGCTCGACGTCATAGTCGCGATATTGGACTTCCTCGGCATAGACGACGCCGTCATCGTTGACGTCCCAGCCTTCGGCTTCGATATTGTCGGTTTCAAACTTGCGCTTGTAATAGGACAGGCCGCCGGCAACGCCGATATTGTCGGTCAGGCGGGTGGAGAAATCGATGCTGCCCTTCGGCGAGATATGGTCGGCATAATCATTGTAGCTGCCTTCGACCTTGCCGGTCAGCAGGTCTTTCTTGCGATCGAATGCGCTCACGGTGTTGATCTCGATCGAGGCGCCAATGGTATCGCCGTCCATGTCGGGGGTCAGCGACTTCTTGATCTCGATCGACTCGATAAGGTCGCTGGAGATCACGTCGAGAGCGACCGAACGGACATCGCTTTCGGGCGAGGGGATGCGCACACCGTTGAGCGACGAAGCGTTCAGGTTGGGGTCGAGACCGCGAACGGACACAAAACGGCCTTCGCCCTGATCATTGAGGATGTTGACGCCGGGCACGCGGCGCAGCGATTCCGCGACATTCTGATCGGGAAACTGGCCGATGGCATCGCGGGTCAACACGGAGGAAACGCCGTCGGCTTCGCGCTTGCGGGACAGGGCGCTCGCCTGGTTGGCGCTTTGGCCGATAACCAGAATTTCCGATCCGGCACCACTTTGCAGCACGATATTGGCGACGGTCGGGGCGGTCTCGGCGACCGTGATGCTGGTCTGGCTGGTGTCTGCACCAACATAGCGGGTTTCCAGCGTATAGGTGCCAGCCGGAACGTCTGGAAAACGATAGCTGCCATCGCGGTCGGTGGTGACCACCCGGTCGAGCTCGATGATCCGGACCTGGGCCGATTGCAATCCTCTGGTGTCGCTGGGGTCGCTGACCACGCCGCTGACCGTACCGGCCCATGCTGTACCCGGCAGAGCGAGCAGAACCGCCGCCGACCCGATTAGTAACTCTTTGCGAAACTTAGATATTCTGGCCATGATGCCCTCCGGTAAATCTGATTTACCGGGCCTCTAGGCCTGAATTGTGAAGGGAATTGCCGGTTTCGAAGACTCCAGTGTGAATCTTAATTGACGGTTTGATGACACGGGCGGAATCGACGAACTGATCTGTCCGGCGCAAATGCCGGAGATCAGTGATCCTGACTGATTTCGGGCTTCGAGACGACGGTCGACCGTGCCGGCCTTTCAAAACCGTTCAGACCCATCCACCATTGCATGGCGATGATGGCCCCCTTGGCAGGTTGCAGCAGGGCGGCAATCAGGAATAGCGCCATGATGATTATGATCGCAAGATTGGTCCACATCGACAAGCCGAGCTCGCTGATCATGAAGATGATGATCGGCGCAAGAATATGGCCGGTGACAATGATTGCCACATAGGCGGGGAAATCGTCGGCCTGTTGCGCGGTCCAGTCCTGGCCACATAACGGGCAATGGTCGAACGGTTTGAGCAGGCGTGGAAACAGCCTGGCCTTGCCGCAGCCCGGGCAGCGGCCCAACAGGCCGCGAATGAAGGCCTCGAACGCCGATTTCGGCAACGCGGGAGCCGTGGGATTGTCGATCCCGTTACCATTTGCACCTTCGGGGTTGCCCATGTCGTCGACGATCCTGTCGAGCAAGGTTTCAAATCCGGCCATTCATCTTGTCCTGTTCCATTGTCTTTCGATATTTCGGCCAAAGTCGTGCATCCGCACCATTGCAGGCGTCTGGTCATTGTCCGCGGCAGGCCCGGGATTGTTGGCGCGCCGGCTACGGGCAGGCGCTATCTTGATCGCGATCCAAATTTTGTCCGCCGGTCTGTCGGGATCGCGGGGCCGAACAAGACACTGTCATTAAATGTCTTCTATACACAATCAGGATAAATTGTTAATACTGATATTTGATGTTTAGTATATCAGAAAAGGTCGATTGATGATCACGTCTCAGCAAATGCGGGCGTCGCGGGCCCTGCTCGGAATCGATCAACGGCAACTGGCCGAACTGGCCGGTCTGTCGCTGCCGACGATCCAGCGCATGGAAGCGTCGGACGGACAGGTGCGCGGCGTGGTCGATACTCTGGTCAAGGTTATCGGTGCGCTTGAACGTGCGGGGATTGAACTGATCGGGGAAAATGCTCCAAGCACCGGCATCGGGCGCGGCGTCCGGATGCGCGAGACCAAGGAGGGCAAGGCGGCTGGCGGCGTGGGTTCGATCCTGTTCGATCAGGCAGGCTCCGATCCGGAAAGCGAATAGACGTCCGGCCGATGAACAGCTTTACGCCCAAAATCATCACGACGATGCGGGAAGGCTATGATTTAGGCCTTCTCAAGACCGATGCGCTGGCCGGGCTGACGGTCGCGATTGTTGCCCTGCCGCTTTCCATGGCCCTGGCCATTGCCAGCGGGGCCTCGCCCGACAAGGGGCTGGTCACAGCGGTGATTGCCGGTTTCCTCATTTCCTTCCTTGGCGGCTCCCGGGTGCAGGTCGGCGGGCCGACGGGCGCCTTTGTCGTGGTCGTATTCAATGTCATCGCCCAGCATGGCTATGACGGCCTGCTGATCGCGACAATGATGGCAGGGCTCATCCTGATAGCCGCCGGTGTTTTCCGGATAGGGCGGCTGATCAAGTTCATCCCGCATCCGGTGGTCACCGGTTTTACCGCCGGGATCGCGGTTATCATTGCCTCGAGCCAGGTGAAGGATTTTCTCGGCCTGTCGCTTGACGCAGTCCCGTCGGAGTTTCTGCCGAAATGGCAGGCCTATTTCGGGGCCATCTCTACCGTGCAGATGGCGACCCTGCTGGTCGGTCTGGGCGCCTTTTTCGTGATCATCGTGCTGAAGCGATTTGCGCCGAGACTGCCGGGTTTCCTGATTGCGCTCGTGCTGGCGTCGATCATGGTCGCGCTGCTCGAGCTTCCCGTCGACACGATTGGCTCCCGTTTCCCCGACATGCCGGTAACGATGCCGGTGCCATCGCTGCCGGTCGTGACCTGGGCTTATATGGTGGAACTGTTGCCCTCGGCCTTTACCATCGCCTTTCTTGCCGGGATCGAGGCGCTGCTTTCGGCGGTAGTCGCGGACGGAATGACCGGCACCCGCCATCGCTCCAACCAGGAGCTGATCGGGCAAGGTGTTGCCAATCTCGGTTCGGTGGCCTTTGGCGGCCTGCCCGCGACGGGGGCGATTGCGCGGACCGCGACGAATATCAAGGCGGGGGCAAAAACTCCGGTAGCCGGCATGATGCACGCGCTGTTCATCCTGTTGTTCATTCTGTTCGGCAGCAGCCTGATGGCGTATGTGCCGATGGCTGCACTGGCGGCGATCCTGTTCGTGGTCGCCTGGGGCATGGGCGAGATCGACCGGTTCATCGCGCTGCTGCGGATGCCCAATAGCGACCGTGCGGTATTGCTGCTGACCTTCGGGCTGACGATATTGGTCGACCTGACCGTAGCCATTGGCGTCGGGGTCACGCTCGCTTCGCTGCTGTTCATGGCGCGGATGAGCGAGACGGTGCAACTGGAGAATGGCAATGCGCCGGATCGCATTGATGGATTGGCGGGGGATGACCCCAGCCAGCGGGATGATCTTCCCAAGGATGTTGAAGTATTCCGGATCACTGGACCGGTGTTTTTTGGCGTCGCCGGCGAATTGCTTGATGCGATGCGCAAGATCGGGCGGACGCCGAAGGTCATCATATTGCGCATGCGGCTGGTGCCGATGCTCGACGCCAGCGGGGTGACGATGATCGCGGAATTTATCGCGCAGGCCCGCCTTTCGGGGGCCAGGATCATCCTGTCGGGCGTACGGCCACAGCCGCGCGAAATGCTCGGGCGGATCGGTATGGTCGAGGATGATGCCGCGGGAATCTATTTTGAATCCGACTATATGGCATCGCTGCAACGTGCCGAAAAATTGACAATGATCACGATTCACTAGCCCATTGGACAGGGCCGGGTTGACCGGTCTGTGGTAAATGGTCCGAAAATGCGATTGCAGCCGCGCGACTGGTGGCAATTCGCAAAAACGCTTGTCGGCTTGCCATGCTTCTGCCATCGAAAGTCGCGATTGATGTTGATCATCCGCAACCGAGGCAATATCGCTTTACCCATGCATGCCTATGCCAATCCTACCCGCTTCCTGTCACTCGCCAGGCCGCTGACGCCGTTTCTGCTATTTGGTGGCATCGCCATGGTAGCGGCTGCCTGTATCTGGGGCCTTTGGGCGACGCCCGCCGAGCGGTTACAGGGGGATACGGTGAAGATCATCTTCGTCCATGTGCCGATGGCCTGGCTCGGCATGGCAGGATGGTCCGGCATTGCGATTGCCAGCATTTCCGAACTGATCTGGCGGCATCCGCTAGCCTCGCATGCTGCGCGCGCGATTGCGGTGCCCGGTGCGTTGTTTTCGCTTCTGTGTCTGGTGACGGGATCGATCTGGGGACGTCCGGCATGGGGAACCTGGTGGGTCTGGGATGGCCGCCTGACCTCGATGCTGGTGCTGTTCTTTCTCTATCTTGCCTATATCGTACTCGCCAACGAGAGCCGAAAGTCCAGCGGCCAGAGCCGGATAGCCGCCATTTTCGGGGTGGTTGGCATCGTCAATCTGCCGATCATCCGCTTTTCGGTCGAATGGTGGGAGACCCAGCATCAGGGGACCAGCATCAATATTCTGGGCAAATCGACCATCGATCCGCTTTATTTATGGCCTCTATTGGTTTCGGCCCTGGGTTTCTCGCTGCTATTCGGCGCGATTGTGCTTATGCGGATGCGGGCAAGTCTGGCGCAAACCAAAGTCGATGCCCGGCTGAAAAGGATGGCAGCAGAATGAATCATTGGCCCTTTATCATTGCTTCCTACGCGTTTGTGCTATTGGGCACAGCTCTGGTCGTGACGCACAGCTATCTGGCGATGCGCAAGGCGGAAGCGAAGGCAGATCAGTTGAGCAAACGAAAATGAAGGCAAAACACCAAAGGCTGACGCTGGCACTGCTGGCGGTGGTTGCGCTGGTCGGCGCGGGCCTGCTGGCGGCTTACGCGTTGCAGGACCAGGCGAGTTATTTCTATACGCCGTCGGATATTGCAAAGCAGAAGCCGGAGGCGGGCACCGCCATTCGTCTGGGTGGCATGGTCGAGGAAGGATCGATCCAGCGATCCGCCGACGGGGTCACGGTAGAGTTCGTGGTCATGGATGCCGACGCCCGGCAAAAAGTCACCTATACCGGCATTACGCCGGATCTTTTTGCCGAGGGATCGGGCGTGGTGGCCGATGGCCGGCTGGATGCCAACGGCATATTCGGGGCTGAAACGCTGCTGGCCAAACATGATGAAAATTACATCCCGCGGGAGCTGGAAGGTATTGATATGACATCCGGCAGGAATAAAACGGAGACGCTGGTCCAATGATCGCCGAAACCGGCCTGATCGCGCTCTGGCTGGCAGCCGCGCTGACGCTGCTGCAGTTCGCGCTGGGGGCGATCGGCCTGCGGATGGAACGGGACGAATATTTTGCCGCAATCCGCCCGGTAGCGGTGGCGCAGGGGCTGTTTGTAAGCCTGTCCTTTCTGCTGCTGATCTGGCTGTTCCTGCGATCCGACATGTCGGTCAAGCTGGTGGTGATGAACAGCGCTTCGGTGAAGCCGCTGCTCTATAAATTTGCCGGAACCTGGGGCAATCATGAAGGATCGATGCTGCTGTGGGTCACGGTCATGGGGCTGGCCGGCGCCTTTATCGCGCTGTTCGAGCGGTCGCTGCGCACCAGGACCCTCGTCGCGACGCTGGCGGCCCAGGCCTTTATCAGCCTGGGATTCTACGCCTTCCTGCTGGTCTCTTCCAATCCGTTCGAGCGGATGTTTCCGATACCGGCAGACGGGCAGGGGCTCAATCCGCTGCTGCAGGACCCCGGTCTCGCCTTCCATCCGCCGACGCTTTATTTCGGCTATGTCGGATTGTCTGTCGCTTTCTCCTTCGCTGTCGGTGCGATGATCACCCGCGACGTCGGCGCAGCCTTTGCCAAGGCGATGCGACCCTGGGTGCTGGGCGCCTGGATATTCCTGACACTGGGCATTACGGCGGGCAGCTACTGGGCCTATTACGAGCTCGGCTGGGGCGGCTGGTGGTTCTGGGACCCGGTTGAAAATGCCTCGCTGATGCCTTGGCTGGCGGCGACCGCCTTGCTGCACTCCGTCACGGTGCTGGCGACGCGCGACAGTCTGCGCGCATGGACCTTGATGCTGGCGGTGGTCGCTTTCTCCATGTCGATGATCGGCACATTTCTGGTCCGCTCCGGTATCTTGACCAGCGTTCATGCTTTCGCGGTTGATCCGGAACGCGGCAGTTTCATCCTGGCCCTGCTCGCCCTTTATATCGGCGGGGCAATGGCCTTGTTCGCGCTGCGGGTCGGCACGGTGAAAGAAGGCAAGAGGTTCGAACTGGTCAGCCGGGAGGGCGCGCTGGTCGCCAATAATCTGCTGCTGTCGGTGATCCTGGCCTTGGTCTTCATCGGCACCCTCTATCCGTTGCTGGTCGAAGCGGTGACCGGGGACAAGCTGTCGGTCGGTCCGCCCTATTTCAATCTGGCAACCGGACCGCTGGCGCTGCTGCTGGTCGCGGTCATGGCGGCCGGCCCCCTGCTACGCTGGCGGCGGGACAATCCGAAAACGCTGCTGAACCGCATAGCGATCCCGATCCTCCTCACGGCTGCCGCACTTTTTGCGCTGGCGTTGTTCACCACCGGCATGTCGGTTCTGGCGCTGCTCGGTCTGGCGCTGGCGGCCGGTGTCGCCGTTGCCAGTTTCGCGCCCCTTTGGAAGCGCAATCTGCGCCGGACGCCGTTGCACATCTATGGCATGGTCATCGCTCATTTCGGCATCGCCGTGGCGCTCGTCGGCATGGCCTGCGAAAGCAGCTTTACCGAGGAGAAGCTGGTCGCGGCACAGCCAGGCGACGAGATTGTCGTCAACGACTGGACATTGCAGTTCGAAGCGATCGAACCGATGGCGGGGCCAAACTGGACCGCGCTCGAAAGCCGGATGACGGCGCAATATGGCGATGGCGCGATCCATGAATTCACACCGCAGAACCGGATGTTTGCCGCAGCCCAGACGCAGACCAGCGAAGCTGCATTGCTGACGCGCTGGAACGGGCAACTCTATGTCGTGCTTGGCGAAGGCGACAGCGAAGGCCGCTGGCAGATACGGGTCTGGTGGAAGCCGTTTGTCACCCTGATCTGGTTTGGCGGCATATTGGTGGCATTAGGCGGACTTCTGGCGATGATCGGCCGTTTGCGGCGCGGCTATATGCAGCGCAAGCAACGGGAATATGCCGAGATGATGCTATGAACCGCTGGCTGCTCTGGTTGCCGCTTGCCCTGTTTGGCCTGTTTTTTGCTGCATTTGCGACCGGCCTGATCCTGCCCAAGGACAATATTATCGAGAGCAAGATGGTCGGCAAGCCGATGCCGGCTTTCACCCTGCCAGCGGCCATTGAACAGCGGCCCGGCCTGAGCAGCAGCGATCTGGCGAAGGGCAAGCCGACCTTGCTCAACATATTTGCCAGCTGGTGCCTGCCCTGTATCGCCGAAGCACCGCAATTGCTGGCGCTTGAGCAGGCAGGCGTTGAAATCAATGCGATTGCCAGCCGGGACACGCCGGAAGATATTGCCAATTTCCTGAATCGCTGGGGCAATCCCTACAGCAGGATCGGAACTGACACGACAAGCAAGGTGCAACTGGAACTGGGCTCGTCCGGTGTACCGGAAACTTTCGTGATCGATGGCAATGGCATTATTGTGCATCAGCATATCGGCGACATCCGGCAGGAAGATATCGACAAGCTGCTGAAACTGCTGGAAGATGCGGAATGATGAGATTTCTGGTCCTGCTGCTGGTCTGTCTTGCCGCTCCGCTCGTCGCGCAAACCGGTCTGCCGCCTGCGCCTTATGCAGACCGGCAACTGGATGATCCTGCGAAGGAGGCCGCGGCGCGCGATCTGATGGAAGAATTGCGCTGCCTGAAATGCCAGAGCCAGTCGATTGCCGACAGCAATGCGCCGATGGCCGGCGATATGCGCAGCCAGGTGCGCGAGCGAATTGCCGCCGGTGAAACGCCCGAACAGGTCAGAAGCTGGCTGATCGAACGTTATGGCAATTGGGTGTCTTATGATCCGCCGATCGCGTCCGCCGTGACCTGGCCATTGTGGATCGCGCCAATCATCCTGTTGCTGGCCGCCCTGTGGCTGGCGCGTGGACGGTTCCGCAGAAGCGAAGGGAAGGACTGATGGGTTGGATCATTCTGTTCCTGCTGGTGCTGATTTGCGCTGGCGCATTGATAATATTGGGGAAATTGTCGCGGACGACTTTCGAAATTACCGCCGCGGCATTGTTGCTCGGTGTGGCAGGCTATGCCTGGCAGGGAAATCCCGGCATGGCCGGCGTATCGGTCGAGCCGGCGGAAAAACCCAATAGTTTCGATGAAGACAGTATCGATGCGCGAAACGAACTGGGCGAGCGTTTCGGTACGGCGCGCGAATGGCTGGTCTTTTCCGACTCCCTCAATCGCGCCGGCAAGCATGGCGCAGCGGCCAATTATCTGCGCAACGGGGTGAAGGAACATCCCGAGGATCCCGATCTCTGGGTTGGCCTTGGCAACGCGCTGGTCGTCCACGCCGATGGTGTGATCA
Organism: Sphingorhabdus sp. SMR4y; assembly: GCF_002218195.1. Taxonomy (GTDB): domain Bacteria; phylum Pseudomonadota; class Alphaproteobacteria; order Sphingomonadales; family Sphingomonadaceae; genus Parasphingorhabdus. The sequence continues at coordinate 1,320,046 of NZ_CP022336.1, read as the reverse complement.
CGCCCGCCGCACAATTCGCGTTCCAAAAGGCCGCGGACCTGTCGCCGGAGCATCCCGGTCCGCCGTTTTTCCTTGGACTCGCTTATGCGCAGTCGGGTAAAATCGATCAGGCCCGGGCTATCTGGACCGAATTGCTGGAAAGAAGCAGCGAAGACGCCCCGTGGCGCGCCGATCTCGAGTCGCGGCTGGCGGCCATGGAAAGGGCGCAGCCATCGCTGCCGATGCCTCCAAATCTTCCAGCAAGCGACTAAAAGTCTTGGGATATGAAGGAGTTGATATTCCGGGCTTGTCGCTTTGTTGCACCTGCTAAATGCTGGTGCTAAGCGCTCGCGCTTGCTGAAAACAATGTCAGTAAACAGACTGTTGTGTCCATTTTGAACGGGGAAGCCTAACCGGCCCACCAATGTCCGCAGAAGCAACCGAAAATCCAGACGCCCCGAACACGGTGCAAACCCATGGTTCGCCCCAGCGCAATTCAGCGATTGCCAAGCTTGCGGCCGGTGCGATCGGCATTGTGTTCGGAGATATCGGCACCAGTCCGCTCTATGCTTTCCGGGAAACATTTGTCGGTGCCCATCCGCTCGAGCTGGATCGTATCCATGTGCTGGGTGTCGTCAGCCTGATATTCTGGTCAATGACCCTGGTGGTGACGATTCAATATGTCAGCATCACGATGCGTGCGGATAACAAGGGGCAGGGCGGCAGTCTTGCTCTGGTTGCGCTGATTTCCGGCGCCATGCGACGATCAAAATTCGGCTGGCTGGCGATCTTGCTCGGCGTTTTCGCGACCGCGTTATTTTACGGCGACAGCATGATCACGCCGGCTATTTCGGTCCTGTCGGCGGTCGAGGGACTGACCGTGGTACAGCCGGGCCTTGGCCATCTGGTCATTCCGATCGCGCTGACGCTGCTGATCTTCCTGTTCCTGTTACAATCCCGGGGCACAGCAAAAATCGGAGCATTGTTCGCGCCGGTGATGTTCGTCTATTTCACCGTGATCGGAACTTTGGGGATCATCCAGATTATCGGGCATCCCTCGATCCTCATGGCGTTCAATCCCTGGTATGCAATCCAGTTTTTCATAACCGACGGTATCAAGGCCTTTCTGGCGCTGGGTTCGGTGGTGCTGGCGGTAACCGGTTCCGAAGCACTGTTCGCCGACATGGGCCATTTTGGCAAGAAACCGATGCGCGTCGCATGGTATGGCTTCGTCATGCCGGCATTGCTGTGCAATTATTTCGGTCAGGGCGCGATGATCCTCTCGCTCGACGCTGCCGGAGCTGCGGCGGCGATCCAGAGCCCCTTCTTCATCATGGCGCCGGAAGTGCTCCGCCTGCCGCTCGTCATCCTCGCGACCATGGCAACATTCATCGCCAGCCAGGCCGTGATCTCGGGGTCCTTCTCGGTGACCCATCAGGCGATCCAGCTCGGTTTCATCCCCCGCCTGACGATCAAGCATACCAGCGCATCGGAAGCCGGGCAGATTTACATTCCCTTCGTCAACTGGGCGATCATGATCGCGGTGATCCTGCTGGTATTGACCTTCCAGAGCTCGAGCAATCTGGCTTCGGCTTATGGCATTGCGGTCACCGGCGCGATGTTCATCGATACCTGCCTGCTGGCCATCGTGATGATCGTCCTTTGGAAATGGAAATTGTGGTTCACCATTCCGTTGCTGGCGGTCTTCTTCATCGTCGATGGTGCCTATTTCGCAGCCAATCTGACCAAGGTTCCGGACGGTGGCTGGTTCCCGCTGGCTGTCGGCGGAGTCGCCTTCATCATTCTGACGACCTGGGCCAAAGGCCGCCAGATCATGCGGAAAAATATGGCAGAAGCGGCCATGCCGATCGAGATATTCACCAAGTCCGCTGCCAACAGCGCGACGCGGGTGCCGGGCACGGCGATATTCATGGCGTCCTCGTCCGCAGGCGTGCCATCGGCGCTGCTCCACAATATCAAGCATAACAAGGTGATCCACGAGCGGGTGGTGATCCTGACCGTCAACATCAAGGATGTGCCTACCGTTGCGGCTCACAAGCGCTGCGAGGTGAAGGATCTCGGTCATGGTTTCTACCGGCTGATCCTGCATTTCGGTTTCATGCAGGAAACTGATGTTCCAGAGGCGCTGAAACAGGTGAAGGGGTGCGGCATGGAGTTCGACATGATGACCACCAGCTTCTTCCTGTCCCGTCAGACCTTGCTGCCTTCGAAGAAGCCTGAGATGATGATCTGGCGTGAGAAACTCTTCGCCTGGCTGCTGCGCAACGCGGCGACCGCGATGGAGTTTTTCAAACTGCCCAGCAACCGGGTGGTGGAACTGGGCAGCCAGATGGAAATCTGACCGGCGGATAGACTGGTATCCTGATGCTATTTCAGAACGTTATCGGACGTGATTAAGGCCGCTTATGTTTTTCTACCGGCAAGGGACCCCGGCCTTCGCCGGGCTTGATCCCAGCCCGCGCCGGGACACGCCGCTTCGTCACGCTTCGCATGACGCGGCGCGTCAAATATTTGGTGGCCTATCGGGGAAGTCTCTACTAAATAGCGGCCATTCGATTCTAACAACAGGAACAGTTCATGCGCGTCGCCATTGCCTCCGATCACGCCGCCCTCGATTTGAAGGCTATGCTGGTGGATTGGTTGCAGGAAGCAGGGCACGAAGTCAGCGATCTCGGACCGATGACCGCCGACAGCGTGGATTATCCCGACTATGGCTATAAGCTGGCCGATGAAGTGGCTTCCGGCCGTGTCGAGCGCGGCGTGGCGCTGTGCGGTTCGGGTATCGGCATTTCGATGGCGGTCAACCGCAATCCGGCCTGCCGCTGCGCCCTGGTCTCCGAAGGCCTGTCGGCGAAACTGGCGCGGGAACATAATGATGCCAATGTCATCGCCATGGGCGCGCGGCTGGTCGGCATCGAAATCGCGAAAGACTGTCTCGACATCTTTCTGAAAACCCCATTTGGCGGCGACCGGCACCAGCGCCGGGTCGATAAATTGTCTGCCCCCCAAGTTGAAGGAACAAGCGCATGAGCAACGTTGCAGATATACAGGATATCCGCCAGACCGGATTTTTCGATTTCTCGGTCGATGAAAGCGATCCGGCGGTTGCCGGTGCGATCAACTCCGAACTGGCGCGCCAGCAGAACCAGATAGAGCTGATCGCGTCGGAGAATATCGTTTCCAAGGCCGTGCTGCAGGCGCAGGGGTCGGTCTTCACCAACAAATATGCCGAGGGCTATCCCGGCCGCCGCTATTATCAGGGCTGCGCGCCGTCTGATGATGTAGAGACGCTGGCGATCGAACGTGCCAAGCAATTGTTTGATTGCGGTTATGCCAATGTCCAGCCGCATTCGGGAGCACAGGCCAATGGTGCGGTGATGCTGGCGCTGGTCAAGCCGGGCGACACCATTCTTGGCATGTCGCTCGATGCCGGCGGCCATCTGACCCATGGCGCGAAACCGGCGCAATCGGGCAAATGGTTCAACGCCATCCAATATGGCGTCAATGACGATGATCACCTGATCAACTATGAAGAAGTCGAGGCGCTGGCCAAGGAGCATCAGCCGAAGCTGATCATCGCCGGTGGTTCTGCCTATCCGCGCGAGATTGATTTCGCCAAGTTCCGTGCGATTGCCGACGCTGTTGGTGCGATCTTCATGGTCGATATGGCGCATTTCGCCGGTCTGGTGGCCGCCGGGCTGCACCCCAGCCCGCTGGATCACGCCCATGTTGTCACCACCACCACGCACAAGACCCTGCGTGGGCCACGCGGCGGCATGATATTGACCAATGACGAAGCCATTGCCAAGAAGATCAATTCTGCTGTATTTCCGGGTCTGCAGGGCGGCCCCCTGATGCACGTGATTGCGGCCAAGGCGGTTGCCTTTGGCGAGGCGCTGCGTCCGGAATTCAAAAGCTATTGTGCGGCTGTCATTGAAAATGCAAAAGTGCTTGCGGCGACGCTCAAGGAACGCGGCGCCGATGTGGTCGCCGGTGGCACCGACACCCATCTCGCGCTGATCGATCTGTCGCCGCTTGGGATCACCGGGCGCGATGCCGACGAAGCGCTGGAACGGGCCGGGATTACCTGCAACAAGAACAGCATTCCCAATGATCCGCAGCCGCCGATGAAGACCAGCGGCATTCGCGTGGGATCGCCTGCCGGGACCACCCGCGGCTTCGGTCCGGCGGAATTCCGGCTGATCGGGGACATGGTCGCCGATGTGCTCGACGGCCTGCGCGAAAAAGGGGAGAGCGGTGATCCGGCTGTGGAAGCCGATGTTCGTGAACGGGTGCAGGAGCTTTGCGACCGTTTCCCGATCTATCAGGATTGATCGGAAAGCCAGACCATGCGTTGCCCCTTTTGTGCCCATGACGACAGTCAGGTAAAAGACAGCCGTCCGACCGAGGACAATACGACGATCCGGCGGCGGCGGCAGTGCGAGAGCTGTGGCGCGCGCTTCACGACCTTCGAACGGGTGCAGCTGCGAGAAATCACGGTGGTCAAGAGCGAAGACCGCAAGGAGCCCTTCGACCGGTCGAAGATCGATCTGTCGGTGGCGCTGGCCTGTCGCAAGCGTGGTCTGGCACAGGAGCAAATGGATCAGCTGGTCTCCGGGATCCAGCGCCAGCTGGAAACCAGCGGTGAAACCGAGATCCCTTCGCAGAGGATTGGCGAGATGGTGATGGAAGGTCTCAAGACGCTCGACAGTGTGGCCTATATCCGCTTCGCCTCGGTCTACAAGGATTTTACCGAAGCCAAGGATTTCAAGGAATTTGCCGGCAGCGTGAAAGACGTCGGCGGCGCGTGAGCAACCAGCCCGCCATCATATTGGTAAACCCTCAGCTCGGTCAGAATATCGGCAAGGCTGCGCGTGCGATGCTGAATTTCGGGCTGACCGAAATGCGTATCGTCAAGCCGCGCGACGGCTGGCCCAATCCCGATGCTGGGCCGGCGGCGTCCGGCGCGGACCAGATTTTGGAAGAGGCACAGGTTTTCGAGACCACGGCCGAAGCCGTCGCCGATTGTGCCCATGTCTATGCCACCACCGTGCGGAAACGCGGCATGACCAAGCCAGTGCTGGCACCGTGGGAAGCGGCGGAAGATATGGCGCAGGCCAGCGGCAAATGCGCGATTCTTTTCGGGCCGGAGCGCTCCGGTCTCGAAGTGTCCGATGTCGAGCGGGCGCGCAAGATCATCACCGTGCCGATCAATCCCGAGTTCGGATCGCTGAATCTGGCGCAGGCGGTCATTCTCGTGGCCTATGAAATATCGAAAATGGACAGCAGCGCCCATGTCCAGCCGACGCTGGACAAGAAAAAGGCCGAACCGGCACCGCAAAAGGAGCTGGATATGTTCTACGAACATCTCGAGAGGGCGCTCGACAAGAACGGCTATTTTTATCCGCCGGAGCGCGCTGTGGCGACGAAAGTCACGCTTCGCAACATGCTGACCAAGCCGGCATGGACCAATGAGGAGGTGAAGACATGGCGTGGGATCGTCTCGTCGCTCGAACGCCCGCCGCGCAAGGACAAGGCCGAAACTTAGCCACCGGAACCGCTATTTGCGGCGCTGGTCCCATTTCTGCATTTCATAGCTGATCGACGTTTCGACCAGCATTTCCCAGATCGCCGCCATGGTTGGTGCGGGTATCGCCGCCTTTTGCGACAGGCTTTTTACATTGGCCAGGACTTCCGCCTTGCGCTTTTCGTCGCGAACCGCACCCCGATCCTGCTTGATTCGCGCTGCTGCATCCATGCACGCAAAACGGAGCCGGAAAAGTTCAATCAACTCCGTATCGAGTTGATCAACGGCTTCCCGCAATTGCGTCATATTGTCGATTTGATCAATGGATGCAGTGGTGATGTTCATGGCAGGGGCGATAATTTACTATGACCACAATGTCGAGCAGGAAGGCCGTTTGAAGTAGCTTTTGCGCGCGCACCTAGCTATATTTGGCCCAACATTCATATTTTTCTGGAGTAATCATGTTTACACTATTCTTGTCATTGGCCTTGGCGGCCGATGCTTCGGCAGCCGCGAGCGCTGACCAGTCTGCAAAAGAGGACAAGGTTCTCTGTCGTTCCGAGGCTGTTCTTGGATCGAAGATTCCCGAGCGTATCTGTCGTACAAAGCGGCAATGGAAGCAGTATGAAGAAGAAAATGCTCGTCAGCTGGAGAACCGGTCCAGCTACAGCCGCGGCACGCAGAACCGTAACGATCCCTGACAGGCTTTTGGGTCGGCCCAGACTTTTCCGGACTCTATCCTGAATCATGCGCCTTGACAGATTTGAAGAAATCTGTTCAAGGCGCCACAGCAATTGGCCTCGCACCCCGGTGAAGCGGCGGCCGCATCAAAACTTATGTTCTGATGGTGCGTTCCGGGAAGACTATAAACAGCAAATTAGGAGTCATTCAGATGACCAAACGTACCAGTTCCAAATATAAGCTCGATCGCCGCATGGGCGAGAATATCTGGGGCCGTCCCAAATCACCCGTCAATCGCCGTGATTATGGTCCGGGCCAGCACGGCCAGCGCCGCAAGGGCAAGCTGTCCGACTTCGGTATCCAGCTGCGCGCCAAGCAGAAGCTGAAAGGCTATTATGGCGATGTGACGGAAAAGCAGTTCCGCCGCGCCTATAAAGAAGCCGCAGCAATGAAAGGCGATACCAGCCAGAACCTGATCGGTCTGCTCGAGCAGCGTCTCGACATGGTTGTCTATCGCGCGAAATTTGCTCCGACCATCTTTGCCGCCCGTCAGCTTGTCAGCCACGGCCATATCCGCGTGAACGGCGTTAAATGTAATGTTGCATCGCGCAAGGTTGTACCCGGCGACGAGATTGCGCTGAGTGACAAGGCAAAAGAAATGCTGCTGGTTATCGAAGCACAGAGCCTGGCAGAGCGTGATATTCCGGAATATGTGAACCCGGAAGGCACCGACAAAGTGACCTATGTCCGCGTTCCTACGTTGGACGAGGTGCCTTACCCGGTGACCATGGAACCCAATCTGGTTGTCGAATTCTATTCGCGCTGATTGTTTTCACAACAGATTCAAAAAAAGGCGGCTTTCAACAGCCGCCTTTTTTATGTCGGGCATTTGGGTGCGCCGACAGAGGGGCGCCGGACGCCCTCAAGGCTCCTTGCCTTGCCGAATATCGTCTGCCATTGAGTGCGGGAGGATTTTCGGTAATGAAGATTTCAGAAGGAAAAGCATGATGTTGAAACGGTCTCTCTGGGCGCTGCTGGCGCCGTCGCTGGTACTGGCCGGCTGCACGAAGATTGAAGAGGGCGATAGCGTAGCAGCAATCCCGGAAATCGCGGCGCCGGAATTGTCGGTGGAGACGATGAAATCGATCACCGAGCAGCTTTCTTCCGATGCTTTTGAAGGCCGGGCCCCCGGTACGCCGGGCGAGGAAAAGACGCTGGCGCTGCTGACCAGCAAATTCGAGGAAGCGGGCTTGTCGCCGGGCAATGGCGATAGCTGGTTTCAGGATGTGCCGCTGGTTTCCATTGAAGCCAAGAATGTGTCCTCCTTGACGGTCACCGGCGGGACCGAGGATTTCAGTTTTGCCTACGGCCCAGAGATGGTGATCACCAGCTATCAGGAACAGCCGAAAATTGCCGTTACAGGCAGCGACATGGTCTTTGTCGGTTATGGCGTGAACGCGCCGGAGCGCGGCTGGAACGACTATGAAGGCGTCGATGTCAAAGGCAAGACCGTCGTCATCTTGGTCAATGACCCGGATTTCGGTACCGACAGCCTGGAGGGCGATTTTGGTGGCCGGGCAATGACCTATTACGGCCGCTGGACCTATAAATATGAGGAAGCGGCCCGCCAGGGCGCGGCTGCGGCGCTGATCATTCACGACACCGAACCCGCTGCCTATGGCTGGAACGTGGTCGAATCGAGCTGGAGCGGACCGCAATTCTACGCACAGTCGGCCAATGGCGGGGCCGACCAGACGAAGATCAACGGCTGGATCCAGAAAGATGTCGCGGCGAAGATTTTTGCCGCTGCCGGTCAGGATCTCGAAGCGCAGATGAAAGCTGCCAAGCAGAAGGGCTTCAAGGCGGTCGATCTCGGGTTGAAAGCATCGGCTTCGTTTGAAAATACCATAAGCAAGGCGAACAGCAAGAATGTGCTCGGTATCTTGAAAGGCAAGACCCGTCCCGATGAATATGTGCTTTACACCGCGCATTGGGACCATCTTGGTCGCTGCAAACCGGCGCCCGATGGCGATGATATCTGCAACGGCGCCGTCGACAATGCGACCGGCACTGCTGCTCTGGTGGCTCTGGCCGAAGCGCATGTGAAAGCTGGCGCGCCGGATCGCAGCATCATCTTCCTAGCTGTAACAGCCGAGGAATCAGGGCTCTTGGGTTCCAAATATTATGCGCAAAATCCGGTCTATCCGCTCAGCCAGACGGTTGGCGGGGTGAATATGGATGCGTTCGGCATGGCCGGACCGGCGAAGAATGTGATTGTCGTCGGGAAAAGCAAATCGGAACTGGACCGCTATCTCGAAGCGGCGCTGACCGGGGATGGCCGGGTGGCCGAAGCCGAGCCGACGCCGGAGAAAGGCTATTATTATCGCTCCGATCATTTCAGCTTCGCCAAGCTTGGCGTGCCGATGATCTATTTCGAAGGCGGCGAGGATCTGGTCGACGGTGGCCGGGAAGCCGGGGAAGCCATTTCGAAAGATTATACGGAAAACCGTTATCATGGTCCGAAGGATGAATATGATCCGAACTGGAACTGGGACGGCGTGATGGGCGACCTGAAGGTCTATTATACCGTCGCGCGGATGCTGGCGATGACCGAGGACTGGCCGAACTGGAATGAGGGCGACGAATTCCGCGCGACGCGGGACAAGAGCCGCACCGGTAACTGACGGCGGACGCCACGCATGACAAGATGGCCCGCAGAGTGGGAGCCGCATCAGGCGGTCTGGATCGGCTTTCCCGGTGATCCGGCGGAATGGCCGCTGGGCAGGGATGCCGCGCAGCAGGAAGTGGCTGCCTTTGCCGATGCCGTCGCTGCCGCGGGCGCTGGCGAGAAAGTCGTCCTGGTGTGCCGCGATGCTGCCGATGCGGAGATCGCGCGTGGTCTGGTGCAGGCCCCTGTCGACATAGTGGTCGAGCCTTTCGGAGATGTCTGGCTGCGTGATACGGCAGCGATTTTTGTCACGGGTTCCGACGGTCTTGCCGGCCGCAATTTCGGTTTCAATGGCTGGGGCGGCAAATTTGAAATGGCGGGTGATCAGGATATCGCGGCGCGGCTGGCGCAGCGCTTCCATCTGCCGGTCAGCGATCAGGGCTGGATATTGGAAGGCGGCGCGATCGATGGCGATGGTGCGGGGAGCCTGATAACCACAGAACAATGCGTGCTCAATGCCAATCGCAATGCCGATCTGACCAGGGAGCAGGTGGCGGAGCGCTTGCGCACAGCTCTGGCGGTGGAGGATATCTGCTGGCTGGGAGACGGGCTGATCGCCGATCACACCGATGGCCATGTCGACAATCTCGCCCGCTTTGTCGCGCCCGGCACGGTGGTGATTCCCGAGGCCGACAGTGCCGATGATCCGAACAAGGCGATTTTCGAGGATGCGGCCGAATATGCCCGATTATCGGGTCTTGCGGTGGTCCGCTTGCCCTCGGTCGGCAGATACGAGGTGGATGGCGATATTGCGCCTGCCAGTTATATGAATTTCTATATCGGCAATGAAGTGGTGGCGGTGCCGCAATATGGGGCCGGAAATGACGCCAAGGCGGTCGAACAGATTGCGGCGCTGTTCCCTGACCGCGAGGTCATAGGACTGTCCAGTCGGGCGCTGCTGCGCGGCGGCGGCAGTTTTCACTGCATCTCGCAGCAGATCCCGCAGCCAGCGTAACGCGAAGCGAAATTTGCGCGAACCCTTGTCGGGAGGGCGCAAGATGCTAGTCTCGGGCGCTTAGCGAAAGGGTGTTTGATGACCGACGGCATATTGGGCGTATTGAGCGCGCTGACCTATATTTTCGTCCTTCTGCTCGGGCTGGGACTGGCCGCTATGGTCGTCATGTTCATCATCGACGTCAACCAGAAGCAGGATGCGGTGCGCCGCAACTATCCGGTTATTGGCCGGTTCCGGCATATATTCTCTGAACTCGGCGAGTTCTTCCGGCAATATTTCTTCGCCATGGACCGCGAGGAAATGCCGTTCAACCGGGCCGAGCGGGAATGGGTCGAGCGGGCGGGCAAGGGACTGGACAATACGATTGCCTTCGGATCGACGAAAAGTCTTGATCCACCGGGCACGGCGATTTTCGTCAACGTTCCGTTTCCTACGCTGGAAAGCGATGCGGCGGAAACCACGACCTGCACGATCGGGCCGTATTCGCGACATCCGTACGAGACCAGATCCTTCTTCAATATTTCCGCAATGAGTTTTGGAGCCTTGTCGGTGCCCGCGGTCCAGGCCTTGTCGCATGGCGCGAAGCTGGCCGGATGTTGGCTGAACACCGGGGAGGGTGGTCTTTCGCCCTTCCATCTCGAAGGAGGGTGCGACATCGTCTTCCAGATCGGCACTGCGAAATATGGTGTGCGCGATACCGACGGCAGTCTGAGCGACGAGAAGCTGCGGGCGGTGGCGGCGCACGAGCAGGTCAGAATGTTCGAGATCAAATTGTCACAAGGGGCCAAACCGGGCAAGGGCGGAATATTGCCCGGCGAAAAAGTGAACCGGATGATAGCGGAAATCCGTGGCATCACCGAGGGGCAGCCGAGCATCTCGCCCAATCGTCATCCCGAAGTGAACAGCGTCGATGATCTGCTCGACTTCATCCATCATGTCCGGGATGTAACCGGCAAGCCGACCGGGATCAAGGCGGTGGTTGGCGCCTATGGCTGGCTGGAAGACTTGTGCGAGGCGATCCACAGGCGCGGGATAGAAAGCGCGCCGGATTTCTTCACGCTGGACGGTGGCGACGGCGGCACCGGTGCTGCCCCGATGCCGCTGATGGACAATGTCGGTTTGCAGCTGAAGGAAAGCCTGCCGATGCTGTCCGATATTTTTCACCGCTATGGGTTGCGCGACCGGATAAAGATTATTGCTTCGGGCAAGCGGATTACGCCGTCAAGCGCGGCATGGGCGATTTGTGCCGGCGCCGACTTCGTCAATACTGCGCGGGGTTTCATGTTCTCGCTCGGCTGTATCCAGTCGCTGAAATGCAACATGAACACCTGTCCGACCGGAGTGACCACGCATAACCCCCGGCTGCAGCGGGGTCTCGATCCGCAGGACAAGAAGGTGAAAGTGGCCAATTACTGCAAAAATATCGTGCACGAGGTCGAGGTGATTGCGCATAGCTGTGGCGTCGATGAACCACGCAAACTGAGCCGGAAACATGTCCGGATCGTGCAGGATACCGGAAAGTCCGTGCCTTATGATGAACTATATCCGCGGCCCGAGATCTTGCCGCAATATAGGGCATCTATGGAAAAGGCCCGTTAATATATATTGAGTCCTGACCGGCCTCGCGTAGGATTGGAGGCCGGAAAATATCGGAAATCTGAGAGGAATGACAAAATGAAGACATTACTGATGGCAAGCGCGGCGCTGGCGATGCTGGGCGCCACTGCTCCGGCTACCGCCAATGATCACGGGAAAGAGAGCACCGCCATGACGGATGCAAGCCTGCAGGCGGTTCTGGATCATGAGCGGCGCGCGGACGACAAGGCCCGTGATGTCTATCGGCACCCGGCCGAGACGCTCGCTTTTTTTGGCGTCACACCGGATCAGACGGTCGCGGAATATGCGCCGGGCGGCGGCTGGTACACGAAAATCCTCGCGCCCTATCTGGCCGAAAAAGGGCAGTATATCGGAGTGAATTTTGATCCGGCCCCGCTTCCTTTTCCGGAAGATCGCAAGACTGCAATGGCCAAATGGGGGGCTGAATTCCCGACCAAAGTTGCCGAGATGACCGGGCTTCCGGCAGACAAATTCAAGGGCCTGACCACGGGCGAAATTAGCGATGAACTGGCGGGCAGCGTCGATTTTGTCTTGATCCCGCGGATGATGCACAATCTGATGCGCTGGAATGTCGCCGACAGCGAGATCAAGGCGCTGCGCAGATTGCTGAAAGAGGATGGCACGATCGGCATCGTCCAGCACCGGGCCAAGGATGATGCTCCGTTCAGCTATGCCGACGGCGGTCGCGGTTATCTCCGGACCGATACGGTTGTGAATTTCATGGAAGCCCATGGCTTTGAACTGGTCAAGCAGTCCGAGGTGAACGCCAATCCAAAGGATAGCGCGGATTACCCCAAAGGCGTCTGGACCTTGCCGCCGCGCTTTGCCGAGGGTGATGCCGACAAAGCGAAATATGAAGCGATCGGCGAATCCGACCGGATGACATTATTGTTTAAGAAGCTTCCCTAAACCGCTATCAGGGCCGCTATGACCAATATAAGCGTAGCGGCCCTGCAGCTGCCCCTGGGCGGCGACAAACAGACGAATATCTTTGCCGTCAGTGGCCTTGTCGCCGAAGCGGCGGAACAGGGCGCGCAAATCATCCTGCCGCCGGAACTGTTTGCCGGCCCCTATTTCTGCAAGACCGAGGAAGAAGCGCTGTTTGGCCTAGCCCAGCCGCTGAGCGAAAGCACGCCGGTGCTGGCGATGCAGAAGCTCGCCAAGCAATATGGCGTCGCCATTCCGGCGAGTTTTTTCGAACGCGACGGTCAGCATTATTATAATAGCCTCGCGATGATCGATCCCGACGGGGAGATCATGGGGGTCTATCGCAAGAGCCATATTCCCGACGGTCCCGGCTATGAGGAGAAATTTTATTTCCGCCCCGGCAATACGGGATTCAAGGTCTGGGACGTGTTCGGTACGCGGATCGGCGTCGGTATCTGCTGGGACCAATGGTATCCGGAAACCGCGCGGGCGATGGCGCTGATGGGTGCGGAAATTCTATTCTATCCCACGGCAATCGGCTCAGAACCCTATGACGCCGACCTCGACACCAGCCGCATGTGGCGACGGGCGATGCAGGGCCATGCGGTAAGCAACTGTATGCCGGTGGTGGCCAGCAACCGCATCGGTTTGGAAGACGACCAGGCGTTTTACGGCCACAGTTTCATCACCAATGAATGGGGCGATCTGGTGGCTGAATATGGCTCGCAGGAGACAGGCGTGCTGACGGCATCGCTTGATCTCGAACAGGCCCGCAAGCACCGCGCCGGCATGGGGTTTTTCCGGGACCGCCGACCGGAGCTTTATGGGCGGCTGGCCGAGGATATATAGGCATGCGCGTCCGGATTTGGCTTCATGGTCTGGTTGCTGCCTTCATTCTTGCCATGACCGCCATATCTGCGCCGTCCTTCGGCCAGAGTGATTTTATCATCGAATATGAGTCAGGGAGTTCAGCGACTTCTCCACGCACTGCCGCGCCGCAGGAACCGCGCTCGCCATTCGCGGTGGAGCATTATATCGAACTCGACCGGCCGCTCGATTTTGGCGAGCATTTCTGGGACGAAAGCTTTGCCCGAGCGAGTGGAGCGCGCGGGTCGGCGCAGATCGTCGTCGATCTGGAGGCGGAGCAGCTCTACGTCTATCGCGCGGGTATCGAGATTGCCCGCACCAGGATCACCCGCGGCTGGGAGGAATATGACACGCCCACCGGCGTTTTTCCGATCCTCGAAAAAGACGCGGACCATTATAGCAGTACTTATGACAATGCTCCGATGCCTTATAATTTGCGGCTTACCTGGAAGGGGGTCGCGATCCATGGCGCGGAGGTCGACAGTGTCTCGGCAACCCACGGTTGCATCGGAGTGCCACTGGAATTTGCGCGCAAGCTGTTTGCCAATGTCCGCAAGGGCGACAAGGTGCTGGTGACGCGGAATTGGCGACCGGAGGTTTATTGATCGGGCCGTCTATCGATGGCCAGATCAAAAATATCGTCAAACATCGCCACGGTCAACCGTCCGGTATTCAGATTATAGCGGCTGCAGTGATAGCTATCGATAAGAACACGGCTACCGGAGAGAGAATGCTTTGCGCCATGGGCGAACTTGTGGTCCGCCAGTCTCAGGCCCTCCATCCGAATGATGCTGTCATGGGCGATTTTGCCCAGCGCCACTAGGACCCGCAGCCGGGGCAGGGCGCGGATGGGTTTTTTGAGATAGTCCCGGCAATTGTTGATTTCCGCCCCGGTCGGTTTGTTTTCCGGCGGCAGGCATTTGACCGCGTTGAGGATGATGGCGCCGTTGAGTGAGATACCGTCGGAGGGATCATTGGCGAATTCGCCGTCCACAAAATCATATTTGGTGAGGGTGGCGAACAGCGTTTCGCCCGAGGCGTCCCCGGTAAAGGGCCTGCCGGTGCGGTTCGCGCCCTCGGTGCCCGGCGCGAGGCCTACAATGGCCAGCCATGCCTCGGGATCGCCAAAGGCGGGGACGGGCGCGTTCCACCAGTCCGGATGTTTCTTGCGCAGGCTTTTGCGCAGGCCGACCAGACGCGGACAGCGGCGGCAGCCTCTTGGCGCTTCCGCAGCGGGAAGAGGGGCAAAAGCAAGGGGGCCATGATCGCTCACAGCCCCCGCCTAGATTCAAACGGACATGTCGTCCAGATGGTTAGTCTTTGAGATCGGCCGGAACGATACCGCCGGCGGCCGCAATCTTGTTCATGACCTGCTTGTGCAGCAGGATATTGTCCTCGGCCGACCCGCTATAGTCGCTGTTGCCGAGTTCCTGCGCGAGTTCCTTGCGGTTGCCATAGCTGGCGTCAATCTGGACCAGCTTCATCAGGTCGACGATCGAGGTGCGCCAGTTGAGCTTGTCCGACCCCGGAATATTGTCGAGCCGCGAGGCCACGTCGACTTCGCTGATCGCTGCCCGCTCGGCCGGAGCGGCTGCGGCGGGTTTGGCCGCCGTTTTGGCTTCGGGTTCTGCTGCCTTGGCTTCACCGCCAAAGATCGCGTTCTTGATTTTTCCGAAAATACTCATGTCATGCTCCTCTATACTTCTGGGGGGACTCCGAATTGATCTATTATGTGGCCACACCCTTGCTATTCGTTTCGGAGCAAGTGGTTGTCCTGTCAATTGTCCTTCGTCTCTTCGCACGCATATATGCCACTAATCCCCTGTAAATACTCGTAACACCGCGCTTTAGGCGGTTTCTGGCCCAAAACTGTGCTAGGGACTTAGCAAGCAAAGAATCAGAGCGTGCCGATGTGGCGGATGAGGAGATTGACGATGAATATCATGGATGCGTTGCAACAGTCGGGCGGCATCGGAACAATGGCCAAGGAATTGGGTATCAATGAAAGCGTTGCCGAGGCTGGCGCTGCGGCATTGTTGCCCGCCATATTGGGTGGTTTCAAGAAAACGACACAGGCCCAGCCAAGCGGTCTGGACGGTCTCGGCGGGTTGCTCGGCCAGCTTGGCGGCGGCGGCTTGCTCGATAGCGTGCTCGGCACGGAGCCGACCCCGGTGAGCAAGGGCAATGAAGTGCTCGGCCAGATTTTCGGTTCCAAGGAAGTCAGCCGCACCGTTGCCGCAGGGGCGGAGCAACAGACCGGGATCAGCAGCGACCTGCTGAAGAAAATGCTGCCGGTCGTGGCGATGATGGTCGCCGGCTATATGGCCAAGCAAAGCGGCGGTGGTGCTGGTGGAACCAGCAATGGTGGCGGTCTTGGTGGACTGATCGGCGGTTTGCTGGGCGGCGGCAATAATGCGTCTTCGGGGGGAATGGGTGGCATCGGTTCGCTGCTCGACCTGAACGGGGACGGCAATCCGCTGGATGATATTATCGGAATGGCCGGCAAGCTGGTCCGCTAGAGTTCGCTTGATCTGGAAGGGGAAACACGATGAACATGCTCGACAAAGTAATGGCAATGCTGCCTGAAAATTTCAGCATTGACGAAATCGCCGAGAAGGCCGGAATGACGGCGGACGAAGCCAAAAGGGGCGGTGAGGCACTATTCGCGAAATTGCGCGACGACGGCACCGACAAGATGGCTGCAATCAAGGAAGCCGCGGCCGAGGCCGGCGTCGATCCCGAGAAGCTCAAAGGACTGTTGCCCGCCATGGCGGAGAAAGCCGGTCTGGATGGCGAGGGCAGCCTGATAGACAAGCTGGGCGGTGAAGACGGGCTGCTCGGTAAAATGACCGGTTTTCTGGACCGGGACGGCGATGGCAATCCGATCAATGATCTCACCGATATGGCGAAGGGGTTCTTCAGGAAATAGGCTTGGTGTCCTGTTGAACGGGACTCTCCAGTGCTTCCAGCCGCAGGACCCCACCTTCTACCGCGGCAATCCTGGCAACCGTGCCCTTTTTAAGGTCCGGGCCTGTTGCCGGCCATACGCCATCGGCCACTTTTGCGCGCCCGCTGGTTGCTGAAACCGCCTCGACTATAGTCACGGTTTTGCCGACCAGCTGCGCCGAGCGATTGTTGAGCAGCGGATTTTCGCTCTCGACCTTATGCGTCAGGTACCAGCGCCGTCCTCCGAGCACAGCGGCGACGGTGGCAAGGCCGAATACCGTGAGCTGACCGGCAAAAGTCATGTCGATGAAAAGCGACAGGACTCCAGTCACCGCCGCGGCCGCCGCCACCCAGATCAGGAAGACGCCGGGCACGAACAATTCGGCGAGTGCGAGCAAGGCGGCCAATCCCAGCCAGAGATATTCCGGGTTATTCAGTGTGATATCATCCATGGCTCATGCTCCGCCTGTTGCCGGTCTCACTGATCCTGATTGTCAAACGGGCCCTTGCGCCGGGGCGGGGGCGTGATGGCGTGCCCGTCTTCGCCCAGTGCCTCCTTGGCAAGCGCGCCGATGCCGCCGAGTGATCCGATCAGCTGGGTCGCCTCTACCGGGAATAATATGGTTTTTGCATTTGGCGAGGTGGCAAATTTTTCAACCGCCTTCACATAGTCCTGGGC
Source organism: Sphingorhabdus sp. SMR4y (assembly GCF_002218195.1). Taxonomy (GTDB): domain Bacteria; phylum Pseudomonadota; class Alphaproteobacteria; order Sphingomonadales; family Sphingomonadaceae; genus Parasphingorhabdus. The sequence goes on along the minus strand of NZ_CP022336.1, from coordinate 1,303,119 downwards.
GATAAAATAATTGATCGCCTGCGCGTTGCCCCCGGCTATGGCTTCGGACACCATCTGGGTCGCTTTTGCTTCGGCCTGGGCTTCCCGTTCGCGCGCTTCGGCATCGAGGAAGGCCGATTCCTTGCGGCCTTCTGCCTGCAGGATCTGACCCTGTTTCTCGCCTTCCGAGCGGAGGATTTCGGAGGCCCGGGCACCTTCTGCGTCGAGGATATTGGCGCGTTTCTCGCGCTCGGCCTTCATTTGCCGCGCCATCGCATTGACGATATCCTGCGGCGGACGGATGTCCTTGATCTCGACACGGGTGATCTTGATCCCCCAGGGCGTTGTGGCATCGTCGATCACGGTCAGCAGCCGTGCGTTGATTTCGTCCCGTTTTGACAAGGTCTCGTCGAGATCCATCGAGCCCATGACCGTGCGCAGATTGGTGGTGACGAGATTGAGGATCGCGTTGTACAGATCATTGACTTCATAGGCGGCCTTGGCCGCTTCGAGTACCTGGAAGAATACCACGCCGTCGGTGGAGATCATCGCATTGTCCTTGGTGATGATTTCCTGTCCCGGAATGTCCAGCACCTGTTCCATCATGTTGACCTTGCGGCCGACCCGATAGAGAAATGCCGGATAGAAGTTGAACCCCGGCTGGGCGATTGTCGTGAACCGACCAAAATATTCGATCGTATAGTGATAGCCTTGCCGGACGATCTTGATACTTGCGAACAGATAGATGATGGTGACCAGCAGCACCAATAACAACAGTGAAACGTCCATTTCCATTCTCCTCCGCGAACCGTCGCATTATCATTGATTAATTGCTGGATATTGCCAAGGAAAAAGCGAATTTTTCAGGCTGATACCAGGGTTGTTTCTATGCGTTTTGTCGTTGTTCTGCTTTTTGCCGGCCTTGTCTTTACCGGAGCGGCCCGCGCGCAGCCGATAAACGAAGCCGATATGTTACGGCATATCGAGATACTGGCGGGGGATGGCTTCGAGGGGCGCGAGCCGGGCACGACGGGAGAAAACAAGACCGTCAATTATATCGCCAGCCAATGGTCGGCGGCGGGCCTGAAAGCGGCGGGAGAAAAGGGCTCCTGGTACGCGCCGGTGCCGCTTGTCGAGCGCACGCCGCAAAGCGATCGCCTCTATGTCGCCGATCGCCGTTCCCGAAAGACCGTGCGCGTGGCGCAGGATGAGATCATCCTGCGCAGCCGCGATGCGTCGTTTCGCAAACGGGATATGCCGCTGGCGTTCGCCGGCTACGCCGACACCGGTTCCGGGCGTGGCGGCGCTTCGGTCGCCGGGAAGCTGGTATTTTTGCCCCGCAACCCGCCAGAGGCCGACGCGGAACTGCCGGACTATCGCGACCGCAAGTTGCAGCTGATCCGTGAGGGTGCAGAGGGGGTGATCGGCATTGTCACAGACGAGGGGCTCTGGCCGAGATATTTCCGGGCATTCCAGCGCGGGACGACTGCTCTGGCTGATCCCGAAAACCACGCGCCGGTCGAAGGTTTGATCCGCTACGATCAGTTCAGGAAGCTGGTCCGGTCATCCGGGCTGGATGCCGAAACGCTGCTTTTCGAAAGCGGCAAGGTTGGCAGCCTGGAACTCGACCTGCGCGCAGATGCGGTGATCGAAACCGCTGTCCGCTTCTATATATCGCATAATGTCATCGGAAAGATCCCCGGCACCGATCCGGCGAACGGTGCTCTGTTGTTTCTGGGGCACTGGGACCATTTTGGCATTTGTCGGGCTGAAGAGCCGAAGGAGCCGGAGCGCGACCGGATTTGCAACGGCGCGGTCGACAATGCCAGTGGCATATCGCTGCTGATCGAAACGGCCAGGCGTTTGTCCGGCGAGCAGCGGGATCGCGATATCTATTTCCTTGCCACGACCGCCGAGGAGAAAGGTCTGTTGGGGGCCCGGGCCTTTGTCCGGAACCCGCCGGTCGCGCTCGAGAATTTCAAAGCCGTTTTCAATGCGGATACGATCGCCCTGTCTGACAATCGTACGAAAATTGCCGTAATCGGGCTGGGCGAAACCATATTGGACCGGGATATCGAGATTGTCGCAATGCAAGAAGGGCGCGAAATCGACCGCAGCGGCATGGCGGACGCCTATCTCGAACGGCAGGACGGCTACGTTTTTCTGGAACGTGGCATTCCTGCCTACATGATCACCAGTGCCTTTGCCGACGAAGAGCGGCTGACAGCCTTTATCAACGGGCCTTATCATGATGTTAGCGATGAAGTGAACGACAGCCTGTTGCTGGCGGGAGCGACTGCGGACGCCAATTTCCACGTCGCGCTGGGCCGTTATTTTGCCTCGACGGCGACATATCCGGGAAAAGCCTCTAGCGGCGAGCCGGATAACTGATTACATGGGCCGCCACAGAATCAAATTCACGACATCGGAAAGTGGCGATCATGAGCAGGTCAGGCAAGCATAAAGAAATTCGGTTGGGACTGACCTTTGACGATGTCCTGCTGCAGCCTGCGGCGTCCGAGATTGTGCCCAGCCAGGCAAATACCAAAACCCAGCTGTCCAAGCTTATCGGGCTGAATATCCCGATCCTGTCCTCCGCCATGGATACGGTGACCGAGTCGGATATGGCGATTGTCATGGCGCAGATGGGCGGAATCGGCGTGTTGCATCGCAATCTGACTGTGGAACAGCAAATCGCCGCAGTGCGGCAGGTTAAACGGTTTGAATCCGGCATGGTGGTCAATCCGATCACCATCTCGCCGGATGCCACATTGGCCGAAGCGCAGGCGACGATGGAGCAGAACCGGATTTCCGGCATTCCGGTGGTCGAAAAATCGGGCAAGCTGGTGGGCATATTGACCAACCGCGATGTCCGCTTTGCCGAAAACCCGAAACAGCCGGTTTCGGAATTGATGACAAAGGACAATCTGGCCACGGTTCCGGCGGGTGTCAGCCAGGAAGAGGCGCGGCGGACGCTGCACCAGCGGCGGATCGAGAAACTTCTCGTCGTCGACAATGATTATCGCTGCGTCGGGCTGATTACGGTCAAGGATATCGAGAAAGCCGTTACCTATCCCAATGCGACCAAGGACGAATCCGGCCGGCTGCGGGTCGCTGCGGCTTCGACCGTGGGCGAGAGCGGGATCGAGCGGACCCAGGCCCTGATCGAGGCGGAATGCGATCTGATCGTGATCGATACCGCGCACGGCCACAGCGCCATGGTTGCGCGGGCTGTCGAGGAAGTGAAAAAGCGGTCGAACGGAGCCCAGATCATCGCCGGCAATGTGGCGACGGCCGCGGCCACGCGCGCCCTGATCGATGCGGGCGCGGACGGCATCAAGGTTGGTATCGGACCCGGTTCGATCTGCACCACGCGGGTGGTTGCCGGTGTTGGTGTTCCGCAGCTGACCGCGATCATGGATTGTGCGGAAGAAGCGGAAAAGTCCGGTATTCCGGTGATCGCCGACGGCGGATTGCGGACTTCGGGCGATGTTGCCAAGGCGCTGGCCGCGGGCGCTTCGGCGGTGATGATCGGATCGTTGCTCGCCGGAACCGAAGAGGCTCCGGGCGAGACGTTCCTCTATCAGGGCCGGGCTTATAAAAGCTATCGCGGCATGGGATCGGTCGGCGCCATGGCGCGCGGATCGGCGGACCGCTATTTCCAGCAGGATATCAAGGACCAGATGAAACTGGTGCCGGAAGGCATCGAGGGGCAGGTGCCGTTCAAGGGGCCGGCGCGCGATGTCATCCATCAGCTGGTTGGCGGCGTGAAGGCGGCCATGGGTTATACCGGCTCGGCGACGCTTGAGGATTTGCGCGAACGGGCCGAATTTGTCCGGATCACCAATGCCGGTCTGCAGGAAAGCCATGTCCATGATGTCGCCATCACCCGGGAAGCACCCAATTATCCGACGCGGTAACGCCTTGGGCGGTCTCCTATGATCGAAGCCAAAATCGTCTTGCTGATGTTCATCTGGCCAGCGGGTCAGACGGACGACCGGCCATTGTGGATCAGCGATGCCTATCTGACGGTCGAGAGTTGCGAAGAGGATGCGGCGATACGGAAAGCCAGGGTCATCGCCAAATATGGGGCGGATAGCCGCACGGAATATTTCTGCATCCATCGCGATGATCGGCTCGATCCATGACCCCGTCGGCACGGCTGCAGGCCGCTATCGAGATGCTGGACTGGATTATCGCGGCGGCGCGCGATAACGGGGCTTCGGCAGATAATATCGCGAAGAAATTCTTCAAGGAACGGCGCTATGCCGGATCCGGCGACCGGCGGGCCATTCGCGAGTTGGTCTATAGCGCGATCCGGCGCTGGGGCGAGCGGCCGGAGAACGGCAGGCAGGCGATGCTCGGCCTGCTGGACGAGCGGCCCGAACTGCGGGAGCTCTTTACCGGCGCCAATTATGGGCCGGCAGCGATCGAAGTGGGTGAACCGGTTGCCAGCGGTCCACAGGTCCCGGCGTGGCTGACCGACCGGTTTGCCGGTCCGATCGACGAGATTGAGCGTAAAGCGCTGTTCGATCGCGCGCCGCTGCATATCCGGGTCCATGGTCAGCGTGCCAAGGACAGCGACGTCAAGGCGGCCTGGCCAGAGGCGGTCGCTCTGGCTCTCCCTCAGGCCTACGAACTTCCCACCGGCACCCAGCTTGAAGACAAGGCGCTGTATCGCGACGGTGCGGTGGAAATCCAGGATCTCGGCAGCCAGGCCATTGCCGTGGCGGGCGCTGCTGCGAAACCAACACTGGCGCTCGATCTGTGCGCGGGCGCGGGTGGGAAGACGCTGGCGCTGGCGGCCATGCTGCCAGCCGAGAGCAAGCTTGTTGCAGCGGATGCGGACCGCAGCCGGCTGAGCCGGATCGAACCGCGCAAACGGCGGACCGGCGCGCGGAATATCGAGACGATCCTGCTTGGCCCGGGCCGGGAAATGGAGTCGCTGGAACATCTGAAAGGCCGTTGCGATCTCGTCCTGGTCGACGCACCTTGCAGCGGAACGGGGACATGGCGGCGCAATCCGGAATTGCGTTGGCGGATGACGCCCAAGCGGCTCGACCATGTGACGGACTTGCAGCACAGGCTGATGGAACTGGGCAGCGAACTGGTGAAACCGGGCGGCCGCCTGGTCTATGCCGTCTGCTCTCTGCTTGATGCCGAGGGCGGTGACCAGACAGGCCGCTTCCTGGAAAGCCACCCGGAGTGGCGGGAATTATCGATTGATTTGCCGATTGGCCGTCCATATCGTAAAGGCATACTTCTTTCACCGCATCATGACGGAACAGATGGCTTTTATTTTACCTGTCTCGAAAAATTGTGATAGCAAAGCATGTTAAGCCAGCATGCAGATGAATCTGGCTATGGTCGCGAGACCCTATTGGAGCTGATTATGCGTTTTTCACCGGCGGTTGTCGCCTTGTCTCTCGTCCTTGCTACCGTTTCCAGCGCCAGTTTTGGCCAGTCCGCCGACGTCGACATCAAGCCGCGCTCGGTTGAATATATGCAGATGGGGGAGGCGGCGCAAAAGCGTGGTGAACTCGATCTGGCTGCCGATCTTTATGAAACATCTCTGGTTGTCGACCCCCGCAATGGCTCGGCTTTCATTGCTCTGGCGCAAATTGCCCGGGTGCAGGAACTGCCCGGCAAGGCGATCCGTCTCTATCGCGAAGCGCTGATACTTGACCCGAATAATCTTGACGCGCTGGCCGGTCAGGGCGAGGCGCTGATCCAGCGTGGCGCGTTGGAAAAGGCACGGGTCAATCTGTCGCGCATCGAAACGCTGTGCCGGTCGCGCTGTGCGCAGAATGACCGGCTGGCATCGGCGATCGAGACAGCCGAAAAGAAGCCGGTACTCTCGGCCGAAGCGGTGACGCCCAAGCCGCAAATCGGCGAGGAAGAGCCGGTCGCCGAGACTCCCTGAACCGGGCTCTCGCTAACTGCTAGAAATCATAGACGAGAGTCGCGCGGCTGAGCGTGTCGGTCTTGATTCTCCCCGCCGGCGGATTGGTTTCATGTTCGATCGTATAGGAAAGGCGGGCCGAAAGCGCGCCGAGCAGCTTCGCCTCCAGCGCTGACGTGGCGGTCAGGCTGGTGTTGTCACTGTCGACGACGATCACAGCCGAGCTGAAGCCCTGTGCATCGCTGGCATAGGTGCCGCCGGCATCCTGCGAAAATTTCAGATGATCGGAAATCTTCCAGTCAAAATCCAGACCAGCCAGCGCGGCGAGACTGCTTTTTGAGCCACCGCCGGCAAAATCCGTGATCCGAATTGCCGGACCCGCCTTGATCGCGAGACGGACGTCTTCGGTTTTGACCAGTTCATACCCGAGTCCGCCGGACACGGTGTAGCGGGCGGAGAATCCCTGAAAACGGTCGCGTTCAAACTGGGCCAGGCCATAAGCATAGAGGCTTGAGTCGAACTTGTAATTGGGTTCGATAGTCGCGCTCAACTGATCGCGGGTGGTGCTCCCCGCGCTGCGTTCATAGTCGGCCCGGGCCTTGATATTCAGCCGCCACTTGACCGCATCCTTGACCAGTTTCAGCCCGCCGGAAAGGCCCAGATTGCTGGTGTTCCCGGTCGAACGGAAGCCGCCGATCTCGCCTTGACCCTGCCAGTTCTCGAAAAAGCCGGCTTCCTGTTTCTCGCGCAGGGCTGCTGCGGCTGATTTGACTTGCAGAGCGTTATAGTCGGCCATCAGGGCGTCGATCTCGGCATGGGCCTCGGGGTTCGTCGCTCGCGCGATCTTCACCACAGCAGCAATATCCTGCTTGTCGCCTGTCGCAATCGCGGCTTTGATCATGGCCTTGACCGGATCGGGCAGTGCGGCGGCAGCTGGCGAGGAAAGGCTTGCCGCAACGAGAATTGCGGCCGCTAATGCTGGTCTGGTCATGAAATGTCCTGCTTGCTGTTACTAGATCAGCGGCAGAAACTCTTTCAACACCGCCCGATACAGGTCTCTTTTGAAGGGAACGATCAGGTCTGGCAAGCCTTGCGGGTCGGTCCATTTCCAGTTTTTGAATTCGGGATGCTCGGTCTGGATATCGATATGCTCATCCTCGCCGGTGAAGCGCATCAGGAACCAGCTTTGCCGCTGGCCGCGATATTTGCCTTTCCAGATCTTGCCGAGCAGTTCGTCGGGGAGATCGTAGAGATATTCTTCGGAGCTGCGACCGATGATCTGCACGAGATCCTCGATCACACCGGTCTCCTCGCGCAGTTCGCGCAAGGCCGCGGTTTCAGGCTCTTCGCCCTTGTCGATCCCGCCTTGCGGCATTTGCCATGCGTCGGGATATTGGCTGTCCGCCGCATCCAGACGCTGGCCGACAAAAACCTGTCCCGACCGGTTCGCGAGCATGATACCGGCGCAGGGGCGGTAGGGGAGATGGGAGAAGTCGATGATATATACCTTTCCAAAATCACGCGTTGTGCTGTTCTGCCTGACAGGCGATCCGTCTCGGCGTGCCTCTAGCCTATAAAGGCTGATACACCCAGCTGCGCTTCAAATGGAATCTAGTTATCCGCTGTGCGAACGGCAATAGCAGGAACACCACCATATCCACAATGCTGCTGGCTCGCGATCCGCGCTAGGAGTCGAGCGAGGCCAGCAATGTTTTCCACGCGGCGATCATCTTGTCGACATCCTGCGCAGCGGACGGGACCGCCTTGCGGATGTTGATGAAGCCATGGACATTGCCCGGCATTTCGATGAAAGTCGTGTTCACACCGTGGCGGATCAGATCCGCGGCATAGTCGCGGCCCTGGTCGCGTAGCGGATCAAGACCGGCGGTGACCAGCACCGTTGGCGGGGATTTCGCAAGATCGCCGAGATAGGGTGAGACCTGAATATCATCATCCTTGGCCGCATAATGGTTGTTGAAATAGTCCATACTGTCTCTGGTCAGCAGAAATCCTTCGGCAAACTCGTCCATTGATCCGCCTGCTGCGTCCATGCGGGTGGCGGGATAGATGGGAAATTGCGCGACAACGGGAACAGCAGCGGGATCCTGGGCCAGCACTTGTCCGACAACCAGCGTGAGGTTGCCGCCGGCGCTGTCACCACAGGGGATCATCCCGCTGATCTTGAGCTTGAGCTGTTCCTGATTGTCGGCGACCCAGCGCGTTGCGGCGAGACTGTCCTGCGGTGCAGCCGGGAAAGGCGCTTCCGGGGCCAGTCGATAGTCTACAGCGATAACCGGCATGTCCATTTCGCGCGCTATATAGGTGCAGAAGCTATGGTGGGATTCGAGATCGCCGATCACAAAGCCGCCACCGTGATAGAAGATGATGACGGGTGTTTCCGCACTGCGCTCGGCCTGGCTGTCATAAAGACGCAGCGGGATTTCGCCGGCGGGACCGGGACAGGAGATGTCCTCGATTCGTGGCAGTTCGACGGCGTCCGCTTCCAGCATCGCCGCCATCACATTGTACATTTCGCGGGCTGCTGCGGGTTCGACTTCCGACATCAGCGGCTGGTCCGATTGCGCCATCATAGTCAAAATCATCTGCACATCGGGGCGCACATAAGCGTCAGTCATCTCTCATCTCCTAGCTTTTAATTGACCGATTAGATCAGGCCATGTTCACTAGGCAAGCGCTAATCGGGAGGGGCGTCCCAAACAAATGCTTTATCCCTATTAGTTTTTGTGGTTTGAAGCGGGGCACATTGCTGCTCTAGAGCGGGATGCGTAATAATAATCAAGGCACGGAAAATCCATTATGGCCACCGCATTGAAGCAGGAAGAACCGAATAGTCCCCATAGTGACGGCGCAGAAAATGTTGTCGTCCGTTTCGCCGGAGATAGCGGCGACGGGATGCAGCTGACCGGAGGGCAGTTCACCCTGTCGACGGCGCTGGCGGGCAGTGATCTCGCGACCTTCCCGGACTTTCCGGCTGAAATCCGGGCCCCGCAGGGAACCCTGTTCGGCGTGTCCGCTTTCCAGATCAACTTCGGCAGCCGCGCGATTGAGACTGCGGGCGACCAGCCGGATGTGCTGATCGCGATGAACCCGGCCGCGCTGAAGACCAATGTCGACGCCTTGCGTCCCGGTGGTCTGATCATCGCCGATGAGGGCGAGTTCGGCAAACGCAATCTCGACAAGGCGAAATATGAGAATAATCCGCTGGAAGACGGGTCGCTGGCCAAATGGCAGTTGCTCAAGCTGGATATTTCCGCGCTGACGCTCGAAGCTGTGAAGCCGTTCGGACTGGGCAACAAGGAAGCGCTGCGCTGCAAGAATATGTGGACGCTGGGCCTCGCGCTGTGGATGTTCGAGCGCGACCGTGAACCGATCATCGACTGGCTGAAGGGCAAATTTGCCAAATTGCCGGATGTTGCGGATGCCAATATTGCAGCGCTCAACGCCGGTCATGCTTATGGCGAAACCGCCGAGCTGTCCGGTGACGGACTGGGCAGCAGCCATCTGACCACCCGCAAGGTCGGCGCGGCACCGTCTGCACCGGGAAAATATCGCACGGTGACCGGCGCAGAGTCGCTGTCGCTGGGACTGGTTGCCGGGGCGCAACTGGCGGACCTGCCGATGTTCTTCGGCGGCTATCCGATCACGCCGGCCTCGGCGATCCTTCACCATCTGTCGCGGCTGAAAGAATTTGGCGTGACCACATTTCAGGCTGAAGACGAAATTGCGGCAATCGCGGCGGCTATTGGCGCAAGCTATGCCGGCAAGCTCGGCATCACCTCATCCTCCGGTCCGGGGATCGCGCTGAAAGGCGAGGCAATCGGTCTGGCGATCATGACCGAATTGCCGCTGGTGATTGTCAACTCGCAGCGCGGCGGACCTTCGACCGGACTGCCGACCAAGACCGAGCAATCGGACCTCTACCAGGCTGTCTATGGCCGCAACGGCGATGCGCCGATGCCGGTGATTGCCGCCCGTTCGCCAAGCGATGCATTCGAATGCGCAATCGAGGCGGTGCGCATTGCGGTGCAATATATGACACCGGTGATGCTGCTGACCGACGGCTATATCGCCAATGCAGCCGAGCCTTGGAAAATTCCCGATGTTTCCGGTCTGGAGCCGTTCCCGACGTCGTTCCTCGAAACCATGCCGGCAGACGGACTGAAGCCTTATGCCCGCGACGAGAAGTTGGCTCGGCCCTGGATCAAGCCGGGCACGCCGGATTTGATGCACCGTATCGGTGGCATCGAGAAGGGCGTGGATACCGGCCATATCGATTATGGTGCGGCCAACCACCAGAAAATGACCGAAATCCGCCGCGACAAGGTTTTGGGCGTTGCCGACAGCATTCCGGATCAGGAGGTTGCGCTTGGTAATACAAGCGGCAAGCTGGCGGTTGTCGGCTGGGGGTCAACCTTCGGGCCGATCCACCAGGCAGTGCGCCGGGCCGTGGAAGCCGGCAAGGATGTCGCCCATATCCACATCAGAAATATCTGGCCGATGCCGAAAAATCTCGGCGACCTGCTGAAAAGCTATGACCGGGTGATCGTGCCGGAAATGAACACCGGACAGCTGAAAACCGTGTTGCGCGATCAGTATCTGGTCGATGCCAAACCGGTGAACAAGGTTTCCGGCCAGCCGTTTACCATTGCCGAAATTGAAGCGGCGATTGAGGAGAATCTGTCATGAACGAGATGACAAAAATCACGACCACGCTGAAAGACTGGGAAACCGATCAGGAAGTCCGCTGGTGCCCCGGATGTGGCGATTACGCCATTTTGAAGGCGGTACAGCGCACGATGCCCGATCTGGGGGCTGATCCGTCCAAGACGGTCTTTGTCAGCGGTATCGGCTGCTCCTCGCGCTTTCCTTATTATATGGAAACTTACGGCTTCCACACGATCCATGGTCGCGCGCCGGCTGTGGCGACCGGCGTCAAGCTGGCCAATCCGGAGCTCGACGTGTGGATCATCACCGGCGACGGCGACGCGCTGTCGATCGGCGGCAACCACACGATGCACTTGCTGCGCCGCAATCTCGATTGCCAGGTGATGCTGTTCAACAACGAGATTTACGGGCTGACCAAGGGGCAATATTCGCCGACCAGCCGTCAGGGTACGCAGAGTCCCTCGACGCCTTATGGTTCGGTCGACCGGCCCGCTTCGCCCTGTGCCTTTGCTTTGGGCGCCGGTGCGCGCTTTGTTGCGCGCGGCATCGATGTTCACAAGGGACTGCCCGACGTTCTGAAAGCGGCGCACGCGCACAAGGGCACGTCCTTCATCGAAATTTTCCAGAATTGCATCGTCTATAACAAGGACGTGTTCGAGGAATTTGCGGCGAAGAAAACCGCTGCCGATACGCAACTGCATCTGGTCGACGGCGAACCGATGCTGTTCGGCAAGGGCACCAAGGGCATCACGCTCAATCGCAAGACGCTGCAGCTGGAAGTCGTCGACGTGGTCGACGGCGACTGGCAGGCGGCCGACGTGATCGTTCATGATGTCACCAACCGGTCGGTGGCGCATATGCTGATCGAAATGCAATTCGGTGAATTTCCGATGGCTCTGGGCGTGCTCTATGACGATCCGCGGCCGACATTTGAATCGGCTGTGGTCGCGCAGAACGAGGCTGCGGCAGCTGGCAAGAAGCCGGATCTGCAGGCTTTGCTGAGCAAGGGGCAGACCTGGACGGTGACTGAGGGTGGGCCGGAACTGTAAAGATTTTTGGCTCGCACGAAGGCACGAAGGCACTAAGATGAGAGCGTGCCAAGTCTTGAGGAAATCGCGAAAATATCTGTTGATTGCGGGTTTCACCTGCACAGGGATATTGGGCCGGGACTCCTCGAATCCGTCTATGAAGTTTTGCTTTTCGAAAGCCTGAAGGACAGGGGGCTTTTTGTCGAAAGGCAGAAGATCATACCTGTTACGTTTAAGGGCCGGGTTTTGGACGATGCGTTTCGTGCGGACCTCATCGTCGAAAAGCGACTGCTGATAGAGTTGAAGTCTACCGAACGGCACTCGCCTGTTCATGCAAAACAACTGTTAACTTATTTGCGACTGATGGATTTGCCATTGGGTTTCCTGATGAATTTTGGCGCAGCCACTTTCAAAGAAGGTGTCAAACGTCTGGCAAATAACTATTTCCGAGGCTAGGCAATGCAAGTTCTTTGTGCCTTCGTGGCTTCGTGCGAGATAAAATTTGGATAATCTAACCCATAGCCTAGCGGGCGCTGTTCTCGGCCAGATGGGTCTGAAACAGAAAACCGGCCTCGGCATGGCGACTTTGATCATTGCCGCCAATATTCCCGATATCGATGCGGTTGCGACCTTGCTCGGCGGCGTGCAGCATCTGGCGATCCGGCGGGGGATCACCCACGGGCCGATTGCGATGCTGCTGTTGCCGATGGTGCTGACCGGGATCATGATATGGTTCGATCGCTGGCAGGAAAAGCGTGGGAAACGGCCTGCGGACCGGTTGCCGATCCACAAGGGCTGGTTGCTGGCGCTGGCCTATATCGGGTGCCTGAGCCATCCGGCGCTGGACTGGCTGAACAGCTATGGCATTCGCCTGCTCGAGCCCTTTTCATCGCAATGGTTTTACGGTGACAGCATCTTCATCATCGATCTCTGGATCTGGGCGGCGATGATCGCTGGCCTCTGGGTTTCGCGGCGACGGGAGAAAAAGGGGGCGGACAACTGGCAACGACCCGCGTGGATCAGCTTTGCTGCCGTCTGCGCTTATATTTTCGCCAATGGCGTGATCACCGGCAAGGCGGAAGCGGAGACCAAGGCGATGCTCGCGCACGATGCTGCTCAGGGCGAAGCGAATATGGTGGTGGCCAACCCGGTGCCGCTTCAGTTCTGGAAGCGCGAGATGCTGTGGCGGAATCATTCTGCATATGGATCAGGTGCTTATGATCTGTTTGCTGGACTGATTCTCGATGAAAAACAGGCCATGGCCGAACCCGGCCGGGCGCTGCTTCCCGAGCTGGCAACCGCCAGCGATGACGCCGCGGCTTTCCTGTTCTGGTCGCGGATGCCCGTCGTTGAGCGGGATCAAGCCGAGGCCATTGTCAGGGACCAGCGCTTCATGGATCCGCTGGTCGGGGACCGGTTCTCGGTCCGGGTGAATGTCCGAAAAGACAGGTTGGATCAGACGGCTCCCTGAGCGAAGGCTGGGATATGACAAAACCCAAAATTATCTGGTTCCGCCGCGACCTTCGTCTGGCCGATCAAGCTGCCGTTGCTGCTGCCGCATCAAGTGGTCCGGTCATCCCGGTCTATATTCTCGACGATGAAACGCCCAGACACCGCATCATGGGCGGCGCTTCGCGCTGGTGGCTGCACCGGTCATTGGAAGATTTGGAAGCATGTTTGCAGGCTTTGGGATCACGTCTGATCCTGCGTCAGGGGCCGGCCGCAGAGCATTTGGCCGAAATTGTCAAATCGACCGGTGCGGATGAAATCCATGCGCTGCACCATTACGAGCCCTGGTGGATCAATGCCGAACGAATGTTGGAAAAGTCTCTCGGCGACGAAGCCCAGCTGATCCTGCATGATGGCAATTATCTGTTGCCGCCCGGGACCGTGACCACCGGGGCTGGCACGCCCTATAAAATCTACACGCCGTTCTGGAAGGCGTTGCGCCAGCATATGCCGCCGGGGGAAGCCGCTCCGGCGCCCGATAGTCTGGTAACACCGGAGAGCTGGCCGGACAGCGATGCGCTGGAGGATTGGAGCCTGTTGCCCAGCAAGCCCGACTGGGCCGCCGCTTTTGGCGACCATTGGAAACCCGGGTCGGCGGGCGCGGAGGATAATCTCGAGGATTTTGCCGATAAGGCGGCGGCCTATGACGAGGGCCGCAATCTGCCGTCCGAAGAGCTGGTCTCCCGCTTGTCGCCGCATCTGCATTTTGGCGAGATCAGCCCCGCCACCGTCTGGAACCGGCTGGCGGAGCAGGGCAGCAAGGTGGAAACCTATCTCAAGGAGCTGGTCTGGCGCGACTATGCGCAAAATGTGATCGAACAGTTCCCGCAATATGGCGGCGAGAGCTATCGCGAGAAAATGCGCGCGCTGCCGTGGCGGGAATTGAGCGATGATGCGGTGAAGGCCGATTTCGAGGCCTGGTGTCAGGGCCGGACCGGCTATCCGATCGTCGACGCCGGAATGCGCGAATTATGGGTGACCGGCTGGATGCACAATCGCGTGCGGATGATCGCGGCGAGTTTTCTGATCAAGCATCTGCTGATCGACTGGCGCGAGGGCGAGCGATGGTTCTGGGACACGTTGGTCGACGCCGACTACGCCTCCAACAGCGTCAACTGGCAATGGGTGTCGGGCACCGGCGTCGACAGCAATATGTTCGTCCGGATCATGGCGCCGCTCAGCCAGTCGGAGAAATTCAATGCCGGGGACTATATCCGGCGATGGGTGCCTGAACTGGCGGATATTGGCGATCCTTATATTCACGATCCGGAGGACCATGGCTGCAAGCCGTCGGATTATCCCGCCAAGATCATCGGCCACAAGGAATCGCGGCAACGCGCCCTTGATGCATATGCGAAGGTCAAATAAGCTGGGGAATTGAAATCTGCGCGCCGGGCCGCTATTGTTGGCGCACAGATCACAAGGATATCGGGTCGATGAACAAATAGGTCGCCGTCAGGCATTATCAAAATATACGCTCTCCAGTCCGCCGGGCTGGACATTTTGACACCTATATTCAGGATCTTTTATGCACAGACTATCAGGAAAATTTTGCGTTATCACCGGTGCAGCGCGCGGTATCGGCAAGGCCATTGCCAAGGCCTTTGTCGACGAAGGCGCGACGGTTCTGCTCACCGACTGCGATGCCGATATGCTGCAGGCCACCGGGAAAGAACTGGGCTGCGAAACATTGTTGCTCGACGTGGAGCAGGAAACCGACTGGGAACAGTTAGCGGCGTTGCACCCGAGGGCCGATGTTGTGGTCAACAATGCGGGCGTCACCGGCTTTGAAAAGGGCGTGGGGCCGCATGATCCGGAAAATGCCTCGCTCGAGGACTGGCGCGCTGTCCACCGGGTCAATCTGGACGGGACCTTTCTCGGCTGTCGCTATGCGATCCGGGCGATGAAGGACACGGGCACCGGATCGATCATCAATATCTCCTCGCGCTCCGGGCTGGTCGGCATCCCCGGCGCAGCGGCCTATGCCTCGTCCAAGGCCGCTATCCGCAACCACAGCAAGTCGGTCGCGCTCTATTGCGCGCAGCAGGGCTGGCAGATCCGCTGCAACTCGATCCACCCCGCGGCGATCATGACGCCGATGTGGGAACCGATGCTCGGAGAAGGCGAAGCGCGGGCGGCCTCGGAAAAGGCGCTGGTCCGCGATACGCCGCTGCAGCGGTTCGGCAAGGACAGCGAAGTGGCAGCGATTGCGGTGCTGCTGGCATCGGACGAAGCGGGCTATATTACCGGATCGGAACTGAACATTGACGGCGGCATATTGGCCGGTTCTGCTGCCGCACCGGGAAGCTGAGCGATCGCTGGCGATAGCGGATAGTTCTACGTTGCCAAGCGGTTAACGCTGGTCCATATTTGCGCCATGAATGTCGAAACCCCCAAGCGCGGCCAGCATCTGCTGGACGGCCGCAAGAGATTCGCCACCGGCGGGGGGTTTTTCGCGCGCCTGTTCGCGCCCGGTTTTCACCATATACTCGACCGGATCGATGCCGGGCTCGACCACGGAACGTTCGAGGGCAAGCTGCCCGACGGGACGACCCGGATATTGGGCGGGCGCGGCGAAGGTCCGATGGCGGAGGTCGATCTGCGCAGCTGGAACGCCCTGTTGCGGCTGATCAACAGCGGCTCGGTCGGCTGGTACCGGGCGTGGGAGCTGGGCGAGTGGGACAGTCCCGACCTCGTGTCGGTGTTTGATCTGTTTACCCGCAACCGCGAGGGACTGAAAAGCACCGGCCGGGCATCCGGTCTTTTCAACTGGGTGGTGCGCCGCCGCCATGCGAAACGCGACAATGACAAGCGTCGGGCGCGGCAGAATATCCAATATCATTATGATCTGGGCAATGATTTCTACCGGCTCTGGCTGGATGAAAACATGATCTATTCCAGCGCGATTTTTACCAGCGAGGCCGATAGTCTGGAGCAGGCGCAGCGGAACAAGATCGAGGCCATTGCGCAAAGACTGTCTACCAAGGCCGGTGCCAGCGTGCTGGAAATCGGCTGCGGCTGGGGCGCGTTGTCGGGCAGCCTGGCGCGCGATCACGGACTGGATGTGACCGGTATCTCGCTGTCGGATGAACAGACCGCCTGGGCGCGGGACCATCATCCCGAACCGCAATTTCTGATCCAGGATTACCGCGATGTTGATGGCCAGTATGACGCCATTGCCAGCGTCGAGATGGTGGAGGCGGTCGGCCAGCAATATTGGCCCGATTTCCTTGATTGCATCGCCCGCAACCTGAAGGCCGGCGGCCGGGCGGCGCTGCAATATATCGCGATTGCCGATGATATTTTCGAGCAATATGCGAGCAGCGCGGACTTCATCCAGACCTATATTTTCCCTGGCGGCATGTTGCTGTCGGAGAGCCGGTTCCGGGCGCTGGCCGAGCAGCGCGGCCTGCAATGGACCGACCAGAAAAATTTTGGGCTCGACTATGCGCGGACCCTGAAAATCTGGCGCGAGCGGTTTGACGAAGCGGTGGAGCGCGGCGATCTGCCGGCCGGATTTGACGAGAAATTCGTCCGTCTTTGGCGGTTCTATCTGACCTATTGCGAAGGCGGTTTTCGTGGTGGTGGCATCGATGTCGGCCAGGTGACGCTGATAAAGAATAATGAAAGTGGGAGAGTGGACTAATGCGATTTATCGGAAAGCTGGCGATGCTGGGCGCTGCCTGTATCAGCCTGACAGCCTGCGAGCAGGTGCAGAAAGTTGCGGCGGATGCCGCCGGTCTGCCGACCGACAAGAATATCCTGTTCTGGACCGATGCGCAGCGCGACAAGGCTTTCCGGATGATGGACACACTGGCCCCGTCCAGCACGATCGAAGCCGGTGATAATCCACGCAAGCTGGAAACCGGAAATCCGCTCCCGGACAGTTTCGAAATTGCCGGCAAACCGCTGTCGATCACCAACTATATGGATGAACAGAGGCTGGCCGGGATGGTCATTCTGCAGGATGGTAAAATCCGCAAGGAAGAATATCGCCGCGATTTTGAACAGAGCGACCGCTGGACATCTTTCTCGGTGGCCAAGTCTCTGGTCTCGACACTGGTCGGTGCGGCGATCAAGGACGGTTATATCAAATCGATCGACGATCCCTTGACCCAATATATCCCGGAGCTGAAGGGCAGCGGCTATGACGGGGTGACGGTTTTGCAACTGCTGACCATGACGTCGGGGGTGAAGTGGAATGAGGATTATGGCGATCCGAAATCGGATGTGGCGCTGTTCAACAATACCAAACCGGTCGACGGCATGGACCCGATCATCGTCTATATGAAGACGCTCGAGAACGAGGCGACACCGGGCACGCGCTGGCAATATAATACCGGCGAGACCAATTTGATCGGTGTGCTGGTGGCCAAGGCGACCGGCAAGACTCTGTCTGAATATCTGTCTGAAAAGGTCTGGAGACCTTATGGAATGATTCAGGATGCCGAATGGCTGCTCAACGAGGGTGGCAAGGAAATCGGCGGCTGCTGTATCTCGGCGACAATAAGAGATTATGCCCTGTTCGGCCAGTTCGCGATGGATGGCGGCAAGATCGGCGAGACCTCTGTGGTGCCCGAAGGCTGGTTTGAAAAGGCCGGCTCGAAACAGGCGGATATTGGCGTTCCGGGTCGCGGCTATGGCTATCAGTGGTGGACCTTTGACGACGGCAGCTTTGCCGGCCAGGGGATTTTCGGCCAGGGCATATTCATCGACCCGGCACACAAGCTGGTCATCGCGACCAATGGCAACTGGCCGAGTGCGTCACCCGACGAGCAGAAGAGCCAGCGGAACGCCTTTTACCAAGCGGTGCAAAAATATGTGGCGGCAGAGCCGCCGGTCAGCTGACCTGGAAATGCTCGCCGGTTTCGAAATCGCTGGCGAGTATTTCAACCAGCCGGTCGGCGACGACCGACGGCAGTTTGACACTGGCCGGATCCTCGCCGGGATAGGCACTGGCCCGCATTTTTGTGCGGGTCCGGCCGGGATCGACAATGGCTGTGCGAATCTTGCCCAAATTGCGCATTTCTTCGCCATAGCTGGTCAAAAGGGACTCAAAAGCGGCTTTTGATGCCCCATAAGCGCCCCAAAATGCCCGCGGCTTGCGGCCGACGCTGCTGGTCATGCCGACAAGCCGGGCATTGTCGCTTTTGCGCAGCATCGGATCAAATCCGGCGATCAGCGCCTGCTGCGCGATCAGGTTGAGCGTCAGGACGCTGTTGAATTCCTTGCCGTCGATCGCCGGAACCGGTGCCAGTGTTCCCAGCATGGCGGCATTGAGGACAAGAATATCGAGACCCTCCCAGCGCCCGGCTATGGCGGTCGCGAGACGTCCGATACTGTCGCCATCGGTCAGGTCGAGCGGCGCGATGGTGGCGCTGCCGCCGGCGTTGTGAATCTGTTCCTCGATCTTTTCCAGACCATCGGCACTGCGGGCGGTGATTACGACATGAGCGCCTTCCGCGGCCAGGGCCAGAGCGGTTGCCGCACCAATCCCGCGGCTTGCCCCGGTGACGAGCGCCAGTTGACCTGTAAATTTCATGGTCAGTTCGCGGATTGCTTGAGGCGAGGCATGTCGCCGGACGGTTCATGTTCCCGGGCGGTGCCGGACGAGTCGGAACGCTCGTTGAGCATGCTGAGCTGATCCGGTTCCTCTTCGCCATCGCGGTCGGTGAGGACGGTCGGATAGGCGCCAGTGAAACAGGCGTCGCAATATTGCGGCTGGAGATCGTGGCGCGTATCTTCGCCGGCTGCCCGGTACAGGCCGTCGATGGACACGAAGGCCAGGCTGTCGGCCTGGATGAATTCGCGCATTTCCTCGATTGATTTGCGGGCGGCGAGCAGCTTTTCCCGTTTCGGCGTGTTCACGCCGTAGAAGCAGCTGTGCATGGTCGGCGGGCTGGCAATCCGCATGTGGACTTCCGAAGCGCCGGCTTCGCGCATCATCTGGACTATCTTCAGGCTGGTGGTGCCGCGCACGATCGAGTCGTCGACCAGCACGATTTTCTTGCCGTTGACCAGCGGCCGGTTGGCGTTGTGCTTGAGTTTGACGCCGAGATGCCGGACACCGTCGCCCGGCTGGATGAACGTGCGACCGACATAATGCGAGCGGATGATGCCCAGTTCAAAAGGTATGCCCGATTCCTCTGAAAAGCCGAGCGCCGCCGGGGTGCCGCTGTCGGGTACCGGAATGACATAATCGGCGGTGACCGGGCTTTCGATGGCGAGCTGCGCACCGATGCCCTTGCGTACGCTGTAAACCGAGTTGCCGTCGACAATCGAATCAGGGCGAGAGAAATAGACATGTTCAAAGATGCAGGGGCGGGCCGGTGCATTGTTGAACGGACGGTGCGAACGCAATTCGCCGTTGGTGATGACGATCAGTTCGCCGGGTTCGACACTGCGGACATATTCCGCGCCAACCAGATCGAGGGCTACGGTTTCCGAGGCAAAGACATAGGCCTCGCCAATCCGGCCCATGACCAGCGGGCGGATGCCCAGCGGATCGCGGCAGGCAATCATGCCCTCTGCGGTCATGCAGATCAGCGAATAGGCGCCCTCGACCTGTTTCAGGGCATCGATGAACTTGTCGAGCAGGGTGCGATATTTCGAAGTCGCGACGAGATGGATGATCACTTCGGTATCGCTGGTCGACTGGAAAATCGAACCATGGCGGACCAGCTCGTCGCGCAATGCCAGGGCATTGGAAATATTGCCGTTATGGGCGATAGCAAAGCCGCCGGACGCGAGATCGGCCTCGAGCGGCTGCACGTTGCGCAAGGTGCCGGCACCGGTGGTCGAATAGCGGACATGGCCGCAGGCCGAATCGCCTTGCAGACGGTTGATCACTTCTTCGCTGTCGAAATTGCCGGCCACCGGACCAAGTGCGCGGTGGCTGTAGAATTCCTTGCCGTTGCGGCAGGTGATGCCGGCGGCTTCCTGACCGCGGTGCTGAAGAGCGTGCAGACCGAGAGCAACCATGGCGGCTGCATCGTCAATGCCGGCGACTCCGAAGACGCCACACTCTTCCCGCAGCTTGTCATCTTCAAACGGGTGGGTTGTCAGCATATCTCACCTGGCATGTAATTGGTCGGGCGCGGGATGCCTGCCATATAGGTTTGAAAGGCGGCTTTGTCTGCCCCCAATGTCATAAAATCATAATATTGCGCGATCGGACGGGGCGAGGCTGTGGCAATTGCGCCATTAGCCGTTGCACGCGACCGGATCGGGTCTTAATCCACTGGCATGAGCAAGATAGAAAATGACCCGGAGACCGGCAGCCGGCTGCAACCGAAATATGATTCGAACGGCCTGATCACGGCGGTTGTCACCGATGATTCGTCCGGCGAGCTGCTGATGCTCGCCCATATGAATGCCGAGGCCCTGCGCCTGACCCAGGATAGCGGAATCGCGCATTTCTATTCGCGCAGCCGCCAGAGCCTGTGGAAGAAGGGCGAGACATCGGGCAATATATTGACGGTTAGGGAAATGCGCATCGATTGTGACCAGGACGCGCTGTGGATCAAGGCTGTGCCTGCCGGTCCGGCTTGTCATACCGGCCAGCGAAGCTGTTTTTACCGAAAGATTGTCGATGGCAAGCTGGAGCCTGTCGCTTGAGTCGCATGGCTGCATTAGCGGTGTTGATATGGCTGGCGGGCTGCGGACAGCAGCAGCCGGAGGCCGAGGAAAATGTCGCACAGCTGCCGCCGCTCGAACAGGCGGCGATTGATGCCGGCGTCATCCCCGATATCCGCAACGTCACGCTCTCCGGCGCTTTTGAACGGCGCAGCGATCTGGGCACGGACCGGTTCTGCGCGGTCGGCAATGACGAGAATGGCTATCAGATAGGGATGATCGCGGTGTTCGGACCGGAGACCAAATGCGAAGGGCTGGGTGAGGCCGAGCGCGATGGTGAAACGGTCCGCATCACCCTGAACAGCGAAGAAAGCTGCAGTTTTTCGGCGCGGTTTGACGGAGTCGAGCTGGAATTGCCGGGCAGTCTGCCGGAAGCCTGTTCAAGCTATTGCAGCCCGCGCGCCGGTTTTGAGGGCGTCAGTTTTTATATCGTCGGCGAGGGCGATGCGGTTGCCCGGTCGACCAGCGGCCGTGATTTCGAGAATCTGTGCCCCGGCGGCTAACATTGACGTTTACGTTAGCGTAAGCTATACGGTGGCCATGTCACAACAACCAAGCCATGCCGAAATTGACACGCCCGATCTGCAGAATCGGGAAACTTACACGATATCCGACCTCTCGGACGAATTTGGCGTAACCGCCCGTGCCTTGCGATTCTACGAAGACGAGGGGCTCATTGCTCCGCACCGCAAGGGCATGTCGCGTATTTATACCAAGCGCGACCGGGCGCGCCTTGCATGGATCATGCGGGCAAAAAATGTCGGTTTCAGTCTGACCGAGATCCGCGACATGATCGATCTGTACGATCTGGGCGATGGCCGGAAGACGCAGATGCAGGTTACCGTCGCAAAATGTCAGGAAAAGGTCGACACGCTGAAGAAGCAGCGGGCCGACATTGACAGTTCGATCAAGGAACTGACCGGTTTCATCAAGACGGTGAAGGAAGCCATGGCGGAAGCCGAAGCGCAAAATCAGTAGAAGACAGATGCCGGAAAGGTCCGGCGCCCCCAATTTGATTAGAAAGTAGAATATCATGCCCAGTTATACCGCACCCGTTGGCGAAGTCCGTTTCATTCTGAACGAGGTTCTTGGCCTTGAACACTATTCCAGCCTCCCGGGTTTTGAAAATGCGACCCCGGAAATGGTCGATGCGATTCTGACCGAAGCAGGACGATTTTCTGCCGAAGTCCTGCATCCGCTGAACCAGTCGGGTGACGAGGAAGGCTGTACCCGTCATGAAGACGGATCGGTCACCACGCCCAAGGGGTTCAAGGAAGCCTATCGGCAGCTGACCGATGGCGGCTGGACGACCTTGTCGGCACCGGAAGAATTCGGTGGCCAGGGTCTCCCGCGCGTGGTCGGCAATGCAGTCATGGAATTCATGATCTCGGCCAACCAGGCGCTGGAAATGTATTCCGGCCTGACCCAGGGCGCAATTGCCTCGATCCTTACCGAGGGCAGCGAAGAGCAGAAGCAGACTTATGCGACCCAGATGATCTCCGGAAAATGGACCGGCACGATGAACCTGACCGAAGCGCATTGCGGCACCGATCTGGGCCTGATCCGGACCAAGGCGGAGCCCATGCCGGGTGGCACTTACGCGATCACCGGTCAGAAGATTTTTATCTCTGCCGGCGAACATGACATGGCGGAGAATATCATCCACCTCGTGCTGGCCAAGACGCCGGGCGCGCCCGACAGTTCCAAGGGCATTTCGCTGTTCATCGTCCCGAAATTCCTGGTCAACGAAGACGGCTCGCTGGGCGAGCGCAACAAATTGATCTGCGGTTCGATCGAGGAAAAAATGGGCATTCATGGCAATGCCACGTGCGTGATGAACTATGACGGCGCCACCGGCTATATGGTCGGCGAAGAGAATAAGGGCCTGCGCGCGATGTTCATCATGATGAACGCGGCGCGGCTAGGCGTTGGCCTGCAAGGGCTGGCGCAGGGCGAAATCGCCTATCAGAATGCCGTGATCTATGCCGGGGACCGGCGTCAGGGCCGGGCGTTGACCGGAGCACAGGATCCGGAAGAAAAGGCCGATACGCTGTTCGTCCATCCCGACGTGCGCCGGATGCTGATGGACGGCAAGGCGTTTACCGAGTCGATGCGGGCGCTGGTGCTATGGGGCGCGTTGCAGGTCGATCTGGCCGACAAGGCGGAAACCGAGGAGGACCGCCAGATGGCAGACGATCTGGTCAGTCTGCTGACCCCGGTAATCAAGGGCTATGGCACCGACAAGGGCTACCAGGTCGCGACCGACTCGCAGCAGGTTTATGGCGGTCACGGCTATATCCAGGAATGGGGCATGGAGCAGTTTGTGCGCGATGCGCGGATTGCCATGATCTATGAAGGCACCAACGGTATCCAGGCAATGGATCTGGTCGGACGCAAGCTTGGCCAGAATGGTGGCCGGGCGGTGCAGGCCTTTTTCAAGGTGATTGCCGACGAGATTGCCGAAGCCAAGGGCCACGAGAAACTGTCCGCATTTGCCGAAGCGCTGGAAAAGGCCAATGGCGAACTGCAGAAAGCCACCATGTGGTTCATGCAGCACGGCATGGCCAATCCGAACAACGCCGGTGCCGGTGCCTATCATTATATGCACATCATGGGCATCGTCTCGCTCGGACTGATGTGGCTGCGGATGAGCAAGGCGGCACAGGCGGCTCTCGACGCGGGCACCGACAATCCGAAATATTACGAAGCCAAGCTGGTGACTGCACAATATTTTGCCGAGCGCTTTTTGCCCGATGCGGGATCGTTGCGCCGCAAGATCGAAGGCGGTGCCGACGCGGTCATGGCGCTCGAACCGGAAATGTTCGCAGTTGCCTGAGCGTCCTCGTCAGGCGGCTTCGTTCTGTTCCGCCTGCCGATAGGCCTGTTCCCACATGCCAAGGTTTCGCCGGGCATCCTGTACAAAGGGTGACCGGCGAATGCCCCACAGAGCCAGATCATTGGCCAGCCGTCCGAGCAGGCGCATCGGGCGTTTCACCTGCACCAGCAGGATGACCCGGCGCTGGTCGGTTTCATTGTGCACCTCGTGAAAATAGCTGTCGTCGAAGATCAGCCATTTGCCAGCCTGCCAGTGCAGATCGATATCCTCCACCTGCATCGTGCATTTTTCCGCTCTGTCGGGGATGATCAGCCCGAGGTGACAGGTGACCAGGCCGCGCGTCACGCCGCGGTGGCGGGGAATTGTCGCGCCGGGCTCGAGAATCGAGAAAAAGGCCGAGTTGAGATCGGGGATCTCGCGCACCAGCTCTGCCGTTACCGGTGCGCGAGCGCAATTTTCCAACACTTCATAGCCATAGCCGACCAGAAAGAAAGAGCGCCAGTTGCCATCGCCGGCGATCCGCGCATGATCGGGTGAAATTTCCTTGAGTGGCGGAACGGCATCGCGGTGCCGCAGGATCGCGGCAGCCTCGTCCGCGATGGTCTGCCATTTTTCGGTCAGTTCGCCGGTCCATGGAAAGGCGCTGGCCGGAAGTACCGGTTCGGTCGGGATTTTCGATTGCTCCTGCGAGATCCGGTTCATCGTGCCGCGCAGCCGCTTGCCGATCTTGATGATAAGCGGGCGATTGGTCTGGCTTGTCTGGCTGGCGGTGGCGGGGCGCTGGTCTTGACTGGGCATGGCTAGCAATCTTTCCGTTGAAAAATTTCCGGACCCCTGCTTTCCGATTATAGAGCAGAATGTGACGGTAATTCGACAAACTGTTGCCGAAATTCTGTCAAAAGCGGAATCGCTCCGGTCCCGCGACAAGCGGTTCTTTTCTGTAGATAAGCTCCTTAATTCAGCTATTTAGCTTTCATTTCAACCATATTATCGAAGGTTTCTCGACGCGATGGTCCCATTCCGTCAGACAGATGGGTGACAGGGGAATGATTTGCTTAAGGAGTATATGCAATGCATTCCAACACCAGCCAGAAGCGCCTGCGCCAGATGACATCTGTTCTGATCGGTGCCAGCCTGGGCCTATCGGTTGCAGCCCATGCCGCCGAACCCGAGGCCACCGAAGAAGCGCCGTCCGAAATACCGGCGCCAACCCTTGACACGGATGGAGACGGAACGATGGATGCCTGGGATCGCAGTGGCGACGGGCAGCCCGATGCCTGGGACAGCGATGGCGATGGTCAGCCGGATTTGCTCGACAATGACGGAGACGGCGAACCGGACTAGATGAATATTACCCGATGACCCGAAACACCGGACCTAATATTGGTCCGGTGTTTTTTTATTTTCGAACAGTTCGTCGAACATGCTGAGCATCGCGGCCTTGCTTTGCCGGTCGGCTGACGCGTTGTAGCGAACCGCATCCATGGATCGGGAATTGCTGCTGACGTCGGTAAATCCGTGGAGCACGCCGGTATAGACATGCATGTGGCAATCGGCGCCGGCGAGATCCATTTCCTCGAGAAATTCGCGAACCTGCTTCGGCGGAACCAGCGGGTCGGCGCGGCCGTGACAGACGAGGATGCGCGCCTTGATTGTACCGCGCTTGGCCGGCAGGGGAGTGGCCAGCAGCCCGTGAAAGCTGACTACAAGCGCGATATCCTCGCCGCCGCGTGCCATTTCGAGGACCGCTTCACCGCCCATGCAATAGCCGATCGCTGCGAGCCGGTTGTTGGCCAGCTTTGACCGCGTACGCAATTCCGCGAGCGCGCAGCGGAGCCGGTCGCGATAATATTCGGCATCGGCGCGCAACGCGTCTGCCAATTGACGGGCTTCGCGGATATTTTCGACATGGCCCTTGCCGTAAAGGTCACAGACCATTGCGCTATAGCCCAGCGAGGCGAGCCAACGGGCGCGATCATGCATCAGCTTGGTCGGTCCGGCGATGGTCGGAACGATCAATATGCCCGCGCGCGGATAACGGCTGGGTTGGGCCATATAGCCGGCCAATTCCACGTCACCATGGCGGTAGGTGAATTGCTGGACCTCGATCGAGCTCATTCTTCGGGCAAAAACTCTGGCACGGAGAGATAGCGCTCGCCGGTGTCATAGTTGAATCCGAGGACCTTGGCCCCGTCACCCAGTTCCGGCAGTTTCTGGGCAATGGCCGCCAGCGTTGCGCCGGAAGAAATGCCAACCAGCATGCCTTCTTCCTTGGCCGCTCTCAGCGCCATAGCCTTGGCCTTGGCCGGATCGACCTGAATCGCGCCATCAATGCTCTGTGTGTGCAGATTGCCGGGGATGAAGCCGGCGCCGATACCCTGGATCGGGTGCGGACCGGGCTGGCCACCGCTGATGACCGGGGATGAGGTCGGCTCAACGGCATAGACTTTCAAATGGCTCCAATGCTCTTTTAGCACTTCGGCGACGCCGGTGATATGACCGCCGGTGCCGACACCGGTAATGATCGCGTCGAGCGGATCATCCTTGAAATCGTTGAGAATTTCGATTGCGGTCGTGCGTTTGTGCACCTCGAAATTGGCCGGATTTTCAAATTGCTGCGGCATCCAGGCGCCGGGCGTCTGATCGACCAGTTCCTGCGCGCGCTCGATCGCGCCCTTCATGCCCTTTTCTTTCGGGCTGAGATCAAAGGTTGCGCCATAAGCCAGCATCAGGCGGCGGCGTTCGAGCGACATCGACTCGGGCATCACCAGCACCAGCGTATAGCCTTTCACTGCAGCGACCATCGCGAGGCCGACACCGGTATTGCCCGATGTCGGTTCGATGATCGTGCCGCCGGGCTTGAGCGCACCGGATTGCTCGGCTGCCTCGATCATCGCCAGACCGATCCGGTCCTTGATCGATCCGCCGGGATTGGAGCGCTCGGACTTGATCCAGACATTGGCGTCGCCGAACAGGCGCTGCATCCTGATGTGCGGCGTGTTTCCGATGGTTTCGAGAATATTATTGGCAATCATTATCCTGCGCTCCTGTGTGTCTTCTCATGGTTTCGCCGCGTCCCCCTGCAGGTCCTCCGGCGGATCAAAAGTCTTGGCAGCACCCAGTTGGGGGAACAGGCGCGACCAGAGTCCCGTCACCACTATAGCACCGGCACCGCCGGCGACAATGGCGGCAATGGGACCGACCAGCACGGCAAGACCGCCGGACAAGGCATCGCCGAGTTCGTTGGAGGCGCTGATCGTCATCTGGCTGACCGCGCCGACGCGGCCGCGCTTGGCATCCGGCGTGTGCAGCTGGATCAGCGAACTGCGGACATAGACGCCAAACATGTCGGCGGCACCGCAAATCCCGAGGCAGGCCATCGACAGGTAGAGATTGGTGCTGAGGCCGAAGCCGATGGTAGCGAGACCGAACACGGCCATGGCGACGAGCATGCTGTTGCCGACATTCCTGCTGAGCGGGGCAAAGGAGAAGATCAACGCGACGATCACTGCTCCGACGGCCGGGGAAGCGGCGAGGAGCGACAGGCCGATTTCGCCGGCATCCAGTATGTCCTTGGCAAAGACCGGGATCATAGCGGTCGCGCCGGCGAGAAACATGACCAGCAGATCCAGCGTGATCGCGCCGAGCACCAGCTTGTTGGTCCAGACATAGGCCATGCCGTCACCGACCTGTTGCAGCGGGCCTCTGGTCTTGTCCGCTTCCGGACGCGGCACCGGCCCGATCAGGAACATCGCCAGTGTCGCCAGTCCGTAAAGCCCGGCACAGACGAAATAGGGCAGGGCGGCGTCAACCTTGTAGAGCGGTCCGGCCATACCCGGTCCGGCGATGACGCCGACCTGCCAGGCGATAGTCGAGAGCGCTATCGCGCGGGGAATAGAGGCTTTCGGAACCAGATTGGGGGCCAGCGAGGTGATCGCGGGGCCGAGAAAGGCGCGGCAGACGCCAAGCAGCACCGCAATGATATAGATGCTCCACAAGGTGATGCTGCCGGTTGCGGTCAGCAGCGCCAGTGCCAGCGCGATCAGCGCCTGGCTCGCGAGCACGATACGGGCGATCCAGCGGCGGTCCGTATGATCGGCGACCCAGCCGACCAGCGGCGTCAGGATGAAGAGCGGAACGAACTGCAGCAGGCCGAGCAGGCCCAATATCCCTGCAGAAGCGCTGACTCCCATGCTTTCTCGCGCCAGATTATAGGCCTGCCAGCCGAGGATCAGCATCATCGCATAAAGCGCGAACATCGATGCCAGTCGCGAGAACCAGAGGTAGCGATAATTGGCGATTGTGAAGGGATGCGGGGCGGAAGTGATCACCGAACAGCTGCTAGCGATTGCCGCAGGGCGCTGCAATCGTTTCATGAACGGAAGCCGGAATTTTAGCCCTACGCCATCCGGCGGTTAACGATGCCGCTTAAGATATTCGCATTCATCGTTCCGCTGCGGGACAGCGGAAAAATCGGCCATTTCCTGCTGCGAATCCATGGTAAACAATATCCTAACTGATGGAGTGAGCGATGGTCGAAAAAATAGCCTATCGGGTGAGCGCAACGGTTTTGCTGCTGACGGCACTGGCTATGCTCGCACTGTTGCTGATGGGGCTGACCCGGGCCGGGCCCGAATCCCCGCCGGTACGAGCACAGACGACAGCCAGCGAGAACGGGGTGCCAGAATCAGCTGTGCAAAACGCCGCTCCGCTTGAACCAGAGGTGGCAGAGCCGGCCGCCGTGACTGAAAAGCTGCCCCTGAGCGACAAATTCGTGATCAAGCGCATTCTCCAGATCGACGAGCCGTTCGTTCACGGTTATTATAAATGGGACGATGAAGGCGTGCCGGATGGCGAACTGGTCATCACCGTCGATCTCGAGGCCGAGAGCATTTCCGTATTTCGCGCCGGCTATGAAATCGGCGCTGCGGTGATCAGTTTTGGCGATTCCCGGAAACCGACTCCGACCGGAGTCTTTCCGATCAGCCAGAAGAGCAAGGATCATGTCTCCAACATCTATGGCTTGCCGATGCCCTATATGATGCGCCTGACCAATGATGGCATTGCTATCCATGCATCGGATGTCAAATGGGGCTGGGGCACACGCGGCTGCATCGGCGTGCCGATGGAATTCGCGCGGCGCCTGTTCGAACAGGCCAGGCTGGGCGACCGTGTGATAGTCACCAACGGCAAGATGATGAATCTGGGCGACGCGATACTTTAACGGTCGCCCGGCAGGGCTGACCGAGACCTTCTGCTTGCGTGCGCCTTACAATCGCCGTCATCGCATCCTATATGAAAGATACGCCGCTGTGATCGCATCAATGCGACCCGCGTCGGCATTGCCTCTTCACGATCGGAAATGGCTCTGATCGGCTTTCCTGAGGCAGGACAATTTTGCCGCCTGTTAGTTTGACGTCATTCGCCGTCCCAATTCGTCGCCCGTTCCGCGGCGCAGCCGATGGCTGCGGCCGGCACCCCCCCCTCCGAAAGGAAATATCATGGCCAAGTCACAGAAGAAATCCAACAAGGAAATACGCAAGCCGAAAGCGGCCAAGGTCAAGAATAACGCCTCCAATCCTTCGGCCAAGCCGGGCATTGTTGCAGGGCTTGAAAATATGAAAAGCAATCGCGGCAAATGAGCGGACAGAAAGAGCGACAATCATGCGTGTAAAGGCATCGACCTGCCGGGAGCAGGAAGCGCATCACCTGGGCCTTGCGGTCAACGACCCGCTGGAAAGCCGCCGCAAGGTCGCTGCTGCTGCGGCAAAGGCATGGGGTCTCGAAGCGATTCAGGCGGAAAAACGCGAGTCGGGCCATATCAGCCCGCGCGACAGGCTGGACGCGGAAATCACCCTGGAATTTGCCGGGGAAAGCGATGATGACGCGTCCAGAGGCGAGGTCTGATATGGAGCTGCGTCTGATCATAGCTTATAGTCTGATCGTGCTGCTGGTCGGCGGTCTGGGTGCGATAATTTTCGCGGTTCGCAGGAAAAAAATAAGGAAACGCGGGGGATATTGAGAGATGATATTCCGGTCCCCGGAGATCAAGCGCATGTTCGGGGATTGACAGTTGCGGTCATTTTGTGCACTATAGTAGACAGATGATACCTAATCATTGATATTGCGCCAATGGTTGAGATTGTCCGCAGTCAGACATTCGTCCACTGGTTGAAACGGCTCAAGGACCGAAGAGCGATCGCGAAAATTGTCCAGCGCATCGACCGTCTGTCACTGGGCAATTTCGGGGACGTGAAGTCGGTTGGTGGTGGTGTGAGTGAATTGCGGGTTGACCATGGTCCGGGATATCGGCTCTATTTTGCGCGGCGGCAGAATGGGGAAATTGTCATACTGCTCTGCGGCGGGACGAAGAAACGGCAAAATGCCGATATCGCCGGCGCGCAGGAGATGGCGAGAAATAATGAGATTTATTGATGGCTGAACAGTTGGACCTTAAGCCGTGGGATGCAACGGAATTCCTCGATAGTGAGGAAATGATCTCGGAATATCTCGCCGTGGCGTTCGAGGAAGGCGATGCGGAAGAAATACGGATTGCCCTCAACAATGTCGCCCGCGCACGCGGCATGAGTGATCTGCAAAAAGAGACCGGCCTGTCGCGTTCGGCGCTCTACAAGGCGCTGGGCGAGGGCGGCAATCCGACGCTCGATACGCTGCTGGCGATAGTGAAGGCGCTGGGGGTGAAGATGTCGGTGGTGGGGTGAGGGCTCAAGCCCCTTCTCTTTGGAGGAGGGGTTGGGGTGGTGGCGCGGGGGAGCCGAGCTAGTGCAAGGAAGCCACTCACCGGCATCGAGCCGGTTCGCGGCTATCCCACCCCTTGATCCCCTCCTTTAAAAGGGAAGGGTTAGTGGACGTGTCCGTTAGTGGTGAGCTTGTCGAACCACGCCTTGCGGCGAGAGCTGTCGTTGAGCTGCGCTCGCCCTTCGGGTCGACAGGCTCAGGACGAACGGCAGGGGGCTAGGCCACCTCGACAAAACTATCCAAAACCCTCTTGTCACCGCTCTTTTCGAACGCGATTTCCAGCTTGTTGCCTTCCTTTACCTTCACTTCGCCATAGCCGAACTTGGTGTGGAACACGCGCATGCCGACTTTTACGTCGTCGCGGCCCTTGTTGCCGAGGGAGACGGCGCTGCGGCGGGCTTCCTTGATGACGCGGGGTTTCTTGTCGAAGCCGGACGAGGCGGCGCGTTGCCAGCCGGGCCCGCGTTTGCCGGCGCGGGTGGCATTGGTCGCAGCGAGATGGGCGAAGGGATCGCTGTTTTCGCTCCAGTTGGCGCGCCACAGGCTTTCGCCGCCGCTCATGCTGCTTTCATGCTCGACATGGTCTTCTGGCAGTTCGTCTATGAAGCGCGAGGGGATGGAACTGGTCCATTGGCCGTAGATCCGCCGGTTGGCAGCATGGAATATGGTGCATTTCTGCTTGGCGCGGGTGATTGCGACATAGGCGAGGCGGCGTTCTTCCTCGAGGCTGGCATTGCCGCCCTCGTCGATGCTGCGCTGTGAAGGGAAGACGCCTTCCTCCCAGCCGGCACAGAAAACATGGTCGTATTCCAGACCCTTGGCGCCGTGCATGGTCATGATCGTGACCTTGGGCTCGTCGTCGCGGGCATCATTGTCCATCACGAGGCTGACATGTTCCAGAAAATCGCCGAGCGTCTCATATTCTTCCATCGCGCGGGCGAGTTCGGTCAGGTTTTCCAGACGGCCGGCGGCCTCGGTCGAACGGTCGGCCTGCAGCATCGTTGTATAGCCGCACTCGTCGAGCACGATCCGGGTTAGCTCGGCATGGTCGGTATTGGCGGCCATCTCCCGCCAGCGGCCGAAATTGCGCATCAGCTCGAGCAAGGTGTTGCGCGCGCGCGGCGGCAGCTCGTCGGTATCGCAGATATTCAGCGCCGCAGCGGCCAGCGGAATGCCCTGCGCGCGGGCGAGCCGGTGGACTTTCTCGACCGTCTTGTCGCCCAGGCCGCGCTTCGGCGTATTGACGATTCGTTCGAACGCGAGATCGTCGGCGGGCTGGGTGATCACGCGAAGATAGGCCAGGGCATCGCGGATTTCGGCGCGTTCGTAGAAGCGGAAACCGCCGATGATCTTGTAGGGCATGCCGATCGAGATGAAGCGGTCTTCAAATTCGCGGGTCTGGAACTGGGCGCGAACCAGGATCGCGATATCGTTCAGCGACACCTGTTTGATCTGCTGTAGCGCTTCGATCTCGTCGCCGGTGCGCCGGGCCTCTTCCGGACCGTCCCAGACGCCGATCACCTGCACTTTGTCGCCTTCGGTTTCCTCGGTCCACAAAGTCTTGCCGAGGCGGCCGCTATTATGGTTGATCAGCCCGGATGCGGCGGCCAATATATGCGGCGTCGAGCGGTAATTCTGCTCCAGCTTGACTACTTTGGCTTCCGGAAAATCCTTTTCGAACTTCAGGATATTGGCCACTTCGGCGCCGCGCCATGAATAGATCGACTGGTCGTCATCACCGACGCAGCAGATATTCTTGTGGCTCTGCGCGAGCAACCGCAGCCAGAGATATTGCGAGCTGTTGGTGTCCTGATATTCGTCGACCAATATATATTTGAACTGCTTCTGGTAGCGTTCGAGAATCTCGCGGTGATTCTTGAGCAGGTTCAGCGAGTGCAGCAGCAGATCGCCGAAATCGCAGGCGTTCAGCGCCTTCAGCCGCGCCTGATAGAGCGCGTAGAAATGCTGGCCCTTGCCATTGTCGTAGCGCTCTGCCTCATTGGCATCGAGATCCTGAGGATTTAGACCACGGTTCTTCCACTGGTCGATCAGACCGGCGAGCATCCGGGCGGGCCAGCGCTTGTCATCGACTTCCTCGGCCTGGATCAACTGCTTGAGCAGGCGAATCTGGTCATCAGTGTCGAGAATGGTGAAATTGCTCTGCAGTCCGACCATCTCGGCATGGCGGCGCAGCATTTTCGCGCCGATGCTGTGGAAGGTGCCGAGCCAGGGCATGCCTTCAAAGCTTTCGCCGACGATTGCCCCGATCCGCTCCTTCATTTCGCGGGCGGCCTTGTTGGTGAAGGTCACCGCGAGAATCTCGCTCGGCCAGGCCTTGCGGGAATAGACGATATGGGCGATTCGCCGCGTCAGGGCCGCGGTTTTACCCGTGCCGGCGCCGGCCAGCACCAGCACCGGACCCTCGCTGGTCAGCACGGCCTCGCGCTGCGGCGCATTCAGGCCACGGACATAGGGAGGATCATTCTCGCTCGGTATTTTGACAGTATCGGTCACGGGTGAACAGTTAGGGAACATCGGCGCGGGCGGCAAGGCCAATATCTATTTTGACATGACCGAAAGGGCAGGTTGTAATCTTTGTTGCGATGCACCATTTGTTCACCAAAGGCGGCTAACGGCACGCCCATGGAGCAGAAAATGAGCAAGAGACTATTTGGCAGCGCGGTAATCGCGACCCTGATGATGACCGGCATGAGCGTCTATTCGACACTTTACCAGCATGGCAGCGAAACCGCGTCTGTATTGACGATGATGGGCGGCTAGCCAAGTCTTTGTGCCAATTAGGCGGGGCGCAGGATGTGCAGCCGCGCCTTGCCACTGTCCCGTTCCACATCAAGATCAAAGCCTTTCACTTCCACCTTTTCGTGACGCGCCGTTTCGACGGCAATCCAGCTCGATGGAGCGAACCACCCGTGCCGGCCAAGCTTGTCCAGCGCCACCGCGCCGGCGCCCGTATCATAGGGCGGGTCCATCAGGATCAGATCATAGGCCTTGCGCGCTGCACCGAGGTGGAGGACCGAACCGATCCGGATATCGGCATCGGCGCCAAGCGTCTCGATATTCTTTTCCAGCGTCCGAACCGCTTCGGGATCCTGCTCGACGAAGGTGCAATGGGCGGCGCCGCGTGACAGTGCTTCCAGGCCCAGCGCGCCTGATCCGGAAAACAGATCGAGTATCTGCAAATCTTCAAAATCACCGAGCCGGCTGGTCAGCATCGAGAACAGCCGCTCGCGCGTGCGGTCGGCGGTCGGCCTGGTGGTGTCGCCTTTCGGCGCAACAATTTTCCGTCCGCGCCATTGGCCTGCGATTATGCGCATCTTAAACCGTTCGTCCTGAGCTTGTCGAAGGACCGTTCGCGCTGACACCATGTGCTTCGACAGGCTCAGCACGAACGGGTTTTGCAACGCATTTGGTCATTTCAGCGTCTTCCGGAACTGGACCAGGTCGTGCTGGCGCACCGCTTCAATCTCGCCTTTTTCCAAATCGCCCAGAACGAAGGGGCCGTAACGGGTGCGGATCAAGCGGGAGACTTCCAGGCCAAAATGCTCCAGCACCCGGCGGACTTCGCGGTTCTTGCCTTCGGTCAGCGTCACTTCGATCCACTGGTTGCGGCCGGTGCGCCGCTCCAGATTGGCGGTGATCGGCCCGTAGCGCATGCCGTCAATGGTAATGCCGCGATAGAGTTCTTCGAGCTCGTTCTGGGTGATGTCGCCGAACGTCCGCGCCCGGTAGGACCGTTCGATGCCGTTTTTCGGCAATTCCATCTGCCGCTTGAACTCGCCGTCGGTGGTCATCAGCAGCAGGCCCTCGGTGTTCATGTCGAGCCGACCGATCGGCATGATCCGCTCCATATCCTTGGGCAGGACGTCGTAGATCGTCTTCTTGCCGGAAAAGTCGCGCTCTGCGGTCAGATAGCCATTGGGCTTGTGAAAGCGGTATAATTTCGCCGGGGAGGGCTCTGCCACCGGCTTGCCATCGACAGTGATGCCGGTCAGGTTCTTGAGCAACAGCGAAGGATGCTCGACCGGATCGCCGTTCAGCTCGATCCGTCCCGCATCGATCATCCGCTCTATTTCACGCCGCGACGCCACGCCGGCGCGGGCCAGAAGCTTGGCAATGCGCTGGCCTTCGCGAACGTCGCTCGCAGGCGCTTTGGCGGCCGCCGGGGCCTTCGCTCCGGGGGTCGGTTTTGCGCGATATATCTTGGCTGGTTTCTCTTCGGTCATGGGCCGGTCCCATGGCGGAAAAATGCGCTGTCTGCAATCTGTAACCTCTGGTTTCACGGGCGCGAACAGCTATTGTCACCCGATTGGAGCCGGAAATGCGAAAAATTGTCATAGCTGTGCTGATAGCAGGACTGGCCCTTGCCGGTGTCCTTGCCACGCAACTGGCACCGGTCTCTGCAGCCAGCGCGGTTCGGGTGCCCGATGATGCCGGAATCTCCGGTCCGGTGGTCATCGAGTTGTTCACCAGCCAGGGGTGCTCGTCCTGCCCCCCTGCCGATCTGCTGGCCAGACGGCTGGCTAAAGACAGCTCCCTGCTGGTGATCACGCGACCGGTGACGTACTGGGACCGGCTCGGCTGGAAGGACACGCTGGCGCGCGAGGATAATACGCGCTTGCAGCGGGCTTATGCAGCAAGGGGCAATGAAGGATCGGGGGTCTATACTCCGCAAATGATTGTCAATGGTGGCGGTGGCGCGATCGGTTCACGGGAAAATGATATCCGCTCGCTGGTCCGGCGGGCCGACCGCAACGGCCCCCGGATCAGCGCGGCAACCGACAGCGAGGGCCGGATGACGGTCACGATCAGCGGCCAGTCCGACTATCTGGCGAGCGTGTCGCTGATCGCGCTCAGTTCTTCGGAAACCGTGCGCGTCGGGCGTGGCGAGAATGGCGGGCGGACGATGCATTATGTCAATGTGGTCAAGGCGGAGCGCAAGCTTGGAAGCTGGCGCGGGCAGCGGGCACGCTTTCCCCTGTCGCGCGCCGATTTGCGGGTGGGTGGCGCAGACAAATATGCGATCGTCGTGCAGCGCCCGGGGGCGGGTCCGATTGTCGCGGCGAAGCTGCTCGATATCTGATCTGTAGCAAAATCAAGCTGGCATTCAGGTGAATAGGCGCTAATGATTCCTCCAATTCGAGGGAGAGTTTGGCGTGAGTGAGCAGGCAGAAAAATTGGGATGGCGCAAAGTTATTGCGTCACTGGGCAATCGCAAAACGCTGTTCATGACCATTTTTGGTTTTGCAGCGGGTTTGCCTTATGCACTGCTGCTCGGGACTCTCTATGCCTGGCTTTCCGATGCCGAGGTTGATCTCGAAACGATGGGCGTCTTTTCGCTGATCGGATTAGCCTATGCATTCAAGTTTCTTTGGTCACCGGCGCTTGACCGGATCGATGTTCCGCTTCTGAAGAAGCTGGGAAAGCGGAAGCAATGGATCGTTACGGCGCAATTGTTGCTCGGTGCAATTCTGGTCATTCTGGCGATGTTGAATCCGGTTTCGTCCATCGGATGGTTTTCCTTGCTGGCGGGAATAGGTGCTTTTGCATCAGCTACGCAGGATGTTGTCATCGATGCATGGCGGGTCGACGTCGCCGATGAAGTTGCGACGATAGATATCCTCTCGACCGTTTATCAAATGGGGTACCGGATCGCCGCACTGGTCGGTGGTGCACTGGCCCTTTTCCTTGCGGAGCGGACCGACTGGCCTACTGTTTACCTGACGATGGGAGCGGTCATGCTGCTGATCGGTTTTGCCGGCCTGTTCGCGCCGGATGCAGAGACAAAGGTTCAGACCGCCACCGAAATGGCCGACGAGCACGGCCTGCGGAAAACCGGCCAGCTTGATCCGCGTGTTCGTGGATGGGCGTTGCTGGCTGTGGCAATCCTGTGGGGCTGGGCCTTGCTGACGGTCGGAACCTTCATGGTCCAGTCGCTGGGAAGCGATCCGGAGACGCGTCCGGATTCTGTCGCCTTCATTTCAACGATGGGGCCGCTGATCGTTGTGGCAACGGTTGTCATTCCCGTTCTCATTTCTGCATTTCTGGTGCGTCTGGAACGCAAGGGCCAATATCTTCTGACCAGGGATGTCCCCGCTGAATCCACTGCCGGACGGTTTCTTGATCACGGCTATCGCGCGCTGGTGCTTCCCCTCACCGAATTTGTCGGACGGCTGGGCTGGGCGCTGATTGTCATATTGGGTCTGGTTCTGACCTATCGCATCACGGATTCTATCTGGGGCAGCTTCGCCTATCCGTTCTATCTGGGCGAGCTTCAATATACCAAGGACGAAGTGGCCGTGGCGTCGAAATTCTTCGGCATCGGCGCGTTAATGATCGGTCTCGCGGCTGGTGGCTATATGCTCACCACTCTGGGCCGCATGTTGACCCTTACCCTGGGCGCTGTGCTCGCAGCTGCGACCAACCTGCTCTACGCCGATCTGGCGAGAGGCGGGGCAGTGGTGCAATCGGTCAGTGATCTGACCGGCTTTACCTGGCTGGTTGCCAATCTCGGCGGGGATGCCGGGCTTGCGAAGCTGATGATGGCGATCGCCGGTGAGAATATTGCGGTCGGTATCGCCGGAGCAGCCTTTGTCGCCTATCTGTCGTCGATTGTCGCCAAGGGCTACAGCGCGGTCCAATACGCGCTTCTTTCTTCGCTTACAATGCTGGTCGGGACGTTGGGCCGCGGTGCACTGGGCCAGATGATCGAGGAGCAGGGCTATTTCCAGGTCTTCATCCTGACCACGCTCATGGGCGGAATCGCGGTGATAATCTGCATCGTTGAATGGATACGCATTTCGCGTCTCGGGGCCAGGTCGGGGATTGATCAGACCGCCTTGAAGGGCGCCTAGTCCGGAACCTGCTCGTTTGCCTTGAGCACGTCTCCGGCCAGATAGAGCG
This sequence comes from Sphingorhabdus sp. SMR4y, assembly GCF_002218195.1. Taxonomy (GTDB): domain Bacteria; phylum Pseudomonadota; class Alphaproteobacteria; order Sphingomonadales; family Sphingomonadaceae; genus Parasphingorhabdus. Next base: position 1,265,864 of record NZ_CP022336.1, on the reverse strand, counting down.
ATCCCGCGATCAGCACTGTTTTGCCCGGCGCGATCTTCAGCGACCGCAGCGCGGAATCCATATCGTCTGCTTTGGCCATGGGCGCAGCCGCATCCGGATAGTCACCCAGCGCGTGCGATTCATGGCCCGGCACCGGGATCACTGTCACGCTGGCCAGTTTCTCGTGCAGCGGCGCGATGATTGCGGCCGGGTCCTTGTTTGCCAGCATGCCGATCAGCAGATCGATTGAGCCGGCTTCATAATCGGCAAAATGCTTGGCGAGGGCCAGGCCGGCACTGACATTATGGCCGCCGTCGACCCAGACTTCGGCATCTGGTGGCAGCAAATGGGTGACCGGTCCGGCGATCAGGAAATGCATCCGCCCCGGCCATTGCGCCCAGCCCATGGCGGCCTTGAGCGCGGCGTCGGAAATGCAGAGCGCGTTTTGATGGCGCAACATCGCGACGGCGAGCGCGGCATTGTCCGCCTGATGCGCGCCGACCAGAGCGGGCAGGGGCAGGTTGAGCTTCCCGCGCGCATCCCTGTAGTGGAGCTGGCCTTCGTAAATTGCGGCGTCCCATTCTTCGCCGCGCGGGCAATGATGCGCGCCGATATTGGCAGCATGATCGGCGACGGCGTGCAGCATGTCCGCAGCATATTTTTGCGTCAGCAGCGGGGCGTTTTTCTTGGCAATACCGGCCTTTTCCCAGGCAATGCGGACCATCGGATCGGCGGGCGTGCCGTCTTCGGGCGACAGCAGAAAGGCTTCGTGATCGATGCCGAGCGCCGCTATGCCGGTGGCGACGGGATTTCTGATGATATTGGTTGCATCGAGCCGGCCGCCAAGACCGACTTCCAGAATGCAGGCATCGGCGGGAATTTCGGAGAAGGCAAGGAAGGCCGCGGCGGTGGTTGCTTCAAAGAAACTGGGATTGATATCCTCGCTGCTGTCGAGCACCCGCGCGAGCAGGTCGGCGAGATAATCATCCTCGACCAGCTTGCCGGCCAGCCGGATGCGCTCATTGAAGCGGACCAGATGCGGGCTGGTGTAGACATGGGCCTTCAGCCCTTCCGCTTCGATTGCAGCGCGCAGGAAGGCGCAGGTCGAACCCTTGCCATTGGTGCCGGCGACGTGGAAGACGGGGGGCACTTTGTCCTGCGGATTGCCGAGACGGTTCAGGACTTCGCTGATCCGCTCCAGCCCAAGCACATCGCGGCCGGGCGAAAGCATCTCGAGTCGGTCGAGCTGTTTCTGGACCGCCGGATGATCGGAACGCGCGCCGTCGGCCATCTACTCCCCTCCCGCCTGCGGGAGGGGTCGGGGGTGGGCCTTAATATTGGAATCGGCGGTCCTGATCATGGAGATATTCCCACCCCTAACCCCTCCCGCTAGCGGGAGGGGGATTTAGGCCGCGTCTTTCCATGCCATCAGATAGCCCATCACCTGGGCCAGTGTTGCGCGCAGTTCCTTGCGGTGTACGACCATGTCGACCATGCCGTGCTCGAGCAGATACTCTGCCGTCTGGAAGCCCTCGGGCAGTTTTTCGCGGATGGTATTCTCGATCACCCGCTGGCCGGCAAAGCCGATCATCGCGCCGGGTTCGGAAATATGTACGTCGCCGAGCATTGCATAGCTGGCGGTGACACCGCCGGTGGTCGGGTCGGTCAGCACGACGATGAACGGGATACCCGCCTCGCGCAGCATCGAAATCGCCACGGTGGTCTTGGGCATCTGCATTAGCGAGAGAATCCCCTCCTGCATCCGCGCACCGCCAGCGGCGGTGAAGATGATATAGGGGCACTGGTCCTTGAGCGCGCGCTTGGCCCCGTCGACGAAGGCCTGTCCGACTGCCAGCCCCATGGAGCCGCCCATGAAGGCAAAATCCTGCACGCCGACGACGCAGGGGACGCTCTCGATCGTGCCCTTGACGTTGATCAGCGCGTCCTGCTCACTGGTCTTAGCGCGGGCCTCTTTCAGCCGGTCGGTATATTTCTTCTGGTCCTTGAACTTGAGCGGGTCTTCCTGAACCGGGGCCCAGGGAATCAGTTTCCAGCTGTTTTCGTCCATGATCTGGGCAAAGCGGGTCATCGGTCCGATACGGCCGTGATGGTCGCATTTCGGGCAGATATACATATTGTCCTGATATTCCTTGAGGAACACCATCGCTTCGCATTTCTTGCACTTGTGCCAGAGATTGTCAGGCGTTTCCTTCTTGGTGATCGACGCGATCTTTTTGCGGACATTGCTTAGCCAGGACATGAATTACCCTTTTCGTTTGATCCGTTCGTCTCGAGCGAAGTCGAGAGACTTTTTGCACGCCGGTATCTCGACTACGCTCGATGCGAACGGTTGTTGACCTTTAGATTTCTCTGGCGGCCCTGATAGCATCGGAAAGCGATTTTACATAGTCCCTGACATGCGGCGCGGCATCCTTGCCATATTCGCCGACAATCTCAACAATCGCCGAGCCGACGACGACGCCATCCGCAACGCGGGCGATCTCGGCAGCCTGTTCCGGCGTGCGTACGCCAAAGCCGACGGCAACGGGCAGGTCGGTGCCGGCTTTGAGGCGCGCAACGGCCTCTTCGATGCTCGCCTGTGCCGCCTGTTGCTGGCCGGTAATCCCGGCGACGGAGACATAGTATAGAAAGCCACTCGCATTGTTCAAAATCTCAGGCAGGCGTTTTGCATCGGTGGTCGGCGTAGCAAGCCGGATCACCGCAACTTCCTTAGCGCGGAGAGCGTCGCCGAGGCTTTCATCTTCCTCGACCGGGATATCGACGCAGATCACGGCATCGACACCGGCGTTGACGCAGGCATTGGCGAACCAGTCGGAACCCCGGATGGTCATCGGATTGGCATAGCCCATCAGCACCAGCGGCGTGTCAGGGTGACGCTGGCGGAATTCCTTCGCCATATTGAAAATATCGGTGGTTTTCGTGCCCGCGGCCAGACTGCGGATATCCGCTTCCTGGATCGAGGGACCATCGGCCATCGGATCGGTGAACGGCATGCCGAGTTCGATGATGTCCGCGCCGCCTTCGACAAGCGCGTCGAGAATGGCACCGGTATCGGCCGGGGTCGGATCGCCAGCGGTCACAAAGGCGACGAGCGCCGCGCGGTCGGCGGGGAAGGATTGGGAGAGACGGGTCATGAGCTACCTTGGTCATTGGGCAACGAGGCCAACAAAGTTGAAATGAATATGATGGGAAGGAATATCGCCAATTCGTCGGATTCCATAGGCATTGGATTGTCAGCAAAATACTGAAACAAAAATACACCCAAAATAGCTAACAGTGTCGCTCCGGTGGCTCGTGTAAAAGATCGCTTGAGAATTTCAGCGATCATATCTCCGTCCCCAAAGCCTCGGCGACAGTGAAAATATCCTTGTCACCGCGCCCGCACAGGTTGGCGAGAATGATCTTGTCCCGATCCATCTTCACCGCTTCGCGCACTACCGCTGCAATCGCGTGGCTCGGTTCGAGCGCGGGAATGATACCTTCGGTGCGGCAGAGCAGCTGGAAGGCGTCGAGCGCTTCTTTGTCTGTGGCGCTGTCATAATCGACGCGGCCGGATTCCTTCAGCCAGCTATGCTCGGGACCAATGCCGGGATAGTCGAGGCCGGCGCTGATCGAATGGGCCTCGGTGATCTGGCCGTCCTCGTCCTGCAGCAGATAGGTCTTGTTGCCGTGGAGGATGCCCGGCCCGCCGCCGGCGAGGCTCGCCGCATGTTCCTTGTCCAGACCATGGCCGGCCGCTTCGATGCCCAGCATCTTGACGTCCGGATCATCGAGAAACGGGTGGAACAGGCCGATGGCATTGCTACCGCCGCCAATGGCCGCGACCAGCATATCGGGCAGGCGACCGGTGCGCTCGAGCATCTGGGCGCGAGCTTCCTTGCCGATCACGCTCTGGAAATCGCGGACCAGTTCGGGATAGGGGTGTGGACCGGCGGCGGTGCCGATGATGTAGAATGTGTCGTGCACATTGGCGACCCAGTCGCGCAGCGCTTCGTTCATCGCGTCTTTCAGCGTCGCTGCGCCGCTGGTCACCGGCACCACTTCGGCGCCAAGCAATTTCATCCGGAACAGATTGGGCTTCTGCCGCGCGACATCGGTTGCGCCCATGAAGATGGTGCAGGGGAGGCCAAAGCGGGCGCAGACGGTCGCCGTCGCCACGCCATGCTGGCCGGCGCCGGTTTCCGCGATGATCCGGGTTTTGCCCATGCGCTTCGCCAGCAATATCTGCCCGATGCAATTGTTGATCTTGTGCGCGCCGGTGTGGTTGAGCTCGTCGCGCTTGAACCAGATTTGCGCGCCTTTTCCTTCCGGTGCATCCTTGCGGACTTCCTCGGTCAGGCTTTCGGCATAATAGAGCGGCGAGGGCCGGCCGACATAATTTTGCAGCAGGTCGTTGAACTCTTCCTCGAACGCCGGGTCGGCCTGTGCCGCGCGATAATGTTTTTCCAGATCGAGAATCAGCGGCATCAAGGTTTCGGCGACATAGCGCCCGCCGAATTCGCCGAAATGGCCACGGTCATCAGGCTGGTTGCGGAAGCTGTTGGGGGGTGTGTCGTTCATGGTGCGATCATATCCGTTCGTGCTGAGCTTGTCGAAGCAGGAACCCTTGCGGCAATCACCCTTCGACAGGCTCAGGGCGAACGGGTCTTACTTGGACGCGTCATAGTCCCGCACCGCTTGGCAAAAGGCGGCGATCTTGTCCACCTGTTTGACGCCGGGCGCGGATTCGACGCCGGAGGAGACATCGACCAGCGGGGCGTGGGTTCCGTTGAGAGCGCTTGCGACATTATCCGGGTCAAGGCCCCCGGCGAGGCCCCAGTCGATCTGATGGTGATGATCCGCCAGCAGGGACCAGTCAAAGGAGGTCCCGGTACCGCCGGGCAAAGCCTTGGCCGGGGCATCGAACAGAAGCCGGTCCGCCGCGCCGAGATAGCGGCTGGATTTTGCCAAAGTGGGTTTGTCTTTGACACCCAGCGCTTTCCAGATTTCGAGTCCGCTGTTGTCGGCTACCAGTTTCAGCCATTCCGGAGTCTCGCTGCCATGGAACTGAATGACGTCGGGTTTCACTTCCGCGATCGCTTGGCCGGTCGATGCCGGGTCGGCGTTGACGAGCAGCAGCACTGTCTTGACCCGCTGTGCCGCATAGGTGCGTAGCTTGGCGGCCCGTTCGAGCGACACATGGCGCGGACTTTTCGGGAAATGGACGAGGCCGATATAGTCGGCACCCGCTTGGATCGCGGCGTCAATGGCGGTTTCGGTGGAAAGACCGCAGATCTTGATTTGGGTTTGCATGCAAGGGCTATTAGCGCGGCCAAGCATGTTCGTCATCCTGAACTTGTTTCAGGATCCCGTGAGATTATGCTGAGCCGGTTGGGGTCCTGAAACAAGTTCAGGATGACGATGACTTGCTAAAGCGTCGCCTCGATCGCCCGCGCTGCTGCATTGGGATTGTCCGCTCCGGTAATTGGCCGGCCGATCACCAGCACGCTCGCGCCATTGTCGCGTGCTTGCCGCGGCGTCACCGCCCGTTTCTGGTCGCCCATCGCGCCGCCTTTGGGGCGGAGGCCGGGGACGACGAAAAAGCCGTCTTTCCAGATTTTGTGCGCCGCAGCCACTTCATTGCCGGAACAGACGATGCCATCCAGTCCCGCTTCGCGGGCGAGGTCGGCCAGTCGCTCTACCTGGTCATGCGGCGTGCCTGTATAGCCAATCCGGCCCATATCGCGTTCGTCGAGCGAAGTCAGCAGAGTCACGCCGACCACCTTGGTATGTTCGTTCGCCGCCGCCTTGGCGTCTTCCATCATCGCGCGGCCGCCGGAGGCGTGGATGGTCACGATCGCCGGTTCGAGCACGTTGATCGCCTGCATCGCCTTGGCAACCGTGTTGGGAATATCGTGCAGCTTGAGATCGAGAAAGATCGGCAAATCGAGCTTCTGGATTTCATGCACGCCATGGTGGCCGTGGGCGCAGAAAAATTCGAGGCCGAGCTTCAGCCCGCCGACATGGCCCGTGACCGACTGTGCAATCGCGACGGCCCGATCTAGATCCGGCGTGTCGATTGCGACGAAAATCGGGTTGCTCATGCGTCGGGCGCTTTCTTGTTATCAATGGATGATACCGCCGGAGCGGGTTCGGCTGCGGCGGTTGGCGTCGGGGGCGTGACCGGTGCAGCGGCAGGGGCCGGTGTCCGGTTGGCGGTGGATGCGGGAGGGGGCGCCGGTCTTGCGGCTTCCTCCAGCGTCTTGATCCGGCGGGAGAGCCGCCATTTGGAGCCTCTCAGCAGCAGCCAGGTCGGCAGGAAGCCGAGCAGGAAAGCGCCGACGACAAAGGTTGAAACCCTGGCCTCGACAAGCGCCGCGCCCAGATCCAGCGAGGCGCGCGCCTCGTTGGTCCACCAGAAAATGAACGTCGCCACCAGCAGGAGGACCCAGAAGAGGATTTTGATGAATTGCATGCCGCACCCTTTATGCCGTGTTCTAGCCTATCCTAGTCCTAAAAAAGGCCAGTGGCCAGATGCTATGCAACCGCCCCGAAAAAGGCGCTATTCTCCGAAAACCCGGGCAAAGATCGTGTCGACATGCTTGAAATGATAATCGAGGTTGAAACGCTCTTCCAGTTCTTCGTCGGACAGTTTGGCGGTAACGTCGGGATCGGCCTTGAGCAGGTCGAGTAGGGCGATTTCGCCGTCCGATTCCCAGACCTTCATCGCGTTGCGCTGAACGATGCGGTAGCTGTCCTCGCGGCTGATGCCGGCCTGGGTGAGCGCCAGCAGGACCCGCTGCGAGTGGACCAGGCCGCCCATGCGGTCGAGATTCTTCTGCATCCGCTCGGGATAGATCAGCAATTTCTCGATCACGCCGGTGAGCCGGCCGAGAGCAAAGTCGAGAGTGATGGTCGCGTCGGGGCCGATCATCCGTTCGACCGAACTGTGTGAAATATCGCGTTCGTGCCACAGGGCGACATTTTCCATCGCCGGGAGGGCATAGCTGCGGACCATGCGGGCGAGGCCGGTGAGGTTTTCGGTCAGGATCGGGTTGCGCTTGTGCGGCATTGCGCTGCTGCCCTTCTGGCCCGGCGAGAAATATTCTTCCGCTTCGAGCACTTCGGTGCGCTGCAGATGGCGGACTTCGACCGCGAGCCGTTCCACCGACGAGGCAATCACGCCGAGCGTCGCAAAAAATTGCGCGTGGCGGTCGCGCGGGATGACCTGGGTGGAAACCGGTTCGACTTCCAGACCCAGTTTTGCGGCGACATGTTCCTCGACCTTGGGATCGATATTCGCAAAGGTGCCGACCGCGCCGGAAATCGCGCAGGTGGCGACTTCCTTGCGCGCGGCGACCAGCCGTTCGCGATTGCGTTCGAATTCGGCATAGGCCTGTGCCAGCTTCAGACCAAAGGTGACGGGCTCGCCGTGGATGCCGTGACTGCGGCCGATGGTGGGGGTAAATTTATGCTCATAGGCGCGTTTCTTGATCGCCGCGAGCAGGGCGTCGATATCATCCAGCAAGATGTCGGAGGCGCGCGCCAGCTGCACCGCGAGGCAGGTGTCGAGAACATCGCTGGAGGTCATGCCCTGATGCATGAAGCGCGCTTCTTCGCCGACATTTTCCGCGACATTGGTCAGGAAGGCGATCACGTCATGTTTCACTTCGCGCTCGATCTCGTCGATCCGCTCCACGTCGAACTTGCCCTTGGCCCAGATCGCTTCGGCCGCTTCTTTCGGCACCACGCCCAGTTCGGCAAGAGCATCGGTGGCGTGTGCTTCAATCTCGAACCAGATCTGGAATTTCGATTCGGGTTCCCAGAGGGCAACCATTTCGGGGCGGGAATAGCGTGGAATCATTTTTGGTCCTTGGACAAAGAGGATGATTGCGGCAATGAATTGCCTTGATTTGCGGTCCCGCTAGCACCTACGAATTGAGTCGGCAATGCAGCCGCGGAAACAGGGAGAATAAAATGCGATTAGCAGTGCTCACCGGCGGCGGCGATGTCCCGGGGCTCAACCCCTGCATCCAGTCGATTGCCACATCGGCCTGGCAGCGCGGCTGGGATGTGGTCGGATTGCGTCGCGGCTGGGAAGGGGTGCTGGAAATCGACCCTGCCGATCCCTGGGCCAATGAAAATAGCGTGATGATGCTCGACAAGGACCGGGTTCGCGGTATCGACCGCCAGGGCGGTACGATATTGCACAGTTCCCGCTGTGATCCGCGGGTGACCGATGAAGGGGACCAGACGCAAAAGGCGCTCGACGTGCTGGATGCGCTCGCGGTCGATGTGCTGATTACCATGGGGGGAGATGGCACGCTGCGCTTCTCCGCCTATTTGTCCAGTCTCGGGCGCAACGTCATTTCGATCCCCAAGACGATGGACAATGATGTCTACGGCACCGATTATTGCATCGGATTTTCGACCGCCGTCACCCGATCGGTGCAGGCGATCAACTCGCTGCGGACGACGGCGGCGAGCCACGAACGGATTGCGGTGATAGAATTGTTTGGCCGCCGGTCGGGCGAAACCGCGCTTTTGTCCGGCTTTCTGTCGCAGGCGGACCGGACGGTGATTGCCGAGGTGCCGGCAGACATGGACGTGCTGCTGCCCTTGCTGCTTGGCGACAAGGAGGCCAATCCCGAATCCTATGCGATCTGTCTGGTGTCGGAAGGGGCGAAGCTGTCCGGGGCAACCGATTTTGCCGATGAAATCAACAAATCGAACACCAGTCGCACGGGTCTGAATATCGGCACCCAACTGGCGCGGGAAATCGAGGCGCGCAGCGACGAGCGGACGATTGTGCAGGAACTGGCCTATCTGATGCGAGCCGGGGAGCCGGATGCGATGGACCGGATGGTCGGTTTTGCCTTTGGCGCGCTGGCGGTGCAATTGGTCGAGCAGGACCGGATGGCCAATATGGTCTGTCTGACCGACGGCAATTACGGCGTCGTGCCGATCGGAACGCTGCTGGAAGACAGCAAGGGAGTCAATGTCTCGGGACTTTATGACGCGAACCAGTATCGGCCCAATCTGATCCAGGTCGAAGGCATGCCGATGTTCCTCTATTGAAGGCAGGATGGTTCGCTAGATCAGCCCCTTTGACCGGAAAGACGTGTGGCCGTCGCGGCCGATGACGATATGATCGTGGACGGCGATGCCCAATGTGGCCCCGGCGGCGCAAATGTCGCGGGTGATCGCAATATCCTGCCGGCTCGGCGTGCTGTCGCCGCTGGGATGGTTGTGCACCAGGATGATCGCGGCTGATCCCAGATCCAGCGCGCGCTTGATTACCTCGCGGGTATAGATGGCCGCCTGGTCTATCGAGCCTTCGCTGACCAGCTCGTCGCGGATCAGCCGGTTCTTGCTGTCGAGATGCAGCACCCGCACCCGTTCATGGGCGAGATGCGCCATATCGGCGCGCAAATAGTCGAGCAAAGCCTGCCAGCTGGAAAGGATCGGCTGGGTCCGCACCGGCTCGGAGAGCAGGCGCAAGGCCGCCACTTGCACGATTTTCAGCGCCGCCACGCTGGTTGCGCCCATGCCGGGCAGATTCTGCAACGCATCGGCATCGCTGACCAGCAGCCGGGAAAAGCCGCCGAATTCGTCGATCAGCTGCTTCGCGAGCGGCTTGGTGTCGCGGCGCGGAATGGCCAGCGCGAGCAGATATTCAACCAGTTCGTGATCGTGCAGACCATTGCCCTGACCGGACAGAATACGATGCCGAAGCCGGGCGCGATGCCCGCTGCCCTGCATTGGAGCGCCTGACTGGGTTCCATGTTCTTCGGTCATGGTCGTCCCGATACCAGAACAAATCAGGAACTTCTCTATTTAGGGGATGGCAGACCGAAAATGTCCAATTTCCTGCCCGGCTCGAAAAACCGCGCGCGCCGACACTTGTACATTGCAACTTAAGGAAGACTTCTGCATTTCACCTGCGATGGAAGAAGAAATCGCCAATGACCCCGTCGGTCGCCGCTCCCGGTTTCGACTGTTCGGCGGAATATTGCTTGTTCTGATTCTGCTCGGTCTGATTGCCCTGTGGGTGAGTCGCACAACGCTGGCCGATAACTACGTCCAATCGCAGCTCGAGCAGATGGATGTCGTGGCCACTTACGAGATCGATGAAATCGGGCTGCGCAAACAAGTCATTCGCAATCTGGTCATCGGAAACCCGGAGCGGCCGGATCTGACGGCTGATCTCGTCGAAGTCGGGAACAGCCTGAGCCTTGGCGGCGTCGGTATCAACTGGGTCAGCGCCAGCGGGGTGGAACTGTTCGGACGCGTCGAAAATGGCAGGCTCAGCTTTGGCGAGCTCGACAAATTTTCCGCTCCGGATGATGACAGTCCGCTGGCGTTGCCGGATATGTGGCTGGGTCTGCAAGATGCCAAATTGCGGATCGACAGCGATTATGGCGCGATTGGTCTGGCACTCAACGGGCAGGGCGAATTGCACGATGGTTTCAGTGGAGAAATTGCTGCCATCGCCAGCAAGCTGGAAACCGGCGGCTGTGTCTTGCAGAAACCGACTTTCTTCGGCGAAATCACGATACGGGCGAGAAAGCCCCATTTGCAGGGGCCTTTGCGACTGCCTTCTGTAAATTGCGGCGATCTTCCATTGAGCGCGGAAGATTTCGCCGCGCGGATCTCGGTCGATCTTGGCGTCGACCTGGCGAGCTGGACCGGAAATATCGGACTGATAGGCGGGCCGCTTCGCTTTGCCGATTATAGCGGTCAGGAAATCAAGGCGACTCTCGACCTGACCGGGGATTTGCAGCAGAGCAGCGGTGAAATCGACATGACCGCTAGCGGTTTGCTGTCTCCTTATGGCCAGGCCAATATCTCCCGGATCAGGGGACCGTTTACGCTGGGTTACGGCGGCGAGCGGATGACCGCGAGCTTCGCCGGGCAGCCGGAGATCCGCGGCGTACAAGTGGCGCAAGGCTGGTTGGAGCAGGTTGCCAGCCTATCGGCGTCTGTCGCGGGCACGCCCCTTGGTCCGATTGCGGGCCAGATGGCAACAGCGGTTCGAAAGGCCGGAAGCCGGTTTGATATTTCCGGTGACGTAAAATTTTCCAGGACGGCCGAACGGACGACACTGTCTTTTGATGAAGCCGCAGCCCGTTCGCGTTCCGGCGCTTCGGTCAGCCTGAGTGATCCGCTGTTGCTGGTCTTTACCGACAAGAATATCAGGATGCTGGCCGACGGTCCCATCCGGCTGGCCGGGGGTGGCTTCCCCAGCGCCAGATTGCAGCTCGACGACGGCAGCCTGTCGCGCGGATTTTCCGGCCGGCTCGAAATGGCCAATTATCAGGTCGGTTCGGCCCAGCTGAAGGTTCCGGCCATGGCCTTTTCGCCAACGCGTCAGGGCGGGACCAATATTGACGGGCGGATCATCCTGACGGGGCCGCTTGGCGGCGGTCAGCTTACCGGACTGCAGATACCGGTCAGCGGCGGTATCAGTCGCAATGGCGATTTCGCGCTGTTCCGCCAGTGTATCAACCTGCAATTTGCCAGCCTGCGCACGGCATCGCTGACCGCTGGCCCGACGAGCGCACGCCTGTGTCCGCAGGGCAGCGCCATCGTCTCCGGTGACGGATCGGGCGTGAACATCGCAGCCAGCGCTCCCTCGCTCAAGCTGGATGGTGCGGTCGGCAGCACGCCGCTGGCCATAACCAGCGGCGCTCTGGGCTTTTCGCTCGCGAAAGGACTGACGGCGGAAAATGTCGGCGTCCGCCTGGGCACGGCCGGCAGTATGACCCGGCTCGACATAGCGCTGCTCAACGCTGCATTCGGCAGCACGATCAACGGGCGTATCGAGGGTGCGGCGGGCAAGGTCGCCAATGTGCCGTTGTTGATGGAGAATATCGAGGGTGACTGGCGCTATGAAGATGGCAAATTCCTCGCCGATGCCAGCCTGCTGGTCCGTGACGAGCAAGCGGCGGAGCGCTTCCGGCCCTTGATCAGCAATGATGTAAGGCTCGGTTTTGACGGCAATGATCTGACCGCTACCGGCCTGCTCCGCGAACCGGAGACCCTGAGTTCGGTTGCCGCCGTCGACATCGCCCATGATCTGCAGAGCAGCGAGGGCAGGGCGTTGATCGATGTCCAGTCGCTGATATTCAACGACCGGTTGCAGCCTGAACAGTTGACCTCCCTCACATTGGGTGTGATCGCCAATGTTCGCGGAGAGATATCCGGGGCTGGCCGCATTGCATGGGACGCATCAGAAAACGGTGTCCAAAGCAGCGGGACATTCCGGACCAACGGCCTGAATCTGGCGGCTGCTTTCGGCCCGGTCACCGGTCTGGCCGGGGAGATAGAATTTTCCGACCTGCTGGCATTGGAAACCCGGCCGGGGCAGATTGTCAGCCTGTCCGAGGTCAATCCCGGTGTCGCGGTGTTCAATGGCCAGATCCGCTATCGCCTGCTCCCCGATTTCAAATTGCAGGTGGAGGCGGGCGAATGGCCGTTTGCCGGCGGCAAGCTCTATCTGGAACCGACGATTCTGGATCTGAGCGAAGAGGCCGAGCGACGGTTGCAGTTCACCGTCGAGGGCGTGGATGCCGCCCAATTCCTGACCCAGTTTGATTTCGAGAATTTGACCGCATCCGGCGTTTTTGACGGCAAGCTGCCGATGGTGTTTGACCAGGACGGCGGCCGGATTGTCGGTGGCTATCTGGTCGCGCGCGAAGGCGGCGGCACGCTCGCCTACGTCGGAGAGTTGAGCTACGAGGATATGGGAACGATGGCCAATTTCGCGTTTAACGCGCTGAAATCGATCAAATATCGCAACCTGACCATCGGAATGGATGGCGACATTGCCGGCGAGATCATTACCGAAGTGAAATTCGCCGGCCTGCAGCAGGGCGATGACGCGAGCCGCAATTTCATCACCCGGCAGTTCGCGCGTATCCCGCTCGAGTTCAATGTCCGTATCCAGGCGCCATTCATGCAACTGATGAGCAGCGCCAAATCCTATTATGAACCGGAAATCCTGGTCGGGCAGAATTTGCCCGCGCTGTTGCGCGCGCAGGAGGCGCGGGCAAAGGCTGCCGTACAACTTCTGGAAGACGATGAATAATCCATTCAGCCGAGGGAAAGCGATGATGCTTTATCAGACAAGTCAATTGACGGATCGTCCAGATGGTGCGATTCGTCACAATATGAGGAGCTTAACCACCAGCAGCCTGATTTTGGGTATCTTGATAGGTCTTTCGGCCTGCGTGCAGGTGACTGCGCCGGACAAGCCGATCGTGATCAATCTCAATATCAATATCAAGCAGGAAGTGGTTTATCGTCTGGACGGCGATGCGAAAGACCTGATCAACGAGGAAGCGGATATTTTCTAATGTTTGACTATATGAAGAAAAACAAGGCTTTGGCCCTAGTCGGCGGACTGGTTCTAACCGCAGCGGTGGCCGTGCCGGCGATTGCACAGCGCGATCCGGCTTATGCCGCGGCACGGGCATCGGGTGCGATCGGTGAAAAGCCGGACGGCTATCTCGGCTATGTGACTTCGCCATCTCCGGCGATCAAGGCGCTGGTCGAGGATATCAATATCAAACGCAAGGCGGCCTATACCCGCAAGGCGCAGGAAACCAATTCGACGGTCGAGCAATTTGCCTTCACCTCGGGCTGCAACCTGATCATGCGGACAGCACCGGGCGAGAAATACCAGACGCCGTCAGGAACCTGGAACACTCGCGATGCGAGCGAACCGGTCCGGGATTCGCGCTGCCCCTGAGCGCGATTGAACCCGTACGACAACAAGAAGCGCGCCGATCAGATCGGTGCGCTTTTTTTGTCATCAAACTGGAAAATATTGTTGGGCAATAAAGATTTTTGCGCCCAGACTGATCAGTATCAATCCACCCAGCACCTCGGCCCATTGGCCGACCCTAGTGCCCAGCAGTGCGCCCAGAAAGACACCGGGGTAGACCAGCAGCGAAGTGGTCAGTCCTATCAGCAGGCAGGCCAGCAGGATCGGCGCGCCAAAACTGGGCAGGGTGATCCCGGCTACGGCCGCGTCGATACTGGTAGCAATCGCCATGACGAGCAAGGGCCAGAGCGTCAGATCCTTGCTGGGGGCCTCCGGATCACGATCAAGGCCTTCCCGGATCATCCGGAGACCCAATATCGCCAGGAGCACGAACGCAATCCAGTGAGCCACTGATTGCATGACAGCGGCAAAGGCCATTCCCAAAGCCCAACCCAACAGGGGCATGACCGCCTGGGCCGAACCGAAAGCAAAGCTCATTCGCAAGGCGGTGGATCGGCTGGGGCGACTGGCTGCGCCCTGGGCGACGGCTGCAGCAAAGGCATCCATCGCGAGACCGAGTGACAGCAGAACAAGTGTTGCGAAAATCATCGCTGCCTCCTGAAGATTTGTGCTTGAAAACTCAACAGTCCTGTCGGCTGATTTTGATCAGACAGCGCAAGTCACTACGCGCCGGCCATCATCCGCGGGGACCGTGTCCCGGGACGACACCGGCCCGGCCCCCGATCGCTCTGCGTTTCGCGACGGCGAGCGGATAAACGCGCTGTCAATTTTGTGCGGATGCTGATGGTGATGATGGTCAGTCCGTCTGTCTCCCCCGGTGGCGGCCAAATTCTATCGGGTGGACAGGTTCTGCAGGATCGCGTCGACTCTGTGCATCAGTTCGTCGCATTTCTGCGGGTCAAGCGCGTCCGGGTGAGGGCGGGAAAACCGGCCGCTGTCATTGTCGAAATAGAGGCCGGACGCGTCCGCGAACTCTTCGGACAGGGACGCGCGTACCAGGATTTCTACGCCGATCCCGACATCATTGCCTTGGGACCCATAGGCCTCTCTCACCATCTTGGTGCCGAGAAACGAACCCGGATTGACCGCAACCATTATCGGGCCATCGGATGAAAGTTCCTGCGCCAGACTGCGCGACCACATGGTGAGTGCCAGCTTGCTCTGGCCATAGGCCGCACTGTCGGACAGGTTCGCATGTCCGGCCAGAGCATCCCAATCCACCGGTGACTGGGCCGCCGAGGACAGGTTCACCACCCGCGCGGACTTCTCCAGCAAGGGCAACAGGCGCCGGGTCAGCAGATAGGGAGCGATGGTATTGACCGCGAAGCGTATATCAAGGCCATCTGCAGTCCGCACATCGGAAACAGCGAAAACCCCGGCATTGTTGATCAGCACATCAATCCGTTTGTGTAGCGCCGTGACCGCTGTTGCCAGCGCTGCGACTGCAGCCATATCCGACAGGTCGGCGACATAGGTCTCTACGGACCCGTGATCCGGAATAGCCTCAAGCGTGGCCTTTGCGGCCGCCAGTTTGTGTGCGCTGCGCCCGTGCAGCAGGATATTGTGCCCGGCGCTGCTCAGCGCCTTGGCGGTTTCCAGGCCAATTCCGTCGGTCGAGCCGGTTATCAGAATCGTTTTCGTCATGGGATATCCTTGTTGCTGCATTTTGAAGTGCGGGTGAAAGGCGATGTGTCACTCGATGGTGAAGGGGCCATTGCTGCGTATATAGATGATGCTGTCCTTGTCCGACATGTTCGTGATTTCATGGACCGCCGCAACGGTGGATCCGAAATAGCTGCCGGGCGGCAGAGCTTTCTTTTCGCTGTCTTGCGTCAGGCCGTGGCCAATCTGCCCCTTGATGACGACGGCCCGCAAGGGGGAGATATTGCCCTGCAATGTGCCGGAAAAGCCGGGCGGCAGTTTCACCAGTGCGCCGCGCAGTTCGCCCTGTTCTGGACTGCCCCAGAGAAAGGCCAATCGCGGGTTTTTGCCGACTGTCGCGCTTGCTGATTTTTCCAGCCAGTTGATATCGGATGCATCGAGCCAGACGATATTGGATTCGTGGACATTGATCGGTCGCTCGCCATCATCAAAGGCTTTGTCCGATGGCCGGACCAGATAGGGCCCGTCTTCGATCTCGATATAGGCGAGATTGGCTTTTCCCTTGGCGGATGTGATATGCGATTCACCGGCTGGCTGGGTCCAGTAGGAACCGGCGGGCAGCCACATGTCGGCGGCGGCGGGATCGTCATTGTGGACCAGACCCTCGATGACGAGACCGCGATAGGTGACATTGTGAATATGCGGCGGCGAGGCAAAGCCTTCGTCGAATTTGACCAGGAAACCGGATGCGCCGGGGGTGGTGCGATCGCCCCAGAGATTGCCGGCCCGCGGGCTGGCCTCGCCGCGGGCGGCGTTGAGGGGGCCCCACTGGACATCGTCGGGCAGGACGGTCTCGGCAACTGGTGCCACTGCAGTCGTGGATGCCGCATCTCGCGCGACCGCCGGTGGACAGGTCACCAAGGTCGCGGAGAGTGCGGTAGCGATCGAAAGGAAAGTCTTCTTCGTCATTATGCGGGTGTCCTTTGACTGTTGGTTTTCGACCGATCGGGATCAGACTTCGGTCAGGATTTCGGAAAGTGGCAGGCGTGATTTGGGCAGTCCGGCATTATAGTCCGCTTCTTCGTCGCTATAACCCAGAGCGACCACGACGAGGCTGTTATAACCTTGCTCGCGCAGGCCGAATTGCTCGTCCAGCGCCTTGGTATCAATGCCTTCCATCGGGGTTGCGTCAATGCCGAGCGTCGCAACGCCGAGCAGGAACTGTCCAATGTTCAGATAGACCTGCTTGTCCATCCAGTGCTGGACATCCTTCATATCCTGCTTGTGCAGATTGACAAACAGGCTGCGGCCGCCGTGCATCTGGGCGCGGAAGGTTTCCGGATCGGCATCAAACCGGCCGTCCTGTTCTTCCTGGTCGAGGATCTTCAGCAAAAAGTCTTCTTCGATTGCGAGCCGGCTGGCGAAGACCACAACATGCGACGCGTTGCGGATGGAGGGGCTGTTGAACGGATAAAGCGTGTCGGTCGCCTTGGCGACCCGGTCCTTGCCTTCATCGGTAGATGCCAGAATGAACTTCCACGGCTGGGCATTGGTGCTCGACGGGCTGAAACGCAGCAGGTCGCGAATTTTGTCGACATTTTCCGGGGTGATTTTGCGGTCCGGATCGAATGCTTTCACCGTGTGCCGGTGCTTGGCATAATAAGTGATGTCGTGATCGCCATTCAGTCTGTCCAGGTTGCGGTCGCCGTTGGCAGGGATGATAGTCTGGCCTCGCGACACGCTGTCGATCGTGTCGGAAGAGGATGCCCGGGTTGTGGATGTCAAAGTCATGATAGTAGCTCCTTTGCTGTTGGGCATGATCATAACAGTTTTGGATATTGGTTCTATCTCCTGAATATGAAATTGATTATTTTGAAATACAAAATAAACGTTCAGGTCAATCCACCGTAGCGCTGCCGGTTGGTCTCGATGATTCGGCGCTGCATGAAATCGAGAAAGGCCTTGACCCGCGCCGGCATTACCCGTCCCGGCGGCCGCACGGCCCAGATATCGGGTTCGCGCGTAACTCTATATTCGGGCAGCACATGGACCAGGCGGCCAGCCCTGATATCGGGGCCGACATGCCAAAGCGCCGCCATGCCGATTCCGACGCCGGCGCGGACGAGCACGCTCATCGCCTCGCCATGATTGACGGTCACTGGTCCGGTTGCTGGAACGTCATGAATCCTGCCATCGGGTCCGGTCAGCTGCCAATGGCGCATATTGCCCAGCGGCAGGCAAGCGTGGTCAGCGAGATCCGCCGGCTTTTGCGGTCGCCCCGCGCGTTCCAGATAGGCCGGCGAGGCAACCAGCCATTCGGGATTGGCATCGATTTTCTGCGCGAGTAGCGATGATGGTGCCAGTTCGCCGATCCGGAAGGCCAGCTCGTAGCCCTGCTCGACGATATCGATTACCGCATCGGTCAGATTGAGATCGAGTGTGACATCGGGATGCCGTTCGAGAAACTCCGACAGGAAGGGCACGATATGGGCGCGGCCGAATGTCGCCGATGCGGTCACCCGGAGCAGGCCGGATGCCGAATTGGTGGACTGCGAGAGCACCTGTCGCGCCTCTTCGGCGGCATCGAGGATACGCTTGGCATGGTCGACGAAAATCTCGCCATCGGGTGTCAGGGATATCGAGCGGGTCGTCCGGTTCAGCAGCTTGACGCCGAGATCGCTTTCGAGCGCCTGGATTCGCTGGGTGGCGTTGGTCGGCGAAAGATTGAATTCGGCACCGGCTTTGCCAATCGCTCCCAGCGCAGCCACGCGGACGAACAGGTCGAGATTTTTCAGATCAAAGGTCACATATATTTCCCGGCTTCTGGATCCCGACGGCGCTAGCATATCGCGCGGGGGGAAGGGCGAAAAAACGGGGGCAGGCGTTGGAAGGAGCCTCGCTCGGGATGTTTTTGACAGGGCTGGTCGCGAGCGGGCGGGTTTCTATGAGAGGCAAAATATGGTTGTCAGGCTGGCTTGCACCGGCATTGTCGAACGGAATTTCGGTCTGGACAAGCCGATTATCCGGCCTCCAAAACAACCAAGTTTCTGCGTTGCAGCATTGCTGTTGACTTGGGCACGTTGCTTTCCTAAACGGACCGCGCCTTGGCGGGTCGGCCTGCTGTTGTTCAAGGCTCTTTTCGGCGCTATTTGGGGCTTTAAGGGGGTTGTAATGGCAGCAAGCGAATCTGATCGGGATCCCCTCGAAGAGGATGTGCGGGTTTCGTCGCTGGAAGAGCGACTGGAATTGGCACAGACCAGAGAGCGGATCAAAGCAGGGCACCGGAACAAAGGGCCAGACGAAAGTCAGCGGCTCGGCGCGAGGGTGCTAAGCTATCTGATCGGGGGCGTGGCTGCCGGTTTTCTACTCGGGTGGCTTTTTGACACCTGGCTGGGAACGACGCCATTGTTCCTGTTGCTGTTCTTTCTCCTCGGGGCGGGCGTGGCATTCAGGAAGATTTATATGATTTCGAGCCAGCCGGTGGACGACATCGGTACGGCGTTACCAGATGATGACGATTGACGATCAGGGGTTATATTAGTGGCGACCGAAGGCAAAATTGATCCAATGCACCAATTTGAAGTGCAGCCCATCTTTGATGGCTTCACTCTGTTCGGTCAGCAGATTGATTTCACAAACAGCGCACTGTGGATGTTTGTCGTCCTCGTGTTGCTCTATGTTTTCATGATGGGCGGAATGAAGCGGGAACTGGTTCCTGGCCGCTGGCAAGTGATGGTTGAAGGTGTTGTCGGTTTTATCGACAATATCATCGCCAACAGCATCGGGCCCAATGGCAAGAAATATACGCCGTGGGTCTTCACCCTGTTCATGTTCATCCTGTTTTCCAATCTTCTCGGTATGATGCCGTTCGGGATCATTCCCGGCATCCACCCGTTTACGGTCACCAGCCAGTTCACCGTTACCGGTCTGTTGGCGGCGATCAGCTTTTCAATCGTATTGATTGTCGGTTTCTGGAAGCATGGCTTCAACTTTTTCAGCCTTTTCATCCCGCACGGTACGCCGGTGTGGATGATGCCGCTGATCTTCTCGGTGGAACTTCTGTCGTTCCTGGTTCGTCCGTTCAGCCTCGCGTTGCGACTGTTCGTGGCGATGATTGCCGGGCATATTCTGATCAAGGTGTTCGCAAGCTTCGTGGTTCAGGCCATCGATGCGGGCGGCGCCAGCTGGGGCATCGCGTTGCTGAGCATTCTCTTCATCGCATTTGTCAGCGCACTGGAACTTCTGGTATGCGCCATCCAGGCCTATGTTTTCGCTCTTCTGACTTCGCTGTATATCAGCGACGCGGAAAATCTTCACTAAGTCACTTTCAATCCTAATTTTTCAATACGGAGTTTAAAAAATGGATCTCGCTTCTGCACAAGTAATCGGCGCTGGTATCGCGGCAATTGGTATCGGTGTTGCTGCATCCGGTGTTGGTAATGTTTTCGCATCCTTCCTCGAAGGCGCTCTGCGTAACCCATCTGCGGCTGACGGCCAGCAGGGACGTCTGTTCATCGGCTTTGCTGCTGCTGAATTGCTCGGCCTGATCGCCTTCGCTGTTGCCATGATGATTCTCTACGCACCACCAGCAGCAACCCCGGCTGAAGCTGTTGCTGTCGAAGCACCAGCCGTTGAAGCGCCAGCAGCTGAAGAAGCTCCGGTCGCTGAAGCAGCTGAATGATTTGATGGCGGGCCGGCACGTCCGGCCCGCCCCAAAATTGCCTATTTGCGTCTCGAAACATCGGGTGAATAATGCCTCAAATTAGCCAGCTTATGGAAGTCTACGGCAGCCAGTTTTTCTGGTTGCTGATCGTCATCGGAATCATTTATTTTGGCATTGCCAAGAATATGGTGCCGAAGATCAGCAAAACCGTTGATGACCGTCAAAAGCGGATCTCCGACGACCTTGCTGCGGCGCAGGCCGGGCAGGACAAGGCTGAGCAGATCGAAGCCGATTATCGCGCGAGCATCAATGATGCGCGGGCCGATGCGGTGAGCAAGGTCAACGAAGCCAAAGCCAAGGTCGCCAAGAAAAACGAGGCAGCCATCAAACGGGCCGATACCGCGATTGCAAAGAAAGCGGACGAGGCGGATGCTGCGCTGAAGGCGGCGCAAAGCGAAGCAATGAAAGAAATCGAAGCCGTCGCGGCAGAAGCCGCTCAGGCTATCGTCAAGACGGTATCCGGTGCCAAGGTCACGGCAACGGACGCAAAGAAGGCGGTCAAGGCGGCTTTCTGAGCGCCTGCTGAAGGAGATAGAATATGCTATTGACGATTTTGGCAGAGGGCGCAGGCGCTGGCGGTCCACTTAAGGATCCAACCTTCTGGGTTGCGGTCGGCGTTCTGGTCGTATTTGCGATCATGTTGTGGACGAAAGTCCCAAAGCTTGTCGGCGGCATGCTGGACAACAAGATTGCCGAGATCAAGAAGACGCTCGACGAAGCCGCTGATCTGCGCAAGGAAGCCGAAGCGCTGAAAGCCGAATATGAGGCCAAGACAGCCGGCGCTCAGGCGGAAATCGAAGCGCTGATGGACAGCGCCGAAAAAGAAGCCGCGATCCTGGTCAAGGAAGCCGAGGCGGAAACCAAGGCACTGGTGGCGCGCCGCAAGAAAATGGCCGAAGAAAAGATCGGAGCTGCCGAACGCTCCGCAATTGCTGCGGTTCGTGCCAAGGCGGCAACCGCTGCGACACAGGCTGCGGAATCGCTGATCGCTGCGCGGCACGATGCAGCAGCCGACAAGGGCCTGATCGACAAAGCCATTGGCGACATCGGTAAAAGTCTGAACTAGTCTGCATCCTCTCCCGCCAAGCGGGAAAGGATTATATCTTGTGACTGGCAATGCCCTTCCGGTCATCCTAGATATGCCCCATGTCCAAAGCCGACCGTCCCGACCAACCCAATGCCGCGTCCCGGTTCAACGAGGACAAGGCAACCTATGCCGTGCGCGGCGAAGGGGATACGCCCGACCTTGAAGCGGGCATGGCGGCAATCCGCGAGGTTCTGAATACCCTGCCGACAAGGCCGGGCGTTTACCGGATGCAGGACAAGCGCGGTGACGTGCTCTATGTCGGCAAGGCGCGCTCGCTCAAGGCGCGCGTCGGGGCCTATGTGCAGATGAACCGGCTGCCGCAGCGACTGATGCGTATGGTCGCGCAGACCCGTTCGATGACCATCGTCACCACCGGCAGCGAGGCAGAGGCCTTGTTGCTCGAAGCGCAGCTGATCAAGAAGTTTCGTCCAGCCTATAATGTGCTGTTGCGCGATGATAAGAGCTTTCCGTTCATCCTGCTGCGCGAGGATCATGATTTTCCCCGCATCACCAAACATCGCGGCGCGCAGCGGGCCAAGGGGCAATATTTCGGCCCCTTTGCCAGCGCCGGTTCGGTGAACCGGACGATCAACGCACTGCAGAAACTTTTTCTGTTGCGCAGTTGCACCGACAGTTTCTTCAACAACCGGTCGCGGCCCTGTCTGCTCTATCAAATCAAGCGTTGCTCGGCGCCCTGTGTCGACCGGATCGACAAGCAGGATTATGCCGAACTGGTCGAGGATGCGCGGGATTTCCTGTCCGGCAAATCGACAGCGGTGCAGAACAAGCTGGGCGAGGCGATGGAAAAAGCCTCTGATGCGCTCGATTTCGAAATGGCGGCGGTCTACCGGGACCGGCTGAAGGCGCTGACCTTCATCCAGGGCAGCCAGGCGATCAACGCGCAGGGGCTGCCGGACTCGGATATTTTTGCATTGGCGTCGGAAGGGTCCAGCGTCTGCATCCAGGCTTTTTTCATTCGGGGCGGCCAGAACTGGGGACACCGCAGCTTCTTTCCCGCCCACACCAGCAATGTCGCAATTGACGAGGTCTTTTCCAGCTTCCTGATGCAATTTTATGAGCAGATGCCGCCACCCAAGCTGGTGCTGCTGGACCGCGAATTGCCGGATGCGGAGCTGTTGGCCGAGGCGCTGAGCACCAAGGCGGATTATAAGGTGAGCGTTTCCAGGCCGCAGCGCGGGGATCGTCGAAAATTACTCGCACAGGCCAGCCGCAATGCCGAGGAAGCGCTGTCCCGACGCCTCGCGGAAACGTCCACGCAGGCCAAGATCATGCGCGAGATGGTTGAGCTGCTGGAACTGGAGGCGGTGCCCGACCGCATCGAAATCTACGATAACAGCCATATCCAGGGAACGAATATGGTCGGCGGGATGGTTGTCGCCGGACCTGAGGGCTTCCGCAAAAACGCCTATCGCAAGTTCAACATCAAAAATCCCGATATCGCACCGGGTGACGATTTTGCGATGATGCGCGAAGTGCTCGAACGGCGTTTTTCCCGCGCGCAAAAGGAGGATCCGGACCGCGACAAGGGCGAATGGCCCGATTTGGTGCTGATCGACGGTGGCAAGGGCCAGATGAGCGCTGCCCGTGAAGCTCTGGCGGAAATTGGCGTCGAAGATGTGGTCATGATTGGTGTCTCGAAAGGCCCGGATCGCAATGCCGGGCGCGAGACATTCCATTTGCCCGACGGCCGCCAGATCAACCTGCCGATGAACAGCCCGGTGCTCTTCTATCTCCAGCGGCTTCGCGACGAGGCCCATCGGTTCGCCATCGGCGCGCACCGGACCCGGCGCGCCAAGGCCGTCGGCCATAGCTCGCTGGATGACGTGCCCGGAATCGGTCCGGCCCGGAAAAAGGCGCTGCTGCTGCATTTTGGCACGGCGCGAGCGGTGAAAAATGCCTCGCTCGACGACCTGCAGGGCGCGCCGGGCGTGTCGGCGACCGTGGCGCAGAAAATTTACGACTATTTTCATGCTTAGCGAGTTGGTTGCTACAATCTGCATGCCGTGATATTCTCTGCGGATGAACGAAGAGGTCAAAGCCGAAAATGCGAAGGTTGCTATCACCGGTGAAAAGCCGGCTGCCGGCTATGATGACTGGTTTCGGACGAAGGTCAAAAAGTCGATCGACGATACCGACAAGGGTGCCGAAATCTATCCAGCAAACAAAGTTTGGAATGCACTTGGCATAGATGATTGAATTTTCATCCGGTGCAGTCAGAGACCTGAACGATATATTTGACTGGATAGCGCAGGACAGTCCCGCAGTTGCCTTGCGAATTCTTGGACGTCTCCGGCAAAACATTGAAATACTTGCTGACTTTCCACAGTTGGGAAAGGTTGGCAGGATTGAAAACACATATGAATTATCAGTGACCGGATTGCCCTATATAGTGGTATATCGCCTCGGCGTTGGCGGTAAGTCCGACAATATTCTCATTGATGCAATCCTGCACACCAGTCGAAACTATCCATCGGTAAATTGAATTGCCCAATCTCCGCACGATCGCCATCATCTGCTCGGTTCGTTCCCACGGCGAGCATGGGGCGGTGGTGCGTTCGCTGACGCCCGAAAATGGCTTGATGTCCGGCTATGTGCGCGGCGCGCATTCGCGGATGATGCGGCCTGTGTTGATTCCCTCCAATATCGTGCAGGCCGACTATCGGTCGCGAACCGAAGATCAGCTGGCCTCGATGACGGCGGAGTTGCAGCTTAGCAGGGGCCCCTTCCTGGGAGAGCCGCTGGCGAGTGCGGCGCTGGACTGGGTGACGGCGTTGACGGCGGCTATTCTGCCGGAAGAACATAGTTATCCGCAGCTGTATTCAGCTCTCTCGGCGCTGCTGGATGCGATTTGCGGCGCGCCGTCTGCAAAGGGCTGGGCAGTGGCTCTGGTGCGCTATGAACTGCTGTTGCTCTCGGAACTGGGATTTGGTCTGACGCTGGACAAATGTGCGGTGACGGGAGCAGCGGAGGATCTGGTCTATATCAGCCCGAAGAGCGCCACTGCGGTCAGCGCTTTTGCAGGGCAGGAATATAAGCAGCGTCTGCTCCCGCTTCCCGCCCTTCTGAAAGGGGCTGCCGACGCCGAATGGGATGATATTTTCGATGGTCTGCGGGTCACCGGCTTCTTCCTGAAGCGCCATTTTTTTGACGACCGCCGCAAGGATGTGATGGCGGCGCGAACGGTGTTGGTCGATCGATTGAAAAGGGTGGTTGCCTAACCGCGCGATTCTCGGCAGGAAGCGGCGCGATTACAGGAAGGAACTCTCATGCATATTGCAGTGCTCGCCGGTGACGGCATTGGTCAGGAAATCATGGTCGAGGCGCTGCGCGTGCTGGGAGCGATGGACTTGCCCGATCTCTGTCTCGATCACGGCGATGTCGGCGGTGTGGCCTATCACAAACACGGTCACCCGTTGCCGCCGGAAACGCTGGAACTGGTGGAGGCCGCCGATGCCGTGCTGTTCGGCGCGGTCGGCGATCCTTCCTGCGATACTCTCGAACGCCACTTGCGCCCTGAACAGGCGGTGCTCGGCCTGCGCAAGGCGATGCAGACATTTGCCAATTTGCGACCGGCAAAAATGTTTCCGGGTATGGAAGATGCCTCCGGTCTGAAGCCCGAAATCGCGCGTAGCATTGATGTAGTGATCGTCCGGGAACTGAATGGCGATGTCTATTTTGGCGAGAAGGGCATGCGCAAGACGGCCGATGGCCTGCGTGAAGGCTATGACATCATGTCTTATGACGAGAGCGAAGTCCGGCGGATCGGCCATGTCGCCTTCAAGACCGCCATGGGGCGCGGCAAGCGGCTCTGCTCGGTCGACAAGGCCAATGTCCTGGAAACATCGCAGCTGTGGCGCGACGTGATGATCGAACTGTCGGCAGATTATCCGGAAGTCGAGCTCAGCCATATGTATGTCGACAATGCGGCGATGCAGCTGGTGCGCAATCCGGGCCAGTTTGACGTGGTGGTGACCGGCAATCTGTTCGGCGACATTCTGTCCGATCAGGCCAGCATGTGCGTTGGTTCGATCGGCCTGCTTGCCTCTGCCTCGCTTGGCGAAGGCACCCAGGGCCTTTATGAACCGATCCATGGCAGCGCGCCGGATATCGCCGGGCAGGGGATCGCCAATCCCTCGGCGATGATATTGTCGGCAGCGATGATGCTGCGCCACAGTTTCGGCATGGAAGCCGAAGCCAGCCGCATCGAAGCAGCGGTTGCTGCGGTGCTGGCGCAGGGCGTGCTTGGCCACGATCTTGGCGGCACGGCATCAACCACGGACATCGGCGACGCTATTGTCGCGCAACTGACGGGCGGCTAGGACAGAGACATGAAGAGAAATACCGGGCGAAATCGCGAAATCACCAAGGACTGGCGTCCGGCGACGCAGGCGATCCGCAGCGGCACGATGCGCAGCGAATTTGGCGAGACATCCGAAGCCCTGTTCCTGACATCTGGCTATAGCTACGACTGCGCTGAGGATGCCGCAGCCCGCTTTAACGGCGAGCAGGACGGCATGACCTACAGCCGCCTGCAAAATCCGACGGTGCAGATGCTGGAAGAGCGGATTGCGATCATGGAAGGCGCGGAAGCCTGCCGCGCCACCGCATCGGGCATGGCGGCGATGACCGCGGCCTTGTTGTGCCAGCTGGAAGCGGGCGATCATGTCGTCGCCAGTCGCGCCCTGTTCGGTTCCTGTCGCTGGCTGACCGACAGCCTGTTGCCCAAATTCGGCATCGACACGACCGTGGTTGATGGCCGCGATATCGAGAATTGGGAAAAGGCGATCACGCCGAAGACCAAGGTCTTCTTTTTCGAGACGCCGGCCAACCCGACAATGGATGTGATCGATATCCGTAACGTCTGTGATCTGGCGCGATCCAAAGGCATCACCAGCGTGGTCGACAATGCTTTTGCCACCAATGTGCTGCAGCGACCGATGGACTATGGCGCCGATGTGGTCGCCTATAGCGCCACCAAGATGATGGACGGGCAGGGCCGTGTTCTTGCTGGGGCAGTCTGCGGGACGGAAGAATTTATCGAAGGCCCGCTGCTTGCCTTTACCCGCAACACCGGGCCGACCCTGAGCGCGTTCAATGCCTGGGTTGTGCTCAAAGGTCTGGAAACGCTCGATCTGCGCATCCGGCGACAGAGCAACAACGCGGTCGAAGTGGGCAAGTTTTTGGAGCAGCGGGTAGAGAAAATATTGCACCCGGGGCTGCCAAGCCACCCGCAGCATAATCTGGCGATGAGCCAGATGGAGGCTGCCGGACCGATCTTTTCGCTCTATGTCGGCGGTGGCCGGGCCCGGGCGCACGCTCTACTCAACGCATTGAACTTAATCGATATTTCGAACAATATTGGCGACAGCCGGTCTCTGATGTGCCACCCGGCCTCGACCACCCACCATGGACTGGGCGAAGAGGCACGCGTGGAAATCGGTATCACCGAGGATATGTTGCGGATCAATGTCGGGCTGGAAGATCCGATTGATTTGATCGGTGATCTTGATCAGGCCCTTTCGTCGGTCGGGCTTTAACTCTATATCATGCTCATGGAATCATTCTTTCCCTTTGCCGAGACGACCGAAGGGGTGACCGTGCGTGTATCGGTCACATTCCTTCCGGAACAGTCCGATATTGATGGAAGCCGCTGGTTCTGGGCCTATCACATACGGATCGAGAACCATCGCGACACGGCGGTGCAGTTGCTGACGCGGCATTGGCAGATCAGCGACGCGCGGGGCGGAATGCAGATGGTCGACGGAGACGGTGTGGTCGGCGAACAGCCGGTCATCCGGCCAGGGAAATCGCATGACTATGTCTCCGGTTGCCCGCTCAATACGCCAAATGGTTCGATGGAAGGGTATTTTGTCATGGTTGGCAGCACGCCACCGGCCTTCGAAGTCCGCATTCCCCAATTCCCGCTCACCGAACCGACGGTCGAACAATGAAGCGCACCCATTTGCCACTCAACGGGCTGCGGGTGCTGGACGCGGCTGCGCGACATCTCAGCTTTACCAAGGCGGCTGACGAGCTGGCCGTGACACCGGCGGCTGTGGGCCAGCAGATCCGGGCGCTGGAAGATATGCTCGGCGTGGTGATGTTTCGCCGCACGCCCAAGGGCCTGGAACTGACCGACGAAGCGGCTGCGGGCCTTGATGCCCTGCGCTCCGGTTTTCTGCAGTTCGAGGAAGCCGTCCGGGCCATGCAATCGGGCCAGTCGTCGCACAAGCTTACGATCGCGGCACCGCGCGACTTTACCCAGAAATGGCTCAACCAGCGCCTGTCTGTCTTTTCCGCCGATAATCCCGATACCAGTTTCGCGCTGGTGGCCGCCGACAATGAAATCGATTTTACCGAAGCCAATCTCGATGTGGCGATCTGGCTTGGCGACGGGCCGGGGCAGCATGAGGGCAAGATGCTCGGCGATACCGTGTTTGTGAAGGTCGCCGCGCCGGGTTTCAAGGGCGGTAACAAGATCGACTGGCCCGGCTGCCCGATTTCTGAAGGCGAGGAAACCCTGATGCGCGTGGCCGATGGCGGCCTGGCAATCGAGGCGGCGGCCAATGGTTTCGGCTATGCTTGGGTGCCGAAAATGCTGGTTCAGCGCGATCTGGCGGCGGGCCGGATCGAGATTATTGGTGAGGATAGCGTCTCGTCGCGCGGTTACTGGTTGATGGCACCACTGCCGCAGTGGAGACAGAAAAAGGTGAAGGCGCTGGTCGAGGCTCTGGCTGGCGCATAGCCTGCTGGCTTGCCGCCTATTGCTCTGCCAACAGGTTCACCATGCGCGTGGTCAGAGACAGCAGGTCGCTTTCCTGCAGCGACAGTTCCTTATCGTTCCAGTTAACGGAGACGGCGTAATTCCCCCCTGTCTTAGACCGCAAGAGGAAATTCAGGGACAGCACGCCGGGTTCCGATCCGCCCTTGTAACCGAAATATTCCCATTTTTCCGCAGCAGCCTTTCCGATACCGGGGTTGATCGCCAATATTTGTCGGGCCTCGTTGCTTGCGTTCAGACGCAGATAGTCGAGTAACCGGACGACATCCGCCGGGCTTGCAAACCATTCCAGCTGATCGATGAAAAGGGGCTTGTGGGTCAATATGCGGGAATCGAGGCTGTCCAGGGTCAGGGCGCTGTCGAACTCTGCCAGCAGCTGCTCGCGTTCGGCCGGGCTGCCGTTCAGATATTGTTCGCGCCGTTCTGCGTGGACCGGCATTTTCAGGGTGGATGCCTGGCGCGTCATCAGCAGCGGTTGAAGTTCGTCCGGATTGTGGTGGCCAGAAGCCCGCACGATATTGGCCAGACCATCCTGTCCGATGATCCGGATCAATGAGTCGGTAGCGCTATTGTCGCTGATCGAGATCATCAGCGTCGCCAGCGTGTGCAGCGTGACCGGTGACCGGTCGGGCCAGTTCTGGCTGATACCGGACGGATGCGATTTCGGCCCCAGCTGCACGACGTCGGACCATTGCCTCTCGCCCGCCTGTATCGACCGGTCGAGCTCGGCCAATATATAGAGTTTGACCGTTGAGGCGATGGCATAGCGTCCATCAGGATCAAGCGCGGCTGTGGGGGGCAGGCCGGGCTCATCCAGCGGCTGGATCAATATGCCCTGACGCCCGGGAAGAGCGTCAATCGCCGCCAGGACTTCGCCGATCGTATCGCCAATGGCTTCAAAACCGGTGAGCTGCAGTCCCGATATGCGATGGGGTGCATCTGTCTCAAGGTCGATGTTGACGGTTGCGATGGAGCGTGCGTAGCGGATCTTGAGAATAGCCGCATTGCCGTTTCGCGCATCGATGGACGATATGGCCAGTGGCGGTCCGCGCTGTTCCGTCACTTGCCGGACGAGGTCGCGGAACCGGGCAGGGGGCACGGCGTTGCGGAAATTTTCGTCGAATACCTCTGCCTCTATTGTCTCGCCCCGGAGCAGGCGCAGCACATCATGGGCGCGACTGGAAAGCTGAGGAGATTGTGGCGTTTGCGTCTGTGCATTCGCAGGGTTTGACGGAAAGGCCTGTGAAGCGGAGAAAAGACAGAGCGCGAAAACAAAGAGGTACCGCACCATCATCTCCCGCTGCTATTCTGGCTCAGACCGTGGTCACTAGGCGTCGATCACATCTTCATCAAGGCTGGCCGCATTTTGCTGGATGAAGTTGAACCGATGTTCCGGATTCTTGCCCATCAGCCGGTCGACCAGTTCCTTGACGCTTGCGCGTTGTTCATATTCCGGCGGCAGCGTGACCTTGAACAGCGATCTTGTATCCGGGTCCATGGTCGTTTCGCGCAGCTGCGAAGGATTCATCTCGCCAAGACCCTTGAACCGGCTGACGTCGACTTTCTTGCCCTTGAACGGTCCGCTCTCGATTTTCGCCCGGGCCGCATCATCCTGCGCATAGAGACTCTTGCCGCCAGCGCTGATGCGATAAAGCGGTGGCCGGGCCAGATAGAGATGGCCGCGGCGGACCAGCTCCGGCATTTCCTGAAAGAAGAAGGTCATCAACAGGGTCGCGATATGGGCGCCGTCGACATCGGCGTCGGTCATGATGATCACCCGCTCGTAACGGAGATTGTCGGGCTGGCAATCCTTGCGGGTGCCGCAGCCGAGCGCGAGGATCAGGTCGGCAATCTCGCTGTTGGCCATGATCTTGGCGTTATTGGCCGAAGCCACGTTGAGAATCTTGCCGCGGATCGGCAGGATCGCCTGGGTCTTGCGTTCGCGGGCCTGCTTGGCCGAGCCGCCAGCGCTGTCGCCTTCGACGATGAACAATTCGGTGCCTTCCGGATCGCCGATCGAACAATCGGTCAGCTTGCCAGGCAGACGGACCTTGCGGCCCGAGGTCGCGGTCTTGCGCTTGACCTCGCGTTCGGCCTTGCGCTTCAGCCGTTCGTCCATCCGCTCCATGACAAATCCGAGCAAGGCCTTGCCGCGGTCCATATTGTCGGTAAGGAAATGGTCGAAATGGTCGCGGACGGCATTTTCGACGAGCTTTGACGCTTCCGGAGAGGTCAGCCGGTCCTTGGTCTGGCTCTGGAATTGCGGATCGCGGATGAAGACGGAGAGCATCATTTCACCACCGGAAATGATGTCGTCGGCGGTCAGCTGGGACGCCTTCTTGATCTGCACCAGCTCGCCAAAATTGCGCAGTCCCTTGACGAGAGCGTTGCGCAGGCCGGTTTCGTGGGTGCCGCCATTTGGCGTGGGAATGGTGTTGCAATACCAGCTGTAGCTGCCGTCGGTCCAGATCGGCCAGGTAATCGCCCATTCGACACGGCCCTGGCTGTCGGGAAACTCCTGATTGCCGGCAAAGAAGTCGGTGGTGACGCATTCGCGTCCGGCAAGTTGTTCGCGCAAATGATCGGAAAGGCCGCCGGGGAACTGAAACACCGCTTCTGCGGGAACATCATCGCTGACCTGACTCTCGTCGCATTTCCAGCGGATCTCGACGCCGGCGTAGAGATAGGCCTTGGAGCGGGCAAGCTTGAACAGCCGCGAGGGTTTGAACTTGTTGCCTTCGCCGAAAATCTCGGAGTCGGGAATGAAAGATATGCTGGTGCCGCGACGGTTCGGGGTGGTGCCGACTTCTTCCAGTGCGGAAGTAGCC
This sequence comes from Sphingorhabdus sp. SMR4y, assembly GCF_002218195.1. Classification (GTDB taxonomy): domain Bacteria; phylum Pseudomonadota; class Alphaproteobacteria; order Sphingomonadales; family Sphingomonadaceae; genus Parasphingorhabdus. The sequence goes on along the minus strand of NZ_CP022336.1, from coordinate 1,235,054 downwards.
ACGCCCTGGGAAAAGGACTGGCGATACAGCGTTTTGTTGCGCGCCACTTCAACAATCGTTTCGGATGACAGGGCATTGACCACGGACACGCCCACACCGTGCAGGCCACCGGAAGTGGCGTAGGCCTTGTCGGAGAACTTGCCGCCCGAGTGGAGCGTCGTCATGATCACTTCAAGCGCCGATTTCCCGGGAAATTTCGGATGCGGGTCGACCGGAATGCCGCGACCATTGTCGCTGACCGTCAGACGGTTGTCGGCGTCCAGCGTGATCTCGATCCGGCTGGCATGGCCGGCCACCGCTTCGTCCATGCTGTTGTCAATGACTTCGGCCGCGAGATGGTGGAGCGCGCGCTCGTCGACCCCGCCAATATACATGCCGGGACGTTTGCGGACGGGTTCCAGCCCCTCGAGAACCTCGATGGCCGAGGCATCATAGTCACCGGATTTGGATTGGCTTGGCGGGTTGGAACCGAACAGATCATCAGACATGTTCGATCCTATAAGAGCGCAGGAGTCACACTGGCAAGAGACTTATGATGTCTCTTGCCAGCGGACCGTAAATTCTCGTGATCTGGTCGTTTGTCTAGCGAACCCGCGGGCCGCCAAATGGCAGCGGCGGAGGCGCACGACGAGCGCCACGTGGCAGTTGGGCCTGGAACGCCCGGCCGCAATGTTCGACGCAATAGGGGAATCCCGGATTCACTTCCTCGCCACAGAAATGAAAATCGGGTTCGCCCGGATGGTTGATCGGCCAGCGACAGATTTTGTCGTTGAGGTCGAGCAGACTGGTCTTGTCGGCGATTTCCTCGCTCGGCTTGGCCGGAACCAGACGGCGTGGCGGTGCGGGCGGAATCGGCGCCTGCTGGTCGCCAGGCCCCTGGCGAAGGAAGCCGCCGGGGCCGACGGAAACGATTTTCGGGCCGTCATGCTTGGGTTGCCGCGCCTGTTGTGCGGCATGGGTCCGGGCTGCCGGCGTTGGGGGCGGCATGGCACGACGTGCCACATGCTCTTCCTTCGGCTTTGCCGCAGTCGGACTTTTTGTAGGCGGCTTCTTCGGCTTGGCTGCCGGTTTTGCGGCTTTCTTGGTCTGTGGCTTTGCCTTTACCGGAGACGGGCGCGACTTCAGGCCAAGGCGATGCGCCTTGCCGATCACGGCATTCCGGCTGACGCCGCCCAGTTCTTCAGCGATCTGGCTGGCAGTCAGGCCTTTTTCCCACATTTTCTTCAGCGAATCGATCCGCTCGTCAGTCCAAGCCATGCAAAGTCCTAATTATCTCGAGTTATGGGGGATATAGGGTCGAGAGGGTGATTATACAACCATGATATTGGTCTGATACAGGCGCGATTTCGGCGCGATATGGGGTTGTGATTGGCGCTGCGAGCCGATAGGCGGGACGAATATGCTCGATCAACCAGAAAATGACAATATGACAGACAAACCGGCACATGCTCCGGGCTTTGCGGAACCTGGAATTCCGGTCATCCGCGGGGTAAACTGGGCGGGATTTTTAGCGCTCTACTGGAAAGAGGTCCGGCGCTTTTTCAAGGTCCAGTTGCAGACGGTCTGGGCGCCCTCGATCACCACATTGTTGTTTCTGATCATTTTTACAGTCGCCATGGGCCGCGCGGATCGCACCGTTCTGGGGGTCCCGTTCGCGGATTTCATCGCCCCGGGCCTGATCTGCATGGGCATGTTGCAAAATGCTTTCGCAAACAGCAGTTTTTCGATGCTGGTCGGCAAAATTCAGGGCACGATCGTAGACTATCTGACGCCCCCGCTTTCGGTTGGTGAATTGCTGGCGGCGCTGGTCGCGGCATCGATGACACGGGCTGCTCTGGTCGGCTTTGCGGTCTGGCTGGCGATGTTTGTCTGGCCGGGTGTGAATGTCGGTGTTTCCCATTGGTGGGCCGTGCTTTGGTTTGGCACCATGGGTGCGGCGATGCTGTCGCTGCTCGGTGTGTTGACGTCGATCTGGGCGGAAAAATTCGACCATGCCGCAGCGGTTACCAATTTCGTGGTCGCGCCGCTGGCATTGCTCTCCGGCACATTCTATTCGATCGACCGGCTGTCGCCGACATTCCAGGCGGTCAGCCATATCAACCCGTTCTTCTACGCGATTTCCGGTTTCCGCTATGGCTTTCTGGCAGAGGCGGATTCACCGGTCGTGCTGGGCGCGATGATCCTGCTGGCGATCAATATCGGCCTGACGCTGGTCTGCTATTTTCTGCTGAAATCGGGTTGGAAGATCAAATCCTGACCGTGACGAGTTCCCTGACGGCTGCGGATTCAAAGCCGGTCCAGACTAGTGCCGATGGATTTGATGCAGTTTATATTTGCCGTCTTCCGTCGCTCGAAAGAGTCTCGCCACATCGGGATGGCTGACCGGTTCTCCGCTGTCGTCCGGCAATAGATTCTGCTGGCTGACATAGGCGACATAGCTGCTGTCGGCATTTTCCGCGAACAGATGATAGAAGGGCTGGTTTCTCGGCGGCTGCAAGTCCTTTGGGATCGCTTCATACCATTCTTCGCTATTGGCGAATACCGGATCGATATCATAGATCACGCCGCGGAAATCGAAAATCCGGTGCCGGACCACATCGCCAATGGCAAAGCGCGCGTCCAGAATAGCGGGTGTGTCGGGCGGCAGGGGGTTGCCGGACTTGAAGGGATCTATTGCGTTCATGCCGATAATTTAAGCGCTTTGCGACTATATGCAAGGGCTGCTTCGCTCCGGGTGATAGCGGGGCAGGGTGTGGCTGAATCCGCAGATGGTTAATTGCGGGGGGCAGGGCGCTGGGCGCGCAATCAGCGGCCCCGAAATTCCAGCCTGTCGATTTCTCGCGGATGCCAGGTGCTGGTGTAAAATGAAATCGTAGGTAATATTTTCCATTAACATCAATGATATAGATTGAATTCAGAATTCTTATTGCAAATGAAAATGATTCTCAATAGTAAGTGGCGCATTATCGGAATGTGAGGGAAATGAATGCGACTTCTGAAAACTGTGATCCTGGGCGCAAGCGCGCTTTCTCCTTTGCCGGCTATTGCCGCTGATGCTGCAGACGCGGCGGAGCAACGCACCATCGTTGTCACCGGTGCGCTGGAGGAAAGCAGCACCGCAACCAAGACTGATACGCCGATTATCGAGACGCCGCAGCCGATTACGGTAATCGACGACGAGTTGTTCCTTGCGCAGGGCGCCATCAGCATCGGCGATACGCTGAATTATGTATCCGGTGTGACGGCCAATCCCTATGGGCCGGACAGCCGGGTCGACGGCGCCTTCGTGCGCGGCATCAACGCGCTGCAGTTCCGCGACGGCATGCGCGATATATACAGTTTTTATGCCAGCATCCGCGCCGACCCCTATAATTTTGATCAGGTCGAACTGGTCCGGGGGCCGGCATCGGTTCTGTTCGGCCAGGGCGCGCTCGGCGGGATCGTCAATCTGGTTTCCAAGCGACCCGAGTTCGAAGCAAGTGGGGAAGTCTCGCTGCGCTATGGCTCGTTCGATCGCAAGGAAGCGCTGGTCGATGTTACCGGTCCATTGAGCGATACGGTCGCGGCGCGGGTCGTCGCCCGTGTCCGCGACGCCGGCACGCAAACCGACTATGTGCCGGACGACCGGATAATGGTCTCGCCATCGATCAGTTTCAAGCCGTCCCCCGACACGGATCTGACGCTGATTGGCCTGTATCAGGAAGATGACAGCGGTTCGACATCACAATTTTTGCCGCTGGTCGGGACGATCCTGCCCAATCCCAATGGCCAGCTGCCGAACGATCTGTTTGTCGGCAAGCCCGGCTGGGATCGTTACGACGGCCGCCTGCTGCAGGGAACCGCGCTGTTTGAACATCGATTCGGGGAGACCGCCAAGCTCAACCTCAAGGCGCGCTATATCGACAGCGACCTGACTTATTTCACCCATTATCCCAACAATTATTCCAATCCGACCAACCCTTTTCTGGACGCTGACCAGCGGATAATCGGCCTCTATGCCGACGGCAGCATCGCGCGGATGGAAGTTTTCTCGACCGACAATAATGTCCAGTTCAACTTCAACACCGGATCCAATGTTGAACATACGCTACTTGCCGGTATCGATTTCAGTTTCAACTCGGTCCACAAGACGGGCGGTTTCGGATACGAGACAATCGATATTTACAACATTGATTATGACGCGCTTTCCGATTTTGGCGGCGGTCTGCCGACACCGACCTATGTCTCCGAAGATGTCGATCAGGACCAGCTCGGGATTTACGTGCAGAACCAGATGCGCTTCTTCGACCGCGTTTCGATCGTGCTCGGCGCGCGCCGCGACTGGACAAGCGCGCAGAGCATGGGCGGCACGACCCGCGAAGATGCAGCCACGACCTTCCGCGCCGGGATCATCGCCGAACTGGTCGAAGGCGTCTCGCCTTTCTTCAGCTACACCGAGAGTTTCGAACCGATCGCCGGAACCGCCAGCGACGGCAGCGCCTTCATTCCCAAGGCGGGTCGCCAGTTCGAGGCGGGGATCAAGTTCCACCCGGCTGACAATATATTGATGACCGTCACTGGCTATCATATTAAGGAAAGCAACCGGCCGGTTTCGGATGACAGCACGGCCGACCCGTTCGACCAGATCCAGATCGGGTCAATGACCTCAAAGGGTGTCGAGTTCGAAGGCAATGTCTCGCTGCCGGGCGAATTCACGGTGATCGCCAACGCCAGCTATAATGAGGCCGAGGTGGAGGGCACCGGGCAGCAGCTCGACAATGTGCCGAAATTCAATGCTTCACTCTGGACAACCAAGGGCTTTGCGCTGGGCAATGACACCAGTCTGCTGCTTGGCGGCGGCGTGCGTCATGTTGGCAAGCAGCGCTCTTTCGGGCCAGCCTTTCCCGATGGAGTCCTGACCCCGTCCTACACTTTGGTCGATATGCTGGCGGAAGTGACCTATGCCAACTGGAGCTTTGCGCTGAACGCCACCAACCTGTTCGACAAACGCCATTATTCGGCCTGTCTGGCGCGCGGCGACTGCTTCATGGGCAGCGAGCGGAATATCATGGGCACGGTCAGCTACCGTTTCTGATGTCGGACGAGATATTCTTTGTCGCCGGGTCGGTAGCCGCGGTTGCCGCAATTCTGGTCTTGCGCTTTTCGTGGGCGAGACCGCGCCGATCGCCGGCTCTCAATGGTCTGGGCTGGCTTCTGCTCGTGTTCTCCCTTTTCGCGGGAGCGGCAACTGCTGGCGCTTGGGGCATATCGGTCATGGCGCTTTGGGCGATGGGGGCGGCTTTCGCCATCCTCGCCATCGCGGCCTGGCAGTCGCCGCCGGCCAGGCGCAAGCCGTCCAGCCGCAGGGCAGGGATGCTACCCGAAGGCGATGAGCCGCTGCGCATCGGAGGACGGATCGTTACATTTTTACTGATCGTGGTTGCCGCGATGATATCCTCCATCGCACTCGCTATCACCACGCGGTGGCTCGCGCTGCTGATGGGTGCCAGTGAAGGCAATGCCAATGTGCTGGCGCTTTTCGCCGCGCCGCTTGCTTGGACGATCCTGGCCTTTCTGGTGCTGATGACCGAGAGTCGCAGACGCCAGCTGGCGATCATCGCCCTTCCGCTAATCTCTGCCATTCCGGCCTTTGTCATGGGGAGTTCGCTATGAGCGTTATTATCGAGCCGGCAACGGTCAAGAAATCCCTTTCTGCCCATGCTGCGATCGGCCTGATTGCCGGAGCGCTGCTTTACATTGTCTCGCTGACCGGCACGGTGGCGGTTTTCTATCAGGAACTGCAACGGGTCGAACAGCCTAACGCACCGGAGATGGAATCAATAGCGCCGGAAGCGGTGCAGCGCGGCGTTGAGGCCGTTCTGGCGAGCGAAGCAGGTCAGCCGACCACAACCCACCTCTATGTTCATCTGCCGAACAAGGAATTGCCGCGCGCGGTGGTCACCACGGACACCCAGGCAGTCTATCTGGCGCAGGATGGCACGCTCGCCGGGCCCGAGGAGATCGCCTGGTCAGACTTTGTCGTGAAACTTCACTATACGCTTAATCTGCCGGTGCTGGTCGGGATCACGATAGTGGGAATATTGGGCGTTATGATGCTGGCGCTTGCGGTCAGCGGCATTGTCGCACATCCGCGCATTTTCAGGGATGCATTCCGTCTGCGCACGCGCAACAGCAATGGTGTCGGGTTAGCCGACTGGCACAATCGGCTGAGTGTCTGGACCTTGCCCTTTTCCGTTGCCATCGCGCTGACTGGCGCGCTGATCGGGCTGGCCAGCATCACCGCTTATGGAGTCGCTGCTGATGATTATCAGGGCGATGCGGAAGCGGTTTACGGACCGATTTTCGGTGAAGAGGGCGAAGCCGACCCCCGGCCGGCACCGGTGCCAGATGTCGCGGCGGCGCTTGCCCATATGGCCGGTTCCTATCCCGAACTGACCCTGACCTATGCCATTCTCCACGACCCGATGACCAAGGGACAGCATATCCAGATTGTCGGCGAGCATCAGCGGCGGCTAATCTTCGGTGAATATTATGCGTTCCGTGCCGACGGCACATTTGAACATACGGCCGGGCTGGCGGATGGCGACTGGGGACAGCAGGCGGCGGCCTCGACCTATCAATTGCACTTCGGCACCTTTGGCGGTCTGCCGGTGAAGCTGGCCTATCTGATATTCGGAATCGCGCTGACCGCAATCTGTGCCACGGGCACCTATATCTGGCTCGGCAAGCGCAGACGCAGAGGCATGGAGGAACCCGGGCTGCGGGGCGCATGGCACGGCGTAATTATCGGCACGCCGCTCGTCCTGACGATAACGCTGTTGGCGCGTCTTCTTTTCGGCAATGGCTTTCCCTTTGCCATCGTCTTCTGGATTGGCCTGCTGATTACGGTATTTGCTTTCGCGGAAATCATGAAACGTAAGGCGGGCGGTTGAAACCGGTCCAGAATAGAAAAGGGCGCGCCAGATCAAGATCTGACGCGCCCGTTGCCGGCAGGATGTTTGTGGGGGGCTTCCGGTCATCGACAGCCCGCCGGCAATTATTTTACTGGCTGCTGTCGCTTTGCGGCGCATTTTCCTGCTGCTTGGCAGCCTGCTTGATTTCGCCTTTGCTCATTCCGGTGACCAGTATGTCGCCGGATCCGGCAAAATTCGCAGCCGGGAGGGTGGCGGTGCGGTTACCGGCTTCGACCACCACAGCGCTGACCACACCGGAACCGGTCTGACGGACGTCCTGGACATAGCCGACTACGCGTCCTTTCGGGTCTTCGATCGGCATTCCGGGTGAAACGGCAAACATGCCACCGGCATTGGCCGCCGTGCTTCCCGAAGCGGCGAGCTGGCCAAGATTGCCCATCGCCATACCACTGCCATTGGCTGCGATGCTGCCACCGAGGGATGCTGCGGTTTGGGCGCTGTTAACGGTATTACCGGCAGTTCCTGTAGCTGTTGAAACAGCGCCGCTGGCGGTTGATTTCGCCCCGGAAACGCTGCTGCGGACAGTTCCGACGGCTTGTCCGGTGGTCGAGCGCAGGGCGTCGGTGCCGACGAGGGTCGTATCGGTGCTGCCGTTGGCGGAACCGGAAGCAGAGCCGCTGGCGGCACCGTTCACGGCGCCGTTGACCGTATCGTTCGAGGTAGTGACGCCGCCGAGCAACGAGCCATTGGCGCTGGAGCTGCTGCTGGCGTCGGTTGCCACACGGCCTGACCTGGTGTCGACTGTACGGTCAATCTGCGTGGAGCTGGTCACCCCGCCGCGTCCGGTAACAGTTCCGCCGGCCTGACCGATCGTGTCTGCTCCGGAGCCAATATTGCCGCCCAGATTGCCGCCCAGGGAACCGCCGAGCGAACCTCCAAGGCCGCCGCTGCCACCGAGCAACTGGGCCGATGCGGGAGCTGTCGCCAGAAAGGCGATGGTGATTGTGCTTGTGATGATGCTTGTGATCGATTTGTTCATGATGTTTCTCCTTCTGTGGCGACGCAATTTTCGCCATCTGTCAGGAGAACGAGCCGGATCTGGTATTTAATCCGTCATGCGCAAAAAAAATTCAAAAGTTCAGCGAGCAGCGCAGCTTTCGCAGACGAGACCATGGCCAAAGACCTTGTCAGTGCCCTTTTTGCCGAGATCCCTGGCTTCGTGGATCAGGCCAGTAACGGCCTTCTCGATAGCCGCAATGTCGGGGGACGGATAATGTGCGGCAAGACGCGCGGCCACCAATGGGGCGGCGAAAGATGTACCGCGTAACGGCACGGTCTTGCCGCCGGGAGATGCGCCCTTGATGTCCGCACCGGGGGCGGCGAAATCTACTGGTGTGGCAATCCCGGCTTCCGGTAGCGCCCGGTGTCGGCGATCCACACCCGTTACGCCGAGGACGCCTTTGTAAGAGGCCGGAAAGCGTGGCGGTGCCGCTGGTCCGTCATTGCCCACCGCAGCCACGATCAGCATGCCCTTGCCCTGGGCAGACCGGATCGCACGGCGCAGCAGGCCATTGTCCGGGCCAACCAGGCTGATGGTTACGACCGGGATTTTCCGTGTCGCCATCCAGCCGAGCGCGCGGGCTATCGCGGTCGCGTTCCCGCCTGCCGGATCGCTGCCGTAAATATCGGCAGCCAGCAGTCCAGTGCGGCGGTGTTCCCGGCTCATCGATATCAGCGAAGCGATGGCAGTACCATGCGCGCTCGATACGGGCCCACCTTTGGCGAACCCGCGCTGCTCGACGGGGATCTTTATCAGATCATGTCGGGCTACGCCGCCGTCGATCAGGCCGATGGTTGCCGCCTTTGCAGAACCTCCGGAAAGCGCAGCAGCGGGCAGGGAGGCAGCGGCACCAGTCGCGGCAGTCGCGCTGGTAAAATAGATATTGTCGCCGCTGATTTCGGCTTCGCGCGCGATTTTCTTAAGCTTCTTGCGCTCGGACTTCAGACTTGCACCGTTGCGAGTTGAAAATTTGACAAATGAAATATCCAGTCCGTCGATCCAGCCACGCTCAACCACGGTAAAGCCACTGGCCACGGCCTTGCTGATCGATGGCTCCGAGATGCCGGTCGCCACCAATATGCCGCGCACCGCCGGATCGCCATTGTGATCCCGCTCCACATAGGCGCGGTTCTCGCGCAAAAACCGGTTGACCCGGTCAATGCGCATCCGGTTGAGTAGCGCGTTGAGTTCTGATCTGCTCAGCCGGTCGAGCAGATGTCCCTCGACGGCTCCGGTAACCGGATCAAGCACTATGCTGGTGGCTTCCCCGATGGTCCGTTCAGGTAAAGCGCTGCCAGGTCCGACGCCGGGCAGCGATAATTGCGCCCATGCCGCAGCCGGCAGGAAGATAATCACGATGATCGACCAATATCGTGCTGCTTTCATGATGTCATTCCTTCCGGTCGCAACAGACCAATAGCTATTTGCTTTTTTTTGTCTTCATGGATTAAACGAACCGGCTGCATCGTTTCATCCATAGACCATCAATAAAGGATATCCGCGCTGAATGGCATTTGAACAGGATTTGCTGGAACTGCTCCCGCAATTGCGGCGTTTCGCCCGCGGCCTTACGCGCAATATCGATGATGCAGATGATCTGTGTCAGATGGCCCTCGAACGCGCGCTGAACAAGCGCGACCAATGGCAAACGGGAACAAGACTGGATAGCTGGATGTACAGGATTACAAGAAATATCTGGATCGACACGGTCCGCGCGGCAGGGCGGCGGGAGCATGTCGCCAATGATGATGACGCAATGCAGAATGTTGCAGGCGATGATCACCAGCGTTTGGAAGAACGGATGGAGCTTTCAGATGTCGATCGGGCGATGGAACTTTTGCCGCTGGAACAGCGCGAGGCGATCGTGCTCGTCCTAGTCGAGGGCTTTGCCTATAAGGAAGCAGCCGAAATGCTCGATATACCGATTGGAACCCTGACCTCACGGCTGGTCCGTGGGCGCGAGGCGCTGCAACGCGGACTGGGAGAGGCGGCATGACCTTTAATGAGGAACAGATCATCGCCTATGTCGATGGCGAATGCGATGCAGTGACGGCCAGGCGGATCGAAAAGGCAATGGCGACAGACAGCGCGCTGGCGGATCGCATCGCTCGGGAACAGGAACTGAAACACCAGCTGTCGGCGCATTATGATCCGGTTGCAAACGAGCCTGTGCCCGATCGTTTGACGGCGCTGCTAACCGCTTCCATGGACAATAATGTCGATAACAGCTTTGCCGGGCGAAAAGCTGAAAAAGACCGGAACAGCAAAGGCCGCCCAGCTTTCGGTTTCGCGCAATGGGGCGCGATGGCGGCAACTCTGGCATTGGGCATCGTGGTAGGCCAGTTCGGTCCTGGTCAGGATGGTGGCCCGGTTGCCGAGCAAAATGGCAGCCTGATCGCCAGCGGCGCGCTAGAAACCACTCTGGAAAAGCAACTTGCCTCTGCCGAAAGTGCAAATGGCGATTATCGGATTGGTCTGACTTTCCGCTCCCGGGCGGACCAGATTTGCCGTAGCTTTGACGGTGAAGCTCTGGGCGGGATCGCCTGCAAAAGCCAGGGCCAATGGCGGCTCGAAGATATGGTACCCGGGACCGGGGTGAGCGGCTATCGACAGGCCTCGAGCAGCGAAATCAACGCGCGCGCCGCAGCGATGATGGCCGGCGCACCGGTCGACGCGGAAGGCGAGCGCCAATTGATGGAGAATGGCTGGAAATAGCAGCCTTTGGGAGCGTAGCGTGACGCAGGCTTTTGTTCTAGCGCGCGTCATGCCGGCACGACATAAAAAAGGCGGGGAATGACCCCCGCCTTTGACCATTTATTGGAGCAAACGCTATTTGCCGATCGTGACCCGGCCCGCCCGAAAATTGCGGTCCCGCATTTCCTCGACATAATCCTTGTCGGCATCGATCAGCTCGTTTTCATATTCTTCCCACGCATCGCGCGTGTCTTCCGCGTCGGTTGCCCGTCGCAAATCGCTTTTTAGCTCTTTGTCGGCTTCCAGGACATCCGCCAGATAATTGTACCAGTGCTTGTCATATTGACCGGCAATCGGCTCCTTGCGGATTTCAACATGGCTGTCCTGACCGGTATGGGCGGCCAGCGGTGAAGCGGCGATCGCGATGACGGCAAAGCCGCTTATCAAGAATGCAGTTTTCATTTTCCTGTCTCCGTTATGCTTGTGAGAGGAAAACGAAGCCAAAGGCTAGTTTCATCCCCGGAGCGAAAATTTTTATTTTTGCACGCGTTGCTATGTGGGGATGCAATGGCTGGACCATGCCAACTTGTCAGCGGCAGCAGCTTGCGAAAATTGTCGGAACATTGGACATTATATCCGGCCGGAGCAGGGCAAGTTCCGCTCCCACTCAGCACAACGGCTAGATATGCCGGCCTCTGTTCATCCTTCGAACAGGACAGATTTTCCTATTCAATCATCATTCAGGATTTCTTGTCCTGGAGGACATGAAACCTGGGGGGATCAGATGGAATGCTCGAATAATCTGGGGTTTGACGGTTTACCAAATTTTATAATTTGACTGCCTAAGGCCAAAATTCGCTTCAAAGTATTGGTTGCGAGCCCAGGAGTTTCAATGCGCGTACTGACTTGTCTCTATCACGATCATAATCTCTGGATTGTAGCTCTGGCTGCAGCAATGTGCCTGATCGGGTCTCTTACATCGGTAAAAATGTTTCAACGCACGTTCGCTGAATCCGGTGCACAACGTTACCAATGGTGTTTCCTGTCCGCTTTTACTGCCGGTTCGGCTATCTGGGCCACACATTTTATAGCGATGCTTGGCTACCGTCCGGGCGTTCCTGTCACGCTTGACGGAACCTTGACGGTGCTCTCCGCACTGATCGCCGTTGTCGGCACCGGGGTGGGTTTGCTGGTCGCCTCTTCGCGCAACCGCTTTGTCTCCGTGGTCACGGGCGGCGGAATCATCGGCCTGTCGATAGCAGCGATGCATTATGTCGGGATGTTCGCCTATCGGGCCGATGGCATTGTCACCTGGCTGCCGGAATATGTGATCGCTTCCCTGGTCCTGGCTGCCGTTCTTTCCTCGCTCGTGGTCTCCCGGATCAGAAAAACCGGCCTGTCGGAAAATATCTGGCTACCTTCCGGTTTGTTCGCGGCGGCCATCGTCAGTCTGCATTTCACCGGCATGGCTGCCTTTACCGTGGTCCCGCTTCCCGGTGTGCAGGTCGGTGCGGACAGCGAAACCTTTACGGCTTTGGCGGCGGCAATCGCGATGGCCGCATTGATCATCATCGGTGCCGGCCTCTCCACCCATCTGGTTGAGCGGCGGACACGGTCGAAATCCAGAGAGCAGCTTCATCATATCGCGCTCCACGATGCCTTGACCGAAGTGCCCAATCGCCGGGCCTTCTCCGAAGCGTTGAATGTCGAATGCGACAAGCTGACAAACGGCGGCGGCCCGTTTGCCTTGCTGCTGGTCGATCTCGATCGGTTCAAGCCGGTCAACGACACGCTCGGCCATCCGATCGGAGACGTCGTACTCCAGAAAGTGGCCTCGCGCCTCAATCAGGCCGTTCGTAAGGGTGATCTGGTTGCAAGGATTGGCGGCGACGAATTTGCCATAATTGCCTATGATCTCGCTTCGGAAGACGAGGCCCGGGCCGTGGCAGAGCGGGTGGTCGAAATTCTGCGCCGACCCTTTGTCATACAGGGGCAGGTCGCGGAAATTGGCGCCAGCGTCGGTATCGGTCTCGCGCCCGGGCATGCGAATGATCCCGAAACCCTGGTCCAATATGCCGATATTGCGCTCTATACAGCAAAGCGAACAGAGGGGCGTGGCTGTCGCGTGTTCGATCCGACGATGCAGCAAGCCATCCAGAGGCGCCGCTTTCTGGAAACCGATCTGCGTCGCGCCTGCATGCGGGAAGATTTCAAGATCGCCTATCAACCGGTTATCGACTCTGCTTCCGGTGCCTATACCGGAGCGGAAGCCCTGCTGCGGTGGACCTGCCCCGAGCGTGGAGACGTACCGCCATCCGAATTCATTCCGATTGCGGAAGAGCTGGGACTGATTTCCCGGATCGGAGCCGGTGTTCTCAAACAGGCGTGTCTCGATGCCGCTTCGTGGCCCGAACATATCGACCTGGCAGTGAATATTTCGGCGGTTCAGTTGCGGGATCCGCGCTTGCACCAGACCGTTATGGAAGCGCTGAAGGATTCTGGCTTTCCGGCAACACGGCTGGAGTTGGAAATTACCGAAACGGCGCTGCTCGGTAATGATGAAACTGTGATGCACACGCTCACGCAACTGCATGATTCCGGGATTCGCATATCACTGGACGACTTCGGAACGGGATATTCGTCGCTGAGCTATCTTCACCGTTTTCCGATTACCCGGATCAAAATCGACAAATCATTCGTCCAGCAGCTCCCCAGCGATGCCGGCAGCGCATCCATCGTGCGCGCGATCACCCAGCTTGGCGCGAGCCTTCATATGAAAACAACGGCGGAGGGCATTGAGACCGACGAGCAGATGGCCTTTATTGCGGAGCACGGATGCAATGATGTGCAGGGATTCTTGTTCAGTCGACCCGTTAATGCCTCCAGCATAGGCGAGCTGTTTCACCGCGAGAAAGGACAGGCTGCAGCATGAACGCTTTTACTTCAAGCAAACAGTTTTCGCGGATCCTCTATACGAGCAGACTCGATGTCGATCAGTGCGGTGAAAAGCCGCAGCAGACGGCTCGTGAAATTGCGGAAGCTTCGGCCGTGCAAAACCAGTCGGCTGACCTGACGGGCAGCCTGCTTTTCGTGGACGGAACGTTCATCCAGATATTGGAAGGACCGTCAGACGCGCTTGAAAATGCTTTCGAGCGTATCTGCTGCGATTTTCGCCATGTCGATTTGCAGCTTATCGATCTGTCCAGCGTGTCGGAAAGATTGTTTGAAGGCTGGGACATGGCCTGCCTGTGCGAGGATGAAGACAATAGCCTGGCGCTGCGCGACGGATTGCAGGAAGTTCGTTTTCTGGTCGGCGTGAACGCAAATCAGGCGACGCTGCAAATGCGCAGCCTGCTGGACAGCCACTCCGCGGAGGGCAATGCCGAGAACAAGTCTTCCGGCTAGTGCGACTGCGGTGGAAACGCCGGTTGCTGATAATGTGCGGCTTGCCGGTCTCCGGGAACAGGCCCGACTGGTCGCCCGGACAGCAGAAGCTGTCGAGCCTGTGAAGCCGGCCATGTCTGTGGAGGTGCGTTAGGGATTCGAACCCTAGATACCATTGCTGGCATACCGCATTTCGAGTGCGGCGCTTTCGACCACTCAGCCAACGCACCTCATAGACGGGGCAGCATCTAGCGATCATCTCGCAGCGCTGCAACCCATATTGGACTGTGATGAAAAATCCTCGTGAAGATGGGCAGGGGATGGGCGTGGCCTCTGCCTGAAACCCCCAAGAAACTGAGAGTTACAGAATATGCGCTTATATGGGCGCGATCTCTGCTATAGGGCGGCGATAGTATTTTTCCGTAGCAGGAAAGCGAAATGGCGAAGCGACAATCCCATTCATGACAGATGATCTTGCGTTACATGGCCTGCTACTGTCCGTCCTGCTATTTGCAATTCTGGCGCTGAGCGAGGCCATATTTCCGCGTCGCAAGCGCCTGCTGGCGCGGTTCCGGCGCTGGCGCACCAATATTATTTTCATCATTCTGGACAGCGTCGCGCTCCGCCTGATGGGCCCGGTCGCGGCGATTGCCGTCGCTGGCTTGGCGGCACAAAACCAGATCGGCCTGTTCAACTGGACCGACTGGCCGGTTTGGGTGGAATTTGCGCTCGCCTTGATCCTGCTCGATCTGGCGATCTATGGCCAGCATATCGCGACCCACAAAATCCCGCTGCTCTGGGCTGTTCACAAGGTTCACCACGCTGACCGCGACATTGACGTAACCACGGCGATACGTTTCCACCCGGTCGAGATGATCCTGTCGATGCTGTACAAATGCGGGCTGGTGCTGTTGCTCGGTCCGAGCCCGCTGGCGGTGTTCGTCTTTGCGTTGTTGCTCAACCTGTGCGCGATGTTCAACCACAGCAATTTGCGGTTGCCCCAATGGCTGGACAAAGGCTTGCGCCTGTTACTCGTTACCCCGGACATGCACCGGGTCCATCATTCTACCGTGCGCGGCGAGACGGACAGCAATTATGGTTTCAGCATCGCCCTGTGGGACCGGATATTCGGCACCTATATCGCGCAGCCGGAAGCCGGCCATGACAAGATGACCATCGGACTCGAGGAATATCAGATCGACAGTCCGGCCGAGCTGTGGTGGAGCCTGGCGCTTCCGTTCCAGCAACGCAATCGGACGAATAATGCTCGAGGGTATAAAAGAAACTCTACCTGAACCGGAAATTGCGCTAGCTTCCAAAGCGCTTGGAAGCTCCATATAGGAGTTCATATTCACAGCTGGTCATTGCAACGGCGCCACGCCGTACGGAAAGAGCGACATGAAAAAAATACTGATCCTTGTTCTGTTCGCCATCGCCATCGCCAGCTTCTTCTCTTTTGACCTGGGTTCGCAACTGACGCTGGCCAATCTGAAAGAACAGCAAGCGGCCTTTGACGCCCAATATCGGGCCGCGCCCGTTCTGGTCATCGGCATCTTCTTTCTGGTCTATGTGGTGACAACGGCTGCATCCCTGCCTGGTGCGCTCATTTTGACGCTGGCAGCAGGCGCGCTGTTCGGTGTTGTTACCGGTACGATCATTGTCTCCTTCGCATCATCCATCGGCGCGACCATCGCCTTTCTCTCGTCCCGCTATCTGTTCCGTGACACGATCAAGGCGCGGTTTGGCGACCGGTTGAAGGCGATAGATAACGGTGTCGAAAAAGACGGGCCATTCTATCTGCTGACGCTGAGGCTGGTGCCAATCTTTCCCTTCTTCCTGATCAACCTGCTGATGGGGCTGACCGCGATAAAGGCCCGGACATTCTATATCGTCAGCCAGATCGGCATGCTGCTGGGGACCATTGTCTATGTCAACGCCGGCACGCAACTGGCCAATATAGATGAAGTCAGCGATATCGGTTCGCCGGTTCTGCTGCTGTCCTTCGCCGCGCTCGGCCTGACGCCGTGGATCGGCAAGTGGATCGTCGGACTGATCAAACGCCGGAAAGTCTATGCGCGCTGGACCAGACCGAAAAAATATGACCGCAATATGGTGGTGATCGGCGCCGGTGCCGCCGGTCTGGTGTCTTCCTATATTGCGGCGACGGTCAAGGCCAAGGTGACTCTGGTGGAAGCATCGAAAATGGGCGGCGACTGTCTCAACTATGGCTGCGTACCCAGCAAGGCGCTGATCAAAAGCGCCAAGGTCGCCGAGCAGATGCGCAACGGTGATGTTTACGGGCTGGACAAGGTCGAGCCAAAATATAGCTTCAAGGCGGTGATGCAGCGTATCCACGGCATTATCGCGGAGATCGAGCCGCATGACAGCGTCGAGCGCTATACCGGGCTCGGCGTCGACGTGGTGAAGGGCTATGCGACGATCATCGATCCCTGGACCGTCGAAATAAAGCGCGAAGATGGCGAGACACAGAGGCTGACCACGCGTTCCATCGTCATTGCCACCGGCGGGCGGCCCTTCGTCCCCGATCTGCCCGGTCTTGATGACGTCGGCTATGTCACCAGCGATACACTCTGGGAAGAATTCGCGCAGATGGAGGATATTCCCAAGCGGATGATCATACTCGGCGGCGGCCCGATTGGCTGCGAGCTGAGTCAGGCTTTTGCCCGGCTGGGAGCGGAGGTGGTGCAAGTGGAGCGTTCGGACCGCCTGCTGGCGCGGGAAGATGACGAGGTCGCCGAACTGGCCCTCGCCGCGCAGCAACAATCGGGAGTCGAGGTCTTGACCGGCCATGATGCGATCCGCTGCGAGCTGGTGGACGGTGAGAAACGGCTGATCCTGTCCGCAGATAGCAAAGAGAAGAGCATCGCTTTTGATGCTCTCGTGGTTGCGGTCGGGCGCAGCGCGCGCCTGAGTGGATTTGGTCTGGAAGAGCTGGGCATCGAAACCGACCGCACGGTCATCACCGATGACTATCTGGCGACGCTCTATCCCAATATCTTCGCTGCCGGTGACGTCGCCGGACCCTATCAGTTCACCCATGTCGCCTCGCATCAGGCCTGGTATGCGTCGGTCAACGCGCTGTTCGGCCAGTTCCGCAAGTTCAAGGCCGACTATCGCGTGATCCCGTGGACCACCTTCATCGATCCCGAGATCGCCCGGGTCGGCCTGAACGAACAGGACGCGAGAGCGCAGGGCATTGCCTATGAAGTCACGACCTACCCGATGCACGAACTGGACCGGGCGATTGCGGACAGCGCCACGCAGGGCTTTGTCAAAGTGCTGACCCCGCCGGGCAAGGACAGGATTTTGGGTGTGACGATTGTCGGTGATCATGCGGGGGAATTACTGGCGGAATATGTGCTGGCGATGAAATACAAGCTCGGCCTCAACAAGATTTTGGGCACGATCCACACCTATCCGACCATGGCCGAAGCCAATAAATATGCCGCCGGCGAATGGAAGCGAGCGCATGCGCCGGAAGGGCTGCTGCGCTGGGTCGAGCGCTATCACAAATGGATGCGCGGATGATGGATATCCTGCAGCAAGGCCAGGGCCTGATTGGCCTGTCGCTGATCCTTGTCTTTGTCTGGCTGCTGTCCGAAAACCGGCAGGCCCGGCCTGGCTGGAAATGGATCGGCGGGGCGCTGCTGCTGCAATTTGCCATCGCGCTGATAATTGTCCGGGTGCCCTTTGTCTGGGACATCATCGGTCTCGCCGATCAGGGCGTAATGGCAATCGAGAAAGCGACGCTGGTCGGATCCTCCTATATGTTCGGCTATGCCGGCGGGGCAGAACTGCCCTTTGTCCTGAAGGAAGGCGCCGAGCCGCCGCTAATCATCGCCTTCCAGATATTGCCTCTGGTCATCGTCTTCTCGGCGCTGTCCGCCCTGCTGTGGCACTGGGGTGTGCTCGCGTGGATTGTTCGCGGCCTGTCCTGGGCCTTGCGCAAGACTATGGGCGTGAGCGGCGTGGTCGGGCTGAGCGGCGGCGCGAATATCTTCCTCGGCGTGGTGGAATCGCCTTTGATATTGCGCGCCTATTTCGAGAAGATGAGCCGCGCGGAACTGTTCATGGTCATGGTGCTGGCGATGTCGACCATCTCCGGCGCGATACTTGTGCTCTACGCTTCCACCCTGTCCGCCACCGTGCCCAATGCGGTCGGCCACATGATTTCCGCCTCGCTGATCTCGCTGCCAGCCGCGATACTGCTGGCCCGCCTGATGGTGCCCGGTGACGGCAAGACCGAGACCGGCGATGAACAGCCGGGACTCAAATATGACGGCAGCATTGATGCCATTGTCCGCGGGACGATGGAAGGTGTGCAGGTCTTTCTGGCGGTAATCGGGATCATCCTCGTGGTCTTTGCGCTGGTGGCGCTGGTCGACCAGATGCTTACCGTTCTGCCGCTTGTCGACGGGCAGGCAGTGACGATCAGACGCGCGTTCGGCTGGCTGTTTGCGCCGCTGATGTGGACCCTGGGCGTGCCCTGGGACCAGGCACCGGCCGCTGGCGCATTGATGGGTACCAAGACCATTCTCAACGAATATGTCGCCTATCTTGATCTGTCGACGCTGCCGGAGGGGACCTTTGATCCGCGCAGCCAGCTGATTGTCGTCTATGCCTTGTGCGGTTTCGCCAATCTCGCCAGCGTCGGATTGCTGGTGTCGACCATCGGCACGCTGGCGCCATCGCGGCGCGTCGAAGTGGCGGGCCTGGGCATGAAAAGCTGGATCGTCGGCAATTGCGCCACCGCGATGACCGGGGCGGTGATTGGTCTGATAACCTTTACCTAAGGGGCGGGACATGCTGGATTCCAAGATAAGACCGCTGATAGATCCACCGCTCAATGCCATTGGCAAGGGGCTGGCGCGGGCAGGTGTCTCCGCCAATCAGGTCACGCTCGCGGGCGCAGTTTTCGGAATCGCTGCGGGTGTGGCAATTGGCTATCAGCACTATCTCCTGGGGCTCGGGCTGGTTCTGGTGAGCCGCATCCTCGATGGCCTCGACGGCGCGATCGCGCGCGCGACCAAGCAAACCGATTTCGGCGGCTATCTTGATATTGTCTGCGATTTTGCCTTTTACGTCGCGGTCCCGCTCGGCTTCGGCTTCGCCGTCCCGGCCAATCTGCCCTTTGCAATGATCCTGATTGCCAGTTTTACGCTCACCGGGATCAGCTTTCTCGCTTATGCCATATTGGCGGCCAAGACGGGTCGCGAAACCGAGGCGCATGGCAAGAAAAGCTTCTTCTACAATACGGGCCTCGCCGAAGGCACGGAAACCATCACTGCCTTTGTCCTGATGTGCCTGTTACCCCAGTATTTTGCCGTCATCGCCGGAGGCTATGCGGCATTATGTGTGATAACCGTGATCCAGCGAACCATTGCCGCGAAAATGGACTTTCCCTGAGCAGTCCAGAGGATTGCGGGAAAGAAATGCGGGTTTGCATCGTCCCCGTCGGTTGATTGCAAAATCTTCATCCTTCGGTCACAAGTGAACCATAAGGGGACTTTCATCGCCGATCGCGGAGTGAATTGCATATTTCGCCAATATTAGCTGGGAAATGCTGCTGTTTTTTGGCACGATGGGCTTTCGGCGAAGGACATTTGCATGACCAAGACTAAATCGGCTGAATATCAATCCCATCTACAAGATGTGCTGGACGCTCCGGAAGGGCCGCACATCGCCGCTCTTTTCGATTTTGATGGCACCATAATCGCCGGCTATTCGGCCACTGCGATGTTGTGGGAGAAAATCAAGCGGCGCGAAATGACCGCCGAGGAAGTCGTCGAAACGATCAATGTGATGGCCCAATATAGCACCGGCAACATGGGATTCTCCGGGCTGATGTCGGGCGCGGCGAAATTCATGAAGGGCGTGACCGAGGACAGCTACTTCGAATTTGGCGAAGAACTTTACGAAAAGCATATTGCGCGCAAAGTCTATCCCGAAGCACGGGCGCTGATCGAGGCGCATCGCGCAAAGGGGCATACAATTGCGATCGTTTCCTCCGCGACCATTTACCAGATCGAGCCTACGGCCCGCGACCTCGACATCGAGCATGTGCTGTGTTCGCAATATGAAGTCGAGAATGGCGAGTTTACCGGTAACATCGTTCGTCCCCTGTGCTTCGGCGAGGGCAAGGTCATTGCCGCAGAAGGGCTTGCTGCCGAATATGGGCTGGATCTGGACGAGAGCTATTTCTATTCCGACAGTTATGACGACATCGAACTGCTCGAACGCGTCGGCAAGCCGCGGCCGCTGAACCCCAACTCGAAATTGCGCGAAGCGGCGCGGGAACATGGCTGGCCGCTGGAAAAATATGAAAGCCGGGGGCAGGGCAAGCCGGTGGATTATGTCCGGACGATCTATGCCACTGGATCGCTGATTGGCTCGGCGGTGGCGTCGCTGCCGATCTGGGCACTCACCGGATCGAAGCGCGAGGCGATGAATTTCTCTACCGGACTGTTCGGCGACCTGGCGACCGCGCTGACCGGCTGCGAGCTGGAAGTGACCGGCGAGGAAAATCTCTGGACGTCGCGTCCCTGCATCTTCGTCTTCAACCACCAGAGCAAGGCGGATGTCATGATTCTCGCCAAGCTGATCCGCCGGGACATGGGCGGTGTGGCCAAGAAAGAGGTCCGCGACACGCCGGTAATCGGCAAACTGATGGAACTGGCAGGCACGGTTTTCATTGATCGGGCCAATGCCGGAAGCGCGATCAAGGCAATGGCGCCGCTGATTGATGCGGTCAAAGTTGATGGCAAGTCCATCGTCATCGCGCCGGAGGGCACGCGCACGCTTTCGCCGAAACTGGGGCCCTTCAAAAAGGGTGCTTTCCATATGGCGATCCAGGCGGGTGTGCCGATGGTACCGATTGTCATTCACAATGCCGGCGATGTTGCGCCCAAGAACGAATTTCTGATGCGTCCTGCCAAGGTGCGTGTGGACGTGCTGCCTGCGGTCGATACCAGCAAATGGACCAGCCGGACGATGAACCAACATGTTGCAGAAGTGCGAGGAATGTTCCTTAAGGCTCTGGGACAGGCGGAAGAAGAAGACGCGCTTGAGGCTCTCGTGAGCGAGGATCGCGCGCCAGAGAAAAGCAGCACAGCGCGAAAGAAACCCGCGACCCGGAAAACCGGCGCCAAAAAGACAGTAACAAAAAAGCCCGTTGCAAAGCGGGCGGCCAGTCGATCTACCCCGTCTAGCAAGCCCGCCGCGAGAAAGTCGTCAAAAATGGAAGCGGCTGAATAGGCTGCAGTCGAGGAGTGGGGATGGACGAAGCAGCGCAAATAGCAAGTTCCGGCCCGCTGCTGGCGCAAGGCCCCAAATTATTCATCATCGATGCGCGCAACGGAGTCGAGCGGCGCTATCTGCTCAACTGGATACAGACCTCGATGCCGGGCATTGGTGCAGATGAAACGCTCAACTGGGTGAGCCTGCCGATATCGGACGAACGAGCCAAAATGCGGCTGGCGCGTCTCGAGGAAAAGCTGAAGGACAGTCCGGATACGCTTGTGGTCCCCGTTCGCATCGCCTGGCGCATTCCCAATTTCGAAAAAAGTCGCGCCGTCAAAATGCGCCACGTCATTTTCGGGGACCCGCGCAATCCCGGAAGCTTTCGCGCCCGGTCGATTCTTTTGCGCAACAAGCGGCGCGCCCAGTGTCTGATCGGCCAGCCCGCAACTATCGGCGAGTTGAAGCAGAATTTTGCAGAACTCAGCAAGGATTACAACCAGACCGACAACAAAGAATTTGCAGCCTTTGTCGTGCGTCAGGCCGGTCTGGTGCTGGACATTGCCGAGCGCGGATTGCGCGGACGGCGTTACAAAGTGCCCCGGCATGTGGCCGACGGCCTGCGCAGCGATGCGCGCTTTCGGTCCGCGATGACGCAGCTCGCCGCCGAACGCGGCGAAAGCGAGGCCGAGCTGCACGAACAGGCCGCGAAATATATGAGGGAGCTGATCGCACGACCGAGCCCGCTTTTCATTGACATGAAGGCCAAGCTCGACCGGTTCATGCTGTCGCAGGGCTATGATGACGAGGTGGTCTTCAACCGCAAGGAACTGACCCGCTTGCGCCAGACCATGCGGGAACATCCGACGCTGCTATTGTTCACTCACAAAACTTATATTGATGGCGTGACCGCTACCGATCTTGCCTATCAAAACGACTTGCCGCTTATTCATCTGTTTGGCGGCATCAATCTGGACTTTTTCGGTCTGGGCTTCATGCTGCGCCGTGCCGGCACCATCTTCATTCGCCGGAGTTTCGAGAATAATCCGGTCTACAAGCTCGTCCTGCGCTATTATGTCAGCTACCTGCTGGAAAAGCGCTTCCCGATGACCTGGGCCTTTGAAGGCACACGCTCCCGGCTCGGCAAGCTGATGCCGCCGCGCTATGGTCTGCTCAAATATGTGATGGACAGTGCGCACAGCAACGATATCGAAAATGTCCATATCATCCCCGTGGTCACCAGTTTCGATCTGATCCGCGATGTCGAGGAATATGCCAGCGAGCAGACCGGCAGGATCAAGAAGCCGGAATCCCTGAGCTGGTTTATCGGCTATCTCCGCAGTCTTCGCGAGCCGATGGGCAAGGTCTATGTCGACTTCGGCGAGCCTGTCGTGGTCAAGAAAGCGCCCAATCCGAATGATCGGCTGGCGCTGTCGAAAATGGCGTTCGAGGTCGCGGTACAGGCCAATCGGGCTACGCCGCTCACCCTGACTTCGCTGATGTGTCTGTGTCTGCTGGGCACTGCGCCGCGAGCGATGACGGAAGACGAGTTGCGCGCGGTGATCAACTTTCTCGTCGGCTGGGCCCGCGAACGGAATATCCGGATGAGCGACGACCTGACGGATGAAAATCTGGAAGGTGTCCAGCGTGTTATCGAGACATTGGTCAATAACGGTCTGCTCGTACGCTACGATAAAGGCTCTACGCTGGTCTATGCGATCGAACCGGCCCAGCATCCGATTGCCAGCTATTATCGCAACACGATCATCCATCATTTTCTCGACAAGGCGATTATCGAATTATCCGTCCTGAAAGCGCGCGAGGTCAGCGACCGTAATGCGGCCGAAGTGTTCTGGGAAGAAACCGACCGGCTTCGCGATCTCTTCAAATTCGAATTTTTCTATCCAGAGAAGCAGCAGTATCGCGAGAATTTGAAAGCCGAATTACAGCGGGCTGACCCCAACTGGGAGGCGAAGCTGGAGGAGGGAGGCGTCAAGCTGACCAGTCTTACCAACCGCTTTCAGCCGCTGATCGGCCACGCCGTATTCCTGCCTTTCGTAGAAGCCTATACTATCGTTCTGGATATCCTGTCGCGGCTGGAACCCGGCGATGCCATCGACAAGAAAAGCTGTGTGGAAACAGCATTGAAAGAAGGTCGGCAGGCCTATCTTCTCCGGCGCATCACCAGCGAATCTTCGATCGGAAAAATCCTGTTTGAGAATGGTTTCAGAATGGCGGCGGGACTTGGGCTGACCGGGGAAACCACCCCCGAGACAATAGCAGAACGCAAGGCATTGTTGCGGAAATTCAGAGCGCTGTCGCGGCGCATGGAAAAGTCCCGGCTCGAGCTGCTAGTTCTGGCCGACAAGATATTTGAATGATCGCGCTGTCGAAAGGACACGATTGATGAACGAGCAGAGCAATATTAACCAGCTGAGCGCGCAGGACGCCCAGTTTCTCTATATCCAGTCCGCCACCAATCTCACGCATGTGATGGCTGTCTATATCTATGACCCCTCGACCGCTCCCGGCGGGAAAGTGCGGTTCAAGGATATTATCGAGCATATGCGCAAGCGGATGGACATCTCGCCGATGTTCAAGCGGAAATTATACCGCCTGCCGCTGGATATCGATCATCCCTATTGGGTAGAAGACGAGCATTTTGATCTTGAAGCGCATATTTCGCACAGTCGTTTGCCGGAACCGGGGGACTGGCGGCAATTTTGTATTCATGTCGCGCGCCATCACAGCAAGCCGCTGGATATGAACCGGCCGCTCTGGGACATGTATGTGCTGGAAGGGCTTGATAATATTCCGGGCTATGCGAAGGGCAGCTATGCCATTTTGACGCGGATCCATCATTCGACCATCGACGGTGTTTCCGGGGCGCATTTCTTTGCTGCAATCTCCGACAAGGATCCCGATGGGACTCCCGCCATTCCATTGCCCAAGACCAAGATCGCGGCCAATGCTCTTCCGACCACCGCAGAAATCCTCAATCGTGCGATCAACAGCACCGTCACCTCGCCGGTCAAGCTAACTCAGGCGTTGATGAAATTTGCCCCGGCACTGCTGTCATCGGCGCAGAAAAATCTGACTGGCAGCGCCGAGAAAACGGAGTCCGGTGTCCCTCAAACGCGCTTCAACGCTGCGGTCACGCCGCATAAGATGTTTGACGCGATAACATTCGACCTCGACGAACTCAAGAAAATGCGCCTCAAAGCGCCCGAAGCCACGATCAATGATGTGGTGCTGGCGATTTGCAGCGGGGCTCTGCGCCGCTATCTGACCAAGCACAAGGAGTTGCCGGAGGAACCGCTGGTGGCTGTCGCTCCGGTCAACGCTCGCAGCCGGTCTGGTGAAGAATCCAACCCGGGTACCAACATATCGGCGATGACGATCAAGATCTGGTCGAATATCGCGGACCCGATTGAGCGCCTGGCAGCGATCCGGGATACGACCCGCGAAACCAAGGCGGCAAAGTCCGGTCTTAGCGCGCGCATCATGACCGATTTGTCGAAACATATTCCAGGTGTGACTATGGCCGGCGTGTCGCGGATATTGACCGATGAACGGTTTGCGCCAAAAATGAGCAATCTCATGGTTTCCAATGTTCCCGGCCCGCAGATCCAGCTCTATATGAACGGAGCCAAGCTGACCCATCAATATGGTCTTGCTCCGCTGGCCCATGGAATGGGACTGTTTATCGCTACGCCGAGCTATAACGGGACAATCTCGTTCAGCATCATCTCGGACCGAAAGATCATGCCCGATATTGAGTTTTTCAGGGAATGCCTGCAAAAGGCTTTTGATGAATTGCGAGATGCTAAGCCGAGCGAGGTTGTCAAAAAACCCAAGAAAGCAAGCGAAACTGCGAAAAAGCAGCCTGATTCCGGTGACGGATCGGTGATGTATCGACGGGTTGCGAAAAAGCCGAGGACGGTTGCACCGAAACCGGTCAGTCGCGACAAATCGAAGAGGAATTAGGGAGCGGATTGTTTGCACGTCGCACGATACACGGGCGATGCGCGATACCATGCGTAATTTTGGTGAAAGAGTGGACCCAATATGATCCTGAACACGACTTTGAAAATGGAAAAAGCGATGGCCCAGGCCAAAAGCTATTCCGAATGGTCGAAAGCCGCGAAAGCGCACGACAAATCTACCGGAGTCGATATCTGGAAGGGATCGGATGAAAGCAAGCATTTCGATCACGCTTCCATTAGGCGGCGCCTGAAGCGGCTCTCCAGGCTATGGAAAGAGCAGGATAATGCCGGGCTGCTATACGCTCTGAATGAGGGCATACATGGCAATATGGACGGGATGGGCCATGCCCGGCTTCACCAGAAGGCCAAATTCGGCACCAAGCAGCTGATCCAGGATTATGTCGATGCGATTGCAAATTCGCTGGAATATCTTGCGAGCGACAAGGTTGCGGATATCCCGTTTGAGGAAAAGCTCGATTTCTTTCGCCGCGCCCAGCATTGCTATGGACGCTCGGCCTTTCTGATGAGCGGCTCCGGAGCCTATCTCTATTTTCATGTCGGGGTGGCCAAGGCGCTCTGGGAGGAGGGACTGCTGCCCGATATCATGTCCGGATCCAGTGGCGGTTCGGTGGTTGGTGCATTGATCAGTACCCACACGGACAAGGATATTCCGCCATTTTTCAAACCGGAAAATTTGATCATGGGCCCCGAAAATGATGATGCTGCAAGTCTGCTGGGTAGTCCCAGCCGGATGCGGGCCGACGAGATACGCCAGCGTCTGTCAGACCTGCTGCCGGACCTTACCTTTCAGGAAGCCTATGAGCTTACCGGCCGGCACCTGAACGTGTCCATCGCGCCGGCGGAAAAACACCAGACCTCGCGGCTGCTCAACGCCATTGCATCGCCCAATGTCTTCATTCGCGAAGCGGTCCTGGCGTCCTGTGCGGTTCCGGGCATCTATCCGCCGGTCACACTGGCGGCGAAAGACCATCGTGGCGAGCGGATTCCCTATTTGCCCAACCGGAAATGGGTTGACGGCTCGGTCACGCACGATCTGCCGGTGAAAAGGCTGGCACGGCTTTATGGCGTCAATCATCACATTGTCAGTCAGGCCAATCCACTGGCAACGCCGTTCGCCACGGATGTCGGCCAAACGCGCAATCCACTGTCATCGATCCGCAACGCCTCCACCGCGACGATGAAGGCCTGGCTCAACGCCAATGTGGAGATCATGCAGAAGCCCTTGTCCTATTTTCCGCGCCTGAACAGTATGGCGAATATGGCGCTCTCGCTGATCAATCAGGATTACACCGGTGACATCAATATCATTCGGCCCACCATGTTCTGGAGCCCGACCAAGCTGCTGAGCAATCTGCCGGTCGAGGATATTTCCGAATTGATCCAGCTCGGCGAGCGCACCACCTGGCCCAAAATCGAGATGGTCCGGACCCAGACCAAGATCAGTCAGACGCTGGACCGGATCTTGTTCGCCTATGAAAATGAACTGGCGCACGACCATGAGCTGGTAGTGAAAAGGAAAATCGCTTGAACCATGAAAACGGCAAGCTGACGCTAGCGCTCGGTTCGAAGGGTGCCGGAGCGGAATTATTCTGGCAGAAATGGCTGCCGGACAATGATCCCAAGGCCGTCATTTTGCTCGTGCATGGCTATGCCGAGCATAGTGGACGCTATCAGTATTTTGCCGAACATTGCGTGGCCAAGGGCTATGCGGTTTACGCTCTTGATCACTGGGGGCACGGAAAATCGGATGGGACACCGGGCTTTGTCCCGGACTTTTCGGTGTTCCGCGACGGTGTGGATCAGCTGTTTGCACAGGCGAAGCAGGATTTCGCAGAATTGCCGGTCCTGCTTGTCGGACATAGCATGGGCGGCCTGATCAGCGCGTCCTATCTGCTTGCCGGGCAGGACAAATTTGCCGCCTGCGTGCTTTCCGGTCCGGCGATTAAGGCGGCCGAGGAACCATCTGCGGCGCTCAAGGCGATAAGCGGCTTTCTTTCCCGCTTCTTTCCAAAGCTCGGTGTGCTCGAACTTGATCCGAACGGGGTCAGTCGTGATCCGAAGGTTGTTGCCGACTATCTTGCCGACCCGCTCGTCTATAACGGCAAGATGGGAGCAAGGCTCGCGGCGGAAATGCTGGGCAATATGGCAATGGTGCAGGAGAATGCCGGACGGATAAGGCTGCCAATGCTTCTGCTGCACGGCGGCAAGGACAGCCTCGCCGCTGCGGATGGTTCGGAATTTCTGGATCACCATTTATCCTCGACCGAAAAGCAGCTGAAAATCTATCCGGAACTGTTCCACGAGATTTTCAACGAGCCGGAAAAGGATATCGTGTTGAACGACATGACCGACTGGCTGGACAGACAGCTGGCGACGAGAGGAGCGTAACGTGGAAACAGTCGAAATCTTCCTGACCATTCTTGGTTTTCTGATGGTGTCGCTGATCGCGCTCTACGTGCTGTTCCCACGGACATTATATGGCTTTCTGCGGAACAGTTTGCGGCGCAAAGGCAAGCTCAAGGCGAAGTCGATCAAAGTGGATGACATCGTCTGGCCTTATCTCGAAGGGGGAGCGGCCGATGGCGAGCCATTGGTGCTTTTGCACGGCTTTGGCGGCGACAAGGACAATTGGGCCATATATGCGCCGCAAATTGTTGGCAAATATCGTTTGATTGCTCCCGACCTGCCGGGATTTGGAGAGAATATCCGCGATATTGGCCGTGACTATGACATGGTGACCCAGGCTGCGCGTGTGCGTGATTTTCTGGACGCCATGGGCATAGAAAAATGCCATATTGGCGGCAACAGCATGGGCGGTTTTGTGGCTCTGCGCTTTGCGCTGGACTATCCCGAACGCTTGCTGTCGATGACCTTGTTCAACAATGCCGGCGTCATCGGAGCCAATGAAAGCGAGCTTCAGAAAGAGGCCCAGTCCGGCAAGAATCCGCTGGAGATCCACAGCCCTGACGATGTGAAGCGAATGATGGCTTTTGTCGCCCACAAACCGATGAAAGTCCCGGGACAATTCCGCAAGATTTTCTACGAGGATTTCGCCGTCCATCGCGAATTGCTCGACAAGATTTTCTGGACATTGGTCGAAGACGGCACTGTAAAGCCGCTGAATGACCAGCTCGGGCAGATAAAAGCACCAACGCTCATCATCTGGGGACGTCATGACCAGTTGATTGATGTCAGTTGTGTGGACGTGCTGGAAAACGGTATCCCCAATGCTGAATCGGTGGTGTTCGAAGATGTCGGTCATATTCCCATGATCGAAAATCCGAAGGATACCGCCAGGCATCATC
Organism: Sphingorhabdus sp. SMR4y; assembly: GCF_002218195.1. Classification (GTDB taxonomy): domain Bacteria; phylum Pseudomonadota; class Alphaproteobacteria; order Sphingomonadales; family Sphingomonadaceae; genus Parasphingorhabdus. The sequence goes on along the minus strand of NZ_CP022336.1, from coordinate 1,206,433 downwards.
TCGCGTTTCTTGCAAAATACTGAAATCCCCTGCAGTTTGCGCAGACTGGTTCCCGTTAGAGGAGTCGTCGATGGAGGGTGGTTATGGAATTGAAGGTTGGATTGCTCGGGGGCGGTTCTTGGGGCACCACGGTGGCTTCCCTGGTTTCACGAAATGCGCCAATAAAAATCTGGGCCCGTGACCCTGAAACCGTCAACGATATCAACACCCATCATCGCAACAGCAAATATCTGCCCGAGATAAAATTGCCGCCTGCATTGACGGCGACGTCCGAGATCGGAGAGGCCGTGTCGGGCGCGGACGTTCTGGTGATGGGAATACCTTCCAGTAATTTCCGCGCGGTTCTTGAAGAGGCGAAGCAATTTCTAAGGCCGTGGGTTCCGGTCATCAGCCTGACCAAGGGCTTGGAACTGTCCACCAGCAAGCGGATGACCGAGGTGATAGAGGAAGTGCTTCCGGGCCATCCGGTAGGCGTTCTGACCGGCCCGAATCTGGCCCGTGAAATCATGGCGGGGCAGGCGGCTGCGAGCGTGATCTCGATGGAAGACGAAATCATTGTCAAACAGTTGCAGCAGCTTTTCCACTCCGGTCTGTTCCGCGTGTACACCAATACCGACTTGCTGGGGTGCGAGCTGGGTGGAGTTCTGAAGAATATCATCGCGATCGCGGTTGGCATGGGCGATGGTCTGGGCGCGGGAGACAATACCCGTTCGGCATTGATTACCAGGGGGCTGGCCGAAATAACCCGGCTCGGCGTTGCCATGGGCGGGAAGTCTGAAACATTTGCCGGCCTTACCGGCATGGGGGACATGATCGCAACATGTACCAGCCCGCTAAGCCGTAATCGCCATGTCGGGGTAGAGTTGGGGAAAGGCCGGCACATCGATGAAATCATCGCCGATATGCACATGGTCGCCGAGGGGGTGAAAAGCGCTCCGACGGTCATCGCTCTGGCCAAGAAATATGGGGTCGAGATGCCGATCGCGGAGGATGTTTTTGAAGTTACCAAGGGCAATCGATCTGCCGTTCGTGCCTTTCGCGGTCTGGTCAATCAATCGGCTGGAGCAGAGTCCGACGCCGGTTGAAAATGGACGCCTCCGGGTGACCCGAAACGTGCGAAAGCATACCAAAGGCGCGCAGGGCGACCATGAATGTGCGGCTTATCTTTCAGAATATTAACGAATTATGTGAAAATATTTTCACGCAAATGACTCAAAGATAACAAAATTCCTGAGTCTATTAAGCATGTTACCTAAACAACTCGGTTTCACTTGCATTGAAATGGGTCATGTCATAAAATTTTACATATTAGGCATTGAGTTTTGTTAGGCTGAGTATCGTCGAACATCTTGCCGGACATGGAGTATGATATGGACTTTCGCAGTCGCGCTGCCAACGAGTTGGATCGTAATGTGACGATCGAGGCAAATGACATGCTCGTCCAGACACCACCGGTCGCGGAACAGGATATATTCTCGAAACAGTTCAGCGAGATCGACCTGAGATTTGATCGGTCTGATGAAATATTCTGGTGCTATATGAACCAGAAATCGCGTCCCAGTTACACATATGCACTGGGCGAAGAGATTCAGCAGGTACAGGACTGGATCCATTCCACCTACGGGACCAAAAGTAATCAGGCTGCCGACCCGTTGCGCTATTTTGTTGCTGCCTCGCACACCCCGGGGATCTACAATCTCGGCGGAGACTTGAAACATTTTGCCGATTGTATCCGTCGTCGTGACCTTGGGGCATTGAAAAAATACGCCCGAACCTGTGTCCATATGCAATATGAAAACAGCACCGGCTTTGGAGCGCCAATCATCACAATGGCTCTGGTGCAGGGCGATGCTCTGGGCGGTGGTTTCGAACATGCTCTGGCGTTCGACATATTGGTGGCAGAGAAAAGCGCGCGACTGGGATTGCCGGAAATCCTGTTCAATCTCTTTCCCGGAATGGGCGCCTACAGCTTTCTGCGACAGCGTCTCAGCCGCAAGGAGACCGAGCGCTTTATACTCGAGGGCAAATTATATACGGGGGCCCAGCTCTACGACATGGGTGTGGTCGACATATTGGCAGACGACGGAATGGGCGAAGCCGCGATCGTCGAATATACCAAGGAAAATCGCAAACGCTTCCATGCCGAGCGGGCTGTCTATCGTGCCCGGAAAATTGCCAATCCGGTGAGTCTGGAAGAGTTGCTCGAAATCACTGATACATGGGCCGAAACCGCGCTCTATCTGGAAGATGCAGACGTCCGCAAGATGGAGCGGCTGGCTTCGGCGCAAGATCGGCGGATAATGCGGTCGCTGCGGGCTGTCTGACAATAAGCTAGATTAGCGCGGCCTGTTCGGCTGGTGCCGGATCATTTGCGGTGGCCAATCTGCTGTCGAGATAAGCGCGGATATCGATGATCTGTTGTTCGATTTTCGCCAGATATTCCTGACGTCTTTCCAAGAACTCCGGTTCGGCGATAACCTCCAGTTTCGAGCACGTTTCTACAAGATGACTAGCGCCGACATTGGCGGCGCCGCTTTTGAACGCATGAGCGTGGAAACGGAAATCATCAACGGATGCATCTTCCACCGACTTGCGGAAGGCGACGAGGATTTCGCCGGTATCTTCCAGATAGGCCTCTATGATCGATTTCACAAACGCCTCATCGCCAATCGACAGCAGATAATCCAGTTGAGTCGGATCAACGGCTGGCGGTTCGGGCCGCTGCAACTTGCTGTCGAAATGGCTGACCACGCCCATCGGATCGGAAACGGTTTCGGCTGGCTGCCCGCTGTCCCTATTGTCCGTCTGCGACGCGATAACCTCGATCAGTTCGGTTGCCTCGATCGGTTTTGTAATTCGCAAATCCATGCCGGAATCGAGGCATTTCTTTTCGGTTTCCTCGGTCGAGTCTGCTGTCAGACCGATGATCGGAACATGGTTCCTCGGTCCTTCGATCTGCCGCCACAACCGGCAGCATTCGATGCCCCCCATGACCGGCATGTTTACATCCAGGAAGACGATATCGAAAAACCCCTGTTCGAGTTGTTCGAGGGCTGCTTCTCCGTCTGCCACCACCGTGACCTCGTGTCCGACATTGGACAGGATCGTCTCCAGTACCATCTGGTTGGTCCGATTGTCATCCGCAACCAGCACGCGGACCGGTTTGACTTCGGATGGCTGATGGCTTTCTTCTGCGTCGATCTGCTGGCGCGGGCCCGAGCCCACAAAGGAACAGCCGATCTGGGCGGCGCTGCGTATTGCGCTGAAATCCGAGCCGGGAGGAAGAAGGGTGGCGAAAGCGGCACGCAGCTGGATGTCTCTGAGAGTCTTTGCCTTGCCTTCGGTCAACAAAACCGGCGGAAGTTGAGCGGCCTGGAAGGCAGACCAAAGCGGAGACTGATCGTCCTGGATGCTCGCAAGAGCTTCATCCAGCAAAGCGATGTCATAGAGTTCGAGATTGAGCTGGCCTATAATTTCCTGAATGTCCTCCGGTGTCTCGCACTGGAAATGGTCGATTTTGACCGGCTGATCTTTATCATTACAGATGTCCGGAGCATGGTTATCCTGTGTGAGCGACAGGATCCTGACGACGTCATTGTCGCTGTCCCGGGCGTCCGGTTCCAGTAGGTCGACCGGGAATGACAGGGTGAAGGTACTGCCGGCACCGAGATCGCTGTCGAGGGAAATCTCACCACCCATCTGGTTGGCCAGTTTCTGGCAGATTGCCAATCCCAGTCCCGTCCCGCCGAATTCATTCGCAATCTTGTCGTTAGCCTGCTGGAAAACATCGAATATCTTCTGATGGTCCTCTTTCGCGATCCCGGGCCCGGTATCGCTCACCGACACCCACATTTCGGCTGGATCGGATGGAGAGATAAATCCGCATCTCAATGTGACCGATCCCGACTTTGTAAATTTTACCGCATTGCTGGTGAGGTTGAGGAGTATGTTGCGAACATAGTCGCGTTGACCTGAAATCAACTGGTCGCTGCTCGGCTCCGCCTGAAGGATGATTTCGAGATCCTTCTCATCGGCGGCGATTTGCATGATGTCGCGGACTTCGGAGAGAATGTCGACCAGAGAGAATGATTTTGGTTCTGGCAGTTCTTCCCGCGAATCAGATTGTGCGAAATTCAGCAACTGATTGATCAGATAGAGCAGATGACGACCAGCCGAAACACTGGTTGCGATCATCTGGTGCTGTTTCTCCGGCAGCTTCATTTCGAGCAAGTGCGTGCCATAGCCGATGATCGCATTCAGCGGTGTGCGCAGTTCGTGACTGATGCTCGCCAGAAACAGGCTTTTGGCCTTATTGGCCGCTTCGGCTTCTTCTTTCGCCTGGGAAATTTTGGTAATCAATGTCGAGCAATAGGCCGGGATGACCAGCAGGCCGATCAGCAAGCCAATCGAAAGCGAGGAATTCTGGCGCCAGAATTCTACGGAATATATGGCCCATCCGAACGCCATGGCTGCCATGGCGGACGCCATGAAAAGCCACTGAATGCCAAAGCGGAAACCGTTGCCGAGAATGACCCAGAGAAATAGCGGATATCCGGCCGCTACGCCTTCTCCGCCGATCTGAAAGAGGAACGCTCCGACACCGAAATCGGTGCAAAGTCCGAAAAAACGCCGCAAGTTGGATGGTGTGGAGCCCAAACGATAGGCAATGGCAATGGCAACGCTCAGAATGAAATAGGCACTGAAGCCGATGATCAGCCCGGAGGAAGCGCCGAGTAACATGCTGAGGGACCACCCCAATATGACCAGAACGATCCGGTTCTTGATCATCTCATGTTCGCGGTCGCGTACCTGGCCATCCATGCCGCCTTTCGGGTGCATATGATGCCTATGCGACCGTTTCGGCGCCTTTGTTTTGGCGAACAGCAAGCTGATTAACCTTCAGCCACATGACTGGTCGGATCACTCTTCCGGCCGTCAAATAATTTCCCGAGGTCCTCTGCCCGTTGTGGACGCGCAATCTTGAAACCCTGAATTTCGTCGCAACCGGAGACACGCAACAGATCGAGCTGTGCATCATTCTCAACCCCTTCGGCAATGACACGCATGTCGAGCGCGTGTGCCAGATGGGCGATGGTTCCGATAATCGCGCGATCGGCCGGGCTATGCTCGATGCGGGAGATGAATGTTCGGTCGATCTTCAGGCAATTGGCCGGCAGATCTCTAAGATATTGCAGGGAGGAATAGCCGGTTCCGAAGTCATCAATGGAAATCCCGACACCGCTGGCCCGAATCTGCTGAAGCGTTGCTCGGACTTGCTCATTATTGTCGATCAGCAATTCTTCGGTAATCTCGATCGTGATCTTCGACGGTTCAATGCCGTTGGCCTCTATATTTGCCAACAGTTCCTGAAAGAGATTCTGGTTCTGGAACTGACGGGGAGAAACGTTGATTGCAACACGGGGAAGATCAATGCCACGGTCGGCATAGGCTTTGATTTCGCGACAGACCTCGCCAATGACCCAACGGCCGAGTATATCCATAAGCCCGCTTTCATCCGCCACCCGGATGAACTGGATTGGAAGCAAGCGCCCCCGGCGGGGATGATCCCATCTGATCAGTGCTTCAAGGCCGACATATTCGAGCGTCTTCGCATCGACAATCGGCTGATATTCCAGCGCGAATTGATTGTCGTTAAACGCATCACGCAATTCGTTTTCCAATGCCGCATCGGCCTGGGCAATCTCGTTCATGTCTTCCGAGAAGAACCGGTAGCAGTTGCGGCCGTTGGCTTTGGCATCATACATGGCCAGATCGGCCAAGCGCAGCACTTCCTCATATTCGTCCCCGTCACCGGGCATCAGGCTGACACCGATTGATGCGCTGATAACCTGACCGATGCCACTGATCGCATAGGGTTCGCTGATTGCTTTCAATATCTTGGAACAGCGCGAATTGATTGAATCGATATTCTCAAATTTGCTCAGAATGACTGCAAATTCGTCGCCACCGATGCGCGCGGCGAAATCTTCGGGACCGATAACCTTGGAGATCCGCTGCGCGACTTCGCGCAACAGGGCGTCGCCACTGTGATGGCCACGGGTGTCGTTGATGATCTTGAAACGATCCAGATCAAGCAGCAAAAGAGCCGCCTGGCTGTCGGTTTTCTTGCAGTTGGCGATGGTGGTTTTGACATTCTCGGCAAGAAGCACGCGGTTTGGGAGCCCCGTAAGCATGTCATGCAGCGCCAGATGCGTTCTGTGCTCTTCGGCAAATTTCCGGGCCGTGATGTCAACTGCCGTGGTCAGCACGCCGATCGTTTCGCCTTTGTGATTGAGCAGCGGGGATTTGTTGCAATGGAAAATCAGATCGACGCCATCGCTGGTGATTTTTTCTTCGAAATGCGGAATTGCAAGACCCGATTTCAGAACCATGGCGTCTCGCCGACGGGTATTGGCAGCCAGTGTCGGTTCGA